>NC_009615.1:0-145000 GCF_000012845.1 Parabacteroides distasonis ATCC 8503
ATGCAGACTGATTATCAAACATTGTGGAATAAGTGCCTTGCGGTCATAAAGGATATTGTGCCTAAGGCAGCTTTTGACACATGGTTCGTACCTATCGTTCCGTTATCATACGAAGACAAGAAGTTTACCATACAGGTGCCTAGTCAATTCTTCTATGAGTATCTGGAAGAGAAGTATGTTAATGTTTTGAAAGTTACATTGTATCGTGTAATCGGTCAAGGAACCATTCTTAACTACCGTATCATGGTGGATAAGACAACTGGTGGTACGGTTGATTATCCGGCGGAGAATGCTTCCACCGCTGTAAAGAAAGTTACTCCCAAGGACGCTAACAAGGCTCCGAATCCATTTATGACGACTGCTCCGCAGGATTTGGACCCTCAGTTGAACCCGAAGTATAATTTTGATAATTATTTCGAGGGTACGAGCAATAAGCTGGTTCGTACGGCGGGTGAGGCTGTTGCCCAGAATCCGGGAAAGACTACGTTTAACCCGTTGTTTATTTTTGGTCCGTCAGGAGTGGGTAAAACTCACTTATGCCATGCGATCGGAACCCGTATCCGGGAGTTGCATCCGGAAAAGAAAGTGTTATATGTATCTTCGCATTTGTTCCGGGTACAGTTTACAGATGCTATCCGTAAGAATACGACTAATGACTTCTTGAATTTCTATCAAAATATCGATGTGCTGCTGTTGGATGATATACAGGAGTTGATCGGTATGGATAAGACTCAAAATACATTCTTCCATATTTTCAACCACCTGCACCAGTTAGGTAAGCAGCTTATCTTGACTTCTGATAAACCTCCTGTGGATTTGCAAGGGATGGAAGAGCGCTTGATCACCCGTTTAAAATGGGGATTGACGGCTGAGTTGAGCCGTCCGGATCTGGATCTACGTAAAAAGATACTGAAGAATAAGATCAACCATGACGGAATCATGATTCCGGATGAGGTCTTTAACTTTATCGCTAATAATGTGACGGAGAATGTCCGTGACTTGGAAGGTATTCTCGTCTCTTTAATGGCTAATGCGGTTATCAATAATCGTGAGATCGATCTGCCGTTGACGAAACGTGTGGTTAGCCAAGCGGTTCGGTTGGAGAAGAAACAGATCTCCGTACAGATGATTCAGGAGATCGTTTGCAAGTATTTCAACTTGGAGCAATCGGTTATCCAGACTAATTCCCGTAAACGTGAGATCGTGCAAGCCCGTCAGATCACGATGTATTTGGCGAAGAAATATACGGACTCCTCTTTTTCCCATATTGGAAAGATCGTAGGAAAGAAAGACCATGCGACGGTCTTGCATGCTTGTAAGACGATCAAAGACCAGATTGAGACTAGTAAGTCTTTCCGGTCTTCCGTAGAGGAAATCGAGGTCTTGCTCAAGAACTAAATTAAGAATCCCTATATAGTAGGATAAGGACGTCTCTCTAAAGAGGCGTCCTTCTTTGTTTTGGAAGATCCGTATAAGTGTTAAGTTTTCTTTTTGGAAAACTATTTGATGCTTAGTTTTGTTTAAGTAGTTGAAAATGTGGAGTTGCAAGTTTTGTTTTGGAAAACTTTTCAATAAGTATTCTTTTTAACGTAGGGTAATTTGGATAACTGGTAAAGTATGCGTAAACTTGCAGTCGCAAAATAAATATAATAATTGTGGATCGTAAAACTTACACTTTTGACGAAGCGTTTAAGGCTTCATTGGATTACTTTACCGGTGACGAGCTCGCCGCTAAAGTATGGGTAAATAAATATGCCTTGAAGGATGCGTTTGGAAATATCTATGAGGAATCTCCGAATGATATGCATCATCGCTTGGCAAGTGAGATTGCCCGTGTGGAAAAAAAGTATCCGAATCCGTTGTCGGAACAAGAACTTTTCGACCTGTTTGATCATTTCCGCTACATCGTTCCGCAAGGAAGTCCGATGACGGGAATTGGCAATGATTATCAAATTGCCTCACTCTCTAATTGTTTTGTTATCGGATTGGACGGGCAAGCGGATTCGTATGGTGCGATTATTCGTATTGACGAAGAACAGGTACAATTAATGAAGCGCCGTGGTGGTGTAGGCCATGATCTTTCGCATATTCGCCCGAAAGGTTCTCCGGTTAAGAATTCTGCGTTGACTTCTACCGGGTTGGTTCCGTTTATGGAACGTTATTCGAATTCCACCCGTGAGGTGGCCCAAGATGGCCGTCGTGGAGCTTTGATGCTGAGCGTTTCTATTAAACATCCGGACTCGGAGGCGTTTATCGACGCTAAGATGACGGAAGGTAAGGTTACAGGTGCAAATGTATCTGTGAAGATTGATGATGATTTCATGAATGCCGCGGTTAATGGCGGTACCTATAAGCAACAATATCCAATTGATTCGGATTCTCCCGTTTATGTGAAGGATATCGATGCTTCTGGCTTATGGAAAAAAATTATTCATAACGCTTGGAAATCCGCTGAACCGGGTGTGCTATTCTGGGACACGATCTTACGTGAGTCTGTACCAGACTGCTATGCGGATCTGGGGTTCCGTACGGTTTCCACGAATCCTTGTGGCGAGATACCTCTTTGTCCGTATGATAGTTGCCGTTTGTTAGCGATCAATTTATATTCATATGTGGTAAATCCGTTCACTCCGGACGCTTATTTCGATTATGATTTGTTCAAGAAGCATGTAGGTTTGGCCCAGCGGATTATGGATGATATTATTGATTTGGAGTCGGAGAAGATCGAGATGATCTTGGCTAAGATCGACTCGGATCCGGAATCCATGGAGGTAAGACAAACAGAGCGTCATTTGTGGGAAAAGATCCAACGAAAGACTTTGCAAGGACGCCGTACAGGTGTGGGCATTACGGCGGAAGGCGATATGATTGCCGCTTTAGGTTTGCGTTATGGAACAGAAGAAGCAACCGATTGTGCGGAACTTATACAAAAGACATTAGCTTTGGCCGCTTATCGTTCATCCGTAATGTTGGCGAAAGAACGTGGTGCCTTTGAGATATTCGATGCGAAGCGTGAGGAAAAAAATCCGTTCATCAACCGTTTGCGTGAGGCTGATCCTGCTTTATATGAGGATATGTTGAAATACGGCCGTCGTAATATCGCTTGCTTAACAATCGCTCCGACAGGAACGACTAGCTTGATGACACAAACCACTTCCGGTATAGAGCCGGTATTCTTGCCGGTATATAAGCGCCGCCGCAAAGTAAACCCGAACGATTCCGAGGCTCGTGTGGATTTCGTGGATGAGACAGGCGACGCTTTCGAGGAGTATATCGTATTCCATCATAAGTTTGTAACGTGGATGCAAGCGAATGGTTATTCGGCAAGTAAGAAATATACACAAGAAGAAGTGGAGGAGCTAGTTGCTAAGTCTCCTTATTATAAAGCGACTTCCAATGATGTCGATTGGTTACAAAAAGTCCGTATGCAAGGACGCATTCAGAAATGGGTGGACCATTCTATCAGCGTAACGATCAATTTGCCGAACGATGTAAGTGAGGAGTTGGTAGATTCTTTGTATGTTGAGGCATGGAGATGCGGATGTAAAGGATGTACTGTTTATCGAGATGGTTCTCGTTCCGGTGTCTTGATTGCGACAGATAAAAAGAAGAAAAAAGAGGATTGCAACTGCATGCAACCACCGGTTATCGTATCTACCCGTCCTCGTGAATTGGATGCGGATGTGGTAAAATTCCAGAATAACCGTGAGAAATGGATCGCTTTCGTCGGCTTGTTGAATGGCCGTCCGTATGAGATCTTTACCGGTTTGGCCGATGATGACGAGGGTATCATGTTACCTAAAAACGTTTCTAAAGGTACGATCATCAAGAGCTATGATGAGGATGGTAATAAGCATTACGACTTCCAGTTCAAGAATAAACGCGGTTATAAAATGACAATCGAAGGCTTGGATGGCAAGTTTAATCCGGAATATTGGAACTATGCTAAATTGATTTCCGGTGTGCTCCGTTACGGAATGCCTATCGATCAGGTTATAAAACTGGTACAGGGTATGGAGTTGAATAGCGAGTCTATCAATACTTGGAAGAATGGCGTGGAACGGGCCTTGAAGAAATATTTACCGAACGGCATGGAAGCGAAAGGGCAGAAATGTCCGAACTGTGGGTTGGAGACCTTGATTTATCAAGAAGGTTGTTTGATCTGCACGAATTGCGGAGCCTCTAAATGCGGTTAAATAATTGACTAAATCTATATACCATGAAAGTCTCTTTTAATATAAACTTCCATACCGTTTGGGGACAGAAGTTATGTGTAGTGGGCTCCATACCGGAATTAGGCTCTTGGGAACCTGCTTTGGCTAAGGAGATGAATTACTCTGGGGATGGAAACTGGAAACTGGAACTGGATCTTCCACCCGATATAAAAGATATAGAATATAGATATTTCTTAAGTGTTAATGATAAGCAGATCTTTGAGGAGTGGGAGAAGAATCACCGGATTGTATTGGATGGACAATCTGATTCTTACATCCTTTATGATTATTGGCAAATCCGTCCGGATAATCTAGCCTTTTATTCTTCGGCTTTCACCAAAAGTTTATTCGCTCATCCCTGCAATACACATGAGAGGGTCGTTAGAAGTGGAAGAAAATTGGTGATAAAGATATCCGCTCCCCGGGTGGAAAAGAATCAGTGTGTAGCCATTACTGGAAATCAAGAATGCTTAGGTAACTGGCATCCGGACAAGGCTTTATTGCTGAGTTGCGATACTTTCCCGGAATGGCATATTGATTTAGACGCTGCGGAGATACGGTATCCTTTAGAATATAAATTTTTGGTTTGGGATAATGATTCCCGTCAACCTTTGTATTGGGAGAGTGATGAGAATCGTATTCTAAGTCTTGTTCCCCAGAAACAGGGTGAGACCGTTGTTATATCTGGTCTTTACTTCCGGGATAGCTTACCGTTATGGCGTTGTGCCGGCTCGGTTATCCCCGTCTTTTCCTTGCGCTCGGAAAAGAGCTTTGGAGTAGGTGATTTGGGAGATTTACACATGTTGGTGGATTGGGCTAGAAAGACGCACCAACGTATCATTCAAGTATTACCTATGAATGATACGACAATGACCCATACTTGGGTGGATTCCTATCCGTATAGCGCTATTTCTATTTATGCCCTTCATCCCATGTATGTGGATTTATCGGCTTTGGGGACCTTGAAAGATCCGGAGAGAGCAGCTTTTTATGCAGGGAAGCAAAAAGAATTAAACGCAAAAGATACGGTTGATTACGAGGAAGTACTGAAATATAAATTGGGTTATTGTCAAGAATATTTCGCAGGGGAGGGTAAGGCCGTATTAGATACGCCGGAGTTTAAAGAGTTCTTGGCGCAAAATGAGTCATGGTTGATGCCTTACGCTACTTATTGTTTCTTGCGGGAAAGTTATGGGACATCGGATTTCTCTCAATGGCAAGGTAATTCTACTTACAATAAGACACGTGTTCGCGCCCTATGCCGGGAAGATAGTGACGCATGGCCGGAGATCTCGTTCTCTTATTTCTTGCAATATGTATTGCACAACCAGTTCAAGTCGGTATCGGATTATGCCCGTAAGAATGGAGTTGTATTGAAAGGTGATTTACCCATTGGCGTGAGCCGCACTAGTGTAGAGGCTTGGACGGAACCGAAATATTTTAATATGAATGGTCAAGCGGGTGCTCCCCCCGATGACTTTTCCATGAACGGTCAGAACTGGCTGTTCCCGACTTATAACTGGGATGCGATGGAGAAAGATAATTTCTCTTGGTGGAAAAAACGCTTCGCTAAGTTAAGTGATTATTTCGATTGTTTCCGTATAGATCACATCTTGGGATTTTTCCGAATATGGGAGGTTCCTTGTGAATATGTGCAAGGGCTTTGTGGTCATTTCAATCCAGCGTTGCCGTTCTCGAGAGAAGAGATCGAGCAGTATGGATTGAATTTTAACGAATCTCGTTTCACGACCCCACATATCAATCGACAATTTTTATCGGAATTGTTTGAGGAAAATACAGAAGAGGTGATAGGTGCTTATTTGGCACAATCCTCCTCCCGGCATTATGTGTTAAAACCGTTCTGTGATACGCAAAGGAAGATTGAGGCGTTGTTTGCGGATAAGGCGGATCCAGTTTCCCTACGGATCAAGAATGGCCTGTTTACGATTGCGAATGAGGTATTATTTCTTCGTGATCCAAGAGAGACCGATAAGTTTCATCCCCGGATCTCGGCGAATCAATCCTATATCTATCGGGAATTGAGTGGTTCCGACCGTTATGCGTTCGATCAGTTATACTGGCATTTCTTCTATCATCGCCATAATGATTTTTGGAAGGCGCAAGCGTTTAAGCGTTTGACACCGTTGGTTGCGTCCACGGAGATGTTGGTTTGTGGAGAGGATCTCGGTATGATCCCCGCCTCTGTTCCCGAGGTTATGAATAAGTTGCAAATACTAAGCTTGGAGATTGAGCGTATGCCGAAGAGCCCACAGCGGGAATTTTCCGATATGTTCAATCTGCCTTATCATTCGGTTTGTACGACTTCTACACATGATATGACTCCTCTTCGTAATTGGTGGAAAGAAGATCCGGAGAAGACACAGCGTTATTACAACCATGTATTGCAACGGATCGGTGAGGCCCCGGATGAATGTACGGCTGAAATCGTTGCCCAGATTATTTCTAATCATTTGAAGACTCGTTCCATGCTGACGATTATTCCGTTGCAGGATTGGTTTGCTATGGATGATTCTATCAAGCGGAAGGATATAGAATCCGAGCGTATTAACGTTCCTGCGAATTCAACGCAT
Organism: Parabacteroides distasonis ATCC 8503; assembly: GCF_000012845.1. Classification (NCBI taxonomy): domain Bacteria; kingdom Pseudomonadati; phylum Bacteroidota; class Bacteroidia; order Bacteroidales; family Tannerellaceae; genus Parabacteroides; species Parabacteroides distasonis. The sequence continues at coordinate 6,806 of NC_009615.1, forward strand.
TATTGGCGCTACCGGATGCATATTACGTTGGAACAGCTTTTGCAGGCTGATAACCTGAATAATAAGATCGTCTCGTTGATAAAAGAGGCTGGACGAAAATAAGAAAGACTAAGGGCCGTATCGAAAAGTGCGGCCCTCAGTCTATTTGTCCGCTTTCTTTTTCTCGGAACACATCGAGCAGGCTCCGTTGAACCGTGCGTTTGGTTCGATCTCTAGGGATTGGGTATATATATCTCCCTTGATAATTGCTGTTGATTTTAGAATAAGCTTTGCGCTTACTTTTACGGAGCCATCTACCTCACCGAGAATCTCAGCATTCTCGGATACGATATTGCCTGTTACGCTACCTTTGGGGCCGATAACGATCTTGCCGTTGCAACTGATGTCCCCTTCTACTTTTCCATCCAAGCGAAAGTCTGTCTCTGTGATAATATTACCCTTTATCGTTGTCCCCGCAGCCAAGGCGTTGTGTAATCCGCCTGCGGAATTTTCATCTTTTTGTTTTATTCCCATCATAATGTGTTGTTACTTGGTTGACAAATATAAGACTATTTTTTTGCAGGAAGGTTTACTTTCTATACATTTACAGATAAATTAAAAGATTATGACAACAAAGATTGAATTACGAAGGATGACATTCTATGCCTATCATGGCGTGGCACCCCAAGAGACCCGGGTTGGGAATACTTTTATCGTAGATTTGATACTGACAGCGCCGTTGGAGAATGCGGTATGGAGCGACGATTTAAGCGATACGATCAATTACGCCACAGTATATGAAACCGTGAAAGCAGAAATGGCTATCCCCTCGAGACTTCTTGAGCACGCGGCGGGGCGTATCTTGAAGGCTTTGAAAGAGAGATTTCCACAGATCACGGAGGTGGAACTTGTCTTGTCTAAATTAAATCCTCCGTTTGGCGGAGATATTCATAGTGCTTCGATAATTCTTAAAGAAAGCTTTCTTTCTGTTTAGAAACTTTTATTTACCTTCGCGTTTGTAAAGAAGTGATGCGATATACGATATACTAAAAGCACAAATACGATAACATTATGGCATTTACCAACAACGTAATGATTGTTCGTCACGGATTGCTGGCGAAGTTAGTAAAGCTCTGGAAAGAAAACCGTCTTCTAGAAGAAATAGATCGCTTACCGATCGAGTTGAGTCCCCGAAAATCGAAAGTGAGGGGCCGTTGCTGTGTACATAAGGAACGTGCCGTCTGGAAATACAAGACCTTGCCTTTGCTTGGTTTTGATATGCAGGACGAGGAAGATGAGTTGACACCGCTTTCAGAGTATGCGAAGCGTGCCTTGTTCCGCTCGGAGAATAAGAAGGAAAATATCATGTGTGTAGTGGATGAGGCGTGTTCCTCTTGTGTCTCCGTGAATTATGAGATCACGAATCTTTGCCGGGGTTGCGTGGCTCGTAGTTGTTATATGAACTGCCCGAAGGACGCTATCCGATTCAAGAAAAACGGTCAGGCCGAGATTGATCATGAAACTTGTATCAGCTGTGGTAAATGCCACCAAAGCTGTCCGTACCATGCCATCGTTTATATCCCGATCCCTTGCGAGGAAGTTTGTCCGGTTAAGGCGATCAGCAAGGACAAGTATGGGGTGGAGCATATCGACGAGTCTAAATGTATATATTGCGGTAAATGTGTGAATGCTTGTCCGTTCGGTGCTATCTTCGAGATCTCGCAAGTATTCGATATCTTGCAACGCTTGCGGAATAAGGAACAGATGGTAGCGATTGTCGCTCCGTCTATCTTAGCTCAGTTTAGCGCTCCGAAGGAAAAAGTGTATGGCGCTATCAAGTCCTTGGGATTCGAGGAAGTGGTTGAGGTGGCGCAAGGCGCTATGGAAACCACCCGTCATGAGGCGGAAGAATTGATCGAGAAATTGAAAGAAGGACAACCGTTCATGACCACTAGTTGCTGTCCGTCTTACGTGCAATTGGCCGAGAAACATATCCCGGATTTAAAGAAATACATCTCTTCTACTGGATCTCCGATGTATTATACGGCCCGTATCGTGAAGGAAAAATATCCGGATGCGAAGATCGTGTTTGTTGGCCCGTGCGTGGCGAAACGAAAAGAGGTGAAACTAGATCCGTGCGTGGATTTTACACTTACGTTTGAGGAAGTAGGTTCCGTATTGGAGGGATTGGGTATCAAGATCGAGGAGGCCCAGCCTTTCTCTGTATTATTTAACGCTGTCCGTGAGGCGCATGGCTTCGCCCAAAGTGGTGGTGTGATCAACGCCGTTAAGGTTTATTTGAAGGACGAGAACGTAAATGCCGTGCAGGTAGCCAACCTGACAAAGAAAAATGTGGCATTATTACGTGCTTATGCTAAAACCGGAAAGGCTCCCGCGCAGTTTATAGAAGTGATGGCTTGCGAGGGCGGTTGTGTGACCGGTCCTTGTACGCACGCCGATAAGACTGCCGGACAAAAGCAGCTTATTAAGGAGCTTACTAAATTCTAGACAAAATGATTAAAAAATTGGTTTTATTTGTCTCCTTGACGGGAGTTTTTCTATGTACCGCTTCTTGCGGACATAAAGAATTACCGTCAATGGGAGATTATTCCGTACAGGTATTTAATGATACCCACGTACGTTTCGCTCCGGATGTATATCCCGCCGCTTTTAACGCTCCGGGACCGGACAGTATCTATCATTTGGTGAATGGCCGTATTATCTTGAAGAAGGTAACATTGCCGGAATATAAGCGAAACGTTTCCGTCAAACTCCGGGTTACGGTAGCTTCGAATGGAGATCGCTGGGATAAATCCGGCTCTTGTTTTGTATTGCCAAATGCCTCGGGCATTAATTTGTTGAATATCGCTAAAGGGGAGAAGGAGTTTCCTGCGGTGGATAGCGTGAAACTGGAGAAGATGATCGGTATCATCCCCGGGACGGATTATCAACCTACCGTGGAATTGATGCGTTTCATGACTCCGTTCGGAGTAGGGCATTACAGTAGTCCCGAGGATAGCTTGACGAAACATCGTAAACCTGTGTATGTCGACCATTGGGAGGATAGCGTAAGCTGGGAGCAAGACATAACCGATTTGTATCCTCTTCTGGAAGGTGGCGCTTATGTTGGGATCTTTATCGATACATGGACACCGGAAGGATACGTCGCTAGCATGACGATCGATGTGGACGAGTCCGATCTGACTTGCGACGCTTTGCCGAAGAAACATGTAGAGCCGTTGATGAATACGGTTTATTATATCGGGCAGGAATATCCGGATATATTCGCCCGGAAGGACGTGTCATTGGATTTTGATATTCCTCAAGGCGCACGTGATGTCCGTCTGAAATATATCGTTACGGGACATGGCGGTCATTCCGGTGGTGATGAGTTCGTGGAGAAACAGAATATTGTATCTGTTGATGGAGTTCCTGTCTTGGATTTTGTTCCTTGGCGTACGGACTGCGCTTCTTTCCGTCGTTTTAATCCGGCTACCGGGGTTTGGTTGAGAAAGCGTCTGGCTGCCTATATCACCGAGAAGGGTTATTCGGAGAAAGAAGTAGAGGAACCCTTGGCGTCTTCGGATCTTTCCCGCTCTAATTGGTGTCCCGGATCGGACGTGATACCGGAAGAGGTGGAGCTGAAGGATATCCAACCCGGCCATCATACGCTGACGGTGAGTATTCCGGAAGCGGCAGAAGTGGATGGGAATAAGCTGAATCATTGGTTGGTCTCAGCCTATTTGGTCTGGGATGAGTAAATAATGTGATAATATGTTATGTACCAATGTGCCAATCATGCTCTCTTCAACTAATTGGCATATTGGCACATTAGCCAATTAAAAAATTATTGATATGGAAGACTTGTTACCTTTCGCCCTATTATGTTTCACTTCGTTTTTTACGTTGACCAATCCACTCGGTACGATGCCGGTTTTCTTGACCATGACCAATGGTATGAATGACCATGAGCGGAAAGCGATTGTCCGAAGGGCCACGATCGTGTCGTTCATCACCTTGATGGTTTTTACTTTCTCCGGTCAGTTCCTGTTTAAGTTCTTTGGTATCTCCTCGAACGGCTTTCGCATAGCTGGCGGCTTTATTATCTTCAAGATTGGGTTTGATATGCTTCAAGCACGCTACTCGAACGCGAAGTTGAAAGAGGAAGAGGTGAAAACCTATGCGGATGATATATCCATTACTCCTCTGGCAATCCCGATGTTGTGCGGTCCGGGAGCGATCGCCAACGCAATCATGCTTATGGATGACGCCTCGACACTCAGCTTAAAGGGTACGTTGATTGGTATTATCGCATTGGTTTATTTTATCACGTTCTTGATCTTACAAGCTTCTACCCGTTTGGTACGGATATTGGGAGAGACTGGAAATAACGTGATGATGCGTTTGATGGGATTGATACTGATGGTGATCGCCGTGGAATGTTTCGTAAGCGGATTGAAGCCTATCTTGATCGATATCTTGCGTGAGGCGATGGGCTAACAAATTACCAGACCAGCTTCTTTCTGCGATGGGCGCTAAATATTGGAATAACCTTTTTTATCCTCATCGCAATCGGAGATATTTGCTTTCCAGATAAGTAGCTCTGCTTGGAACGGGAGATACGATATGATATCATGGGTGTGTGTTGTTCCGTTTGAGATCGTGATCTTCTTGGATTTAGCATACAGGTTCATATCCTTCATTTTTTGCTGTCCTTCAGGTGTCGTATCATGAACTTCTTGTGTGAAATGAAGTCTGTTTATTTTTAACATGGCTAGGTGATCGATTAATTCTTTGAGATTATCCTTCGAGATGAGAGTGAAAGGTGTGTGTATTGCCACGGTCCGATTGCTGTATCGGGGGCCATCTAGTATGGTCATTCCCGGTACGTTCCATTGAATATCTCTACCTGAGTTGGGCTGTTTATTGCTGGAGGAAGCAGAAAACGTAAGGTTTGCGTTGCGTAAAAGAAACCTTTTTGTCCGGATGCTTTTATTAGAATACAAGAGGGGGCTATATTCAGTTTATAATGTTCGGCCGCTAGTTCTTTGTCTGTGCGGAATATGATATTGGCTCGTTTGTCTTGTATTTTTATTTCCGGGGTGAATCCGGCGGAAAGCGTGAACAGATCGGTCAACTCCCGAGCGATCATAGCCTGTTTTTCATTTTCTACACTGATGAGGGTTGCCTTGTTGAATGTGAAATCACCTTTGTCTGATACACTTTGCAAGGGGAAAGGAATGATCTCCGGTTTTTCGTCCGGAAGGAAACATTTTACAAGTATCATAACCAAAATAATAAAATATATACCCGTTGTACGTAACATAAGAATAATTTTTAATGATATGCTTTTTTGTTTAATTTTTCACTTGCTGCAAATCTATGCTTTAAGGATATTTTCTTGAGTCCAAAATCGTCCGTGAAAATTCAAAAAACGTTTTTTTATACTCTGCAAGCCTTATATTTCGGACGATTTAGTGTTTTTGCCGAACAATGGGTGATATACAACTATGCGAGTATTTTGGAAGTTTTTACAATTATATCTATTGCTGTTTTTAGTGTGTTTAACAGAGTCTCTTTATGCAGCTCCTAGGTATTATTTTAAACAAATCTCTTTGGAAAACGGATTATCGCAGTCTTCCGTAAAATGTGTGCTGGTAGATGAAAGAGGGGTTATGTGGATTGGTACCCGATTTGGGTTGAATCGTTTCGATAGGGAAAAGATTACCGTTTATCAGGAGGAGAGGGAGAATCCGCATTCTCTTCCTTATAATGATATAGTTTTTTTGGAGGAAGATGCGGAGGGAAATATTTGGGTAGGAACCTGTTGCGGATTGGCATATTTCGATCGTGGTACTTTCCGGAACCTGCTTTTGAGTCTTCTTCCGGTAATATTTATATTTCTGGAGTGGAAGGGCTGGTTAGGATACGGCCCGGCTATGACATTCATGAGGAAGAGGATTTTTCTGTGAGCATGATTAATTTGGCTTTAGATGGGTTACCGATTCATCCTGATGGTATATCCGGGGAACAGGCTATTTCCATTCCGTGGGATTATGTTTCCCTTGGGAGGGGTATAAATCAGGGGCGGATATCTATTTGGCGAAGCCGTTTGATATAGATTCCTTGTTGGTGATTCTGCGGAATATATTAAGACAACGAGACCTACTTCGTGTGCGTTATCGTGAGTCCGGTTGTCTATTCTCTCCAAAAGAGGATGCGACAAGCAATGCGGACGAACAATTCATGTGTAAATTGAATACGTTGCTTCGGGAGAACTTGAGTAATCCGGATTTGAATGTGCCTTTTATCGCCTCTGCGATGGCGATGAGTAGAACGACGCTTTATAGCAAGTTCAGTCATTTGTCGGATGTCTCGGTTGGTGATTATGTGATTCGGTTTCGTATGGTCGAGGCTTCTCGGTTGCTTTCATCTCATAAGGATATGAGTATTCAGGAAGTAGCGGACCGTGTCGGTTTTTCCAGCGCTCGTTATTTTAGTACGGCTTTTAAACAAAGCTATGGGGTCACTCCAACCGAATATCGTCGAAATAATTAAGTGTTAGTTGCAGACTATTCTTTTCATAAATTCAATCTTTTTAGCAGAATCTGATAGATATCTCCTATAAACAACTTTTTGGGTGAGTCATATGTTTTAAATAGCTCCTGAATGAGGACATTATGATAGATTTTCTATGATAATTATTATTGTCTACCTATTGACATTTCGGGTTGGCTAGTGTAAAATTGGCTTAAAAAAGTATGGCTACAATAAAAGTAAAGTTTCGTCCATCGACGGTGAGAGGCAAAGCGGGTGTTGTCTGCTACCAACTTTGTCACAGACAGGAGAATAGGCAAATAACTACCGATATGCGGATATTTCCTCATTGGTGGAATGGGGAGAAACGAGAGTTGGTTGTTACGCCTGACAATGAAAAAACTATTTTTTCTTATCAGAAACGAATAAATGCGGACTTAGTTGCGATCCGGAAAATCATTCGGGAATTAGATGCTGTAGGGGATGAATACACCTTATCCGATGTGATCAGGAGATTTCGATCTCCAAAAACTGAAACCGGAATGTTGGACTATTTGAGAAAAGAGATTGGACTCCTTCATGATAGCGGTCAATTCAGTACTTCCCGTAATTATTTACGAACATTGAACAGCTTCTCCTCTTTTTTAGAGAATTGTGATATACCTCTCACCGCATTAGACTCCGATACGGCTTGCAAATATGAGAAATGGCTATGGGGAAGGAGAGTGAGTAAGAATAGTAGCTCATTTTATATGAGAATCTTGCGTGCCGCTTATAATAAAGCTGTACAAGAGCAACTTGTGGAGCAAGCTTTTCCTTTTCATGAGGTATATACCGGGATCGCCAAGACATCGAAACGTGCCGTTAGTGAAAAGACCATTTTGAAGTTGCAGAGACTTGACCTGTCTTATTCATCGGCTTTGGCTCTCTCTCGGGATTTGTTTGTATTCAGCTATAGTACTCGAGGGATGGCGTTTGTGGATATGGCTTATTTGAAAAAAGAAAATATAGGTAAAGGGGTAATTACTTACTGTCGCCATAAGACCGGTCAAAACCTGACGTTGCGAATTGAACCTTGTATAGAGGCGATCTTGAGACGATATCTATCGGACTCTTCGAAAACTCCCTATGTATTTCCAATCATTACCGATGAAAATCCGGATCGGGCTTACTTGCAATACCAAACGGGATTGAATTACCATAATCAGAAATTAAAGCGATTGGGGAAGTTAATCGGTGAGACATTGCCTCTATCTTCATACACTCCCCGCCATAGTTGGGCTACCGCTGCACGCAATCATAATATCCCTGTTGCGGTTATCAGCGCAGGAATGGGACATACCTCCGAGAAGACAACTCTTATTTATTTGGACTCTTTGGATAACTCGTTGATAGACAATGCGAATAATGGAATTTTAAAAGACCTAAATTCTACTGTCTCTTGGTAAGAAATCTTAGAAATACGTCGCAAATGTAATTATAATCTGCAAAACAAAAAAATAAAGGGGGGATTTTTGGATATAAATTGTATCCTCTGTTGATGTAACTCGTTAACAAATAGCATATATAAATACGTTAATTGTTTTCTTCTCTATTATTCTTTGTCTGGTCTGGAAAATGAGAGTGTATACTTTTTTCGACAACAACCTTATCTTTTTTCGAGTATCAAATTGAGTAAACCGAGTAAAAAAGTAGTTTTTATATATTTTATGTATTTGATAATAAGATAAATAACTATTTGTACTGTTTCTTACCAAGAAACGGTAGAAATATAGGGTTAGGGTTTCCCATTCACTGTAGTCAGGAATGGTCCTCATTTCGGAATTTTATATAAAAATAGCCGGATTAACCTTGATTGCTGTATATCCTTTAATCAAAAAATAAGGAAATACAGGAATGGAAGGTATATCCTCTTTGTACATGAATAAAAACGGTATAATTCATTGAAAACAATAACACTTGACGGCAACCATTGGTTTGCGCTAAAAGTATTTTATAACAAAGTTTTTGAGATCGAGGAATCCCTCAAGAAGGATGATATCGATTGCTATTTCCCTTGTGAGGATGCGGTGGTCATGCGGAATGGAGTAAGAAAGATCATACGTAAACCAATTATCAGTTCAATCCTGTTCTTTCATTCTACGACGTTGCGTGCGATGGAGATACAGCGACAATTCACGGACAAGGTGATACTGTATACAAGAGATAAGGAATTGAAAAAGGTGCCACTTATCATTCCGGACCGGGAGATGAATATTTTCATGTTGGTCACGTCATCCGGCGAGAAAGGAATGGAATATTTGGGGGCTGACAGTACCAAGTTTTGTCGGGGAGAACGTGTGAGAGTGATTGACGGGAAATTCAAGGGGGCGGAAGGATATATCTGCCGGATCAAGAAAAACAGCCGTTTGGTTGTCGCCATTCAGGGGGTCTGTGCCGTAGCGACCTCCTATATCCCACAAAGCTTTATTCAAAAAATATGAGAACGATAATAGAGACCGGTCTTTTTTTATCGGGTGGTTTTTTGATATCCATTTTACAGGGATTGATACTTATCCCCAATATCTTGTTGATCTCCTATAAGAAACGATTGTTCGATCAGCCCGACGAGCGTAAGGTGCATTCCATACCTGTTCCCCGCTTGGGAGGTATCTCTTTCTTCCCGGCGATACTCGTGTCGCTCTGTTTGATAATCGGTCTGTTCCATTGCGTTGGGATTCCGATAGCTCGTTTGCTAACCGATCGAAGTTTGTTGGAGTTACTGTTTTGGGTCAGTGGTTGTATGCTACTTTATCTCATTGGTGTGGCAGATGATCTGGTGGGTGTCGGTTATCGTTACAAATTTGTTGTTCAGGTTTTTACGGCGATCCTATTGGTGTTGCCGGGGGCATGGATTAACTCGTTAGGCGGTTTGTTCGGAATTTATATGCTTCCTTCGTGGGTGGGTATTCCTTTGACGGTTTTGATAGTCGTTTATATAACCAACGCTATTAACCTGATTGACGGTATAGACGGCTTGGCTTCCGGCTTGAGTTGTATCGCGCTTACCGTATTGGCGGCTATCTGTATATCTAACGGATCTTATTTTTATGCATTGTTGGCGTTAGCTACATTAGGTATATTGATACCTTTCTGGTTCTATAACGTTTTTGGCAACGCTCAGCGTGGGCACAAACTTTTCATGGGGGATACAGGAAGCTTGACGATCGGTTATATCCTCAGCTTCTTGGTAATACAACTAAGTGTCGTACATTCAGATGGGGAGGTCCGGACAAACCCTTATATGGTTATAGCATTCTCGACGCTCCTGGTTCCTCTTCTTGATGTCTTCCGTGTGGTGTTGCATCGATTACGTAAAGGCAGGAATCCCTTCTTACCGGATAAGAATCACATCCATCATAAGTTGTTGCGGACTGGTATGCGTGTCCGTACGGTATTGGTGACGGTCCTGTTAATCTCCTTCTTTTTCATAGGGATGAATATCCTGCTGTCCCCGGTTTTAAATCTTACTTGGTTATTGGTACTAAATATGTTGTTGTGGGCATTGATACATCTTATCATCAACCGGTGCATCATCCTTTATCAGGAAAAAGAGTGGCATCAATGAAATCAAATCAATTAATTTTATATCATGAATAAGAGTTCTCGTTATTCACATGTGTTTTTCATACAATTGGTAGGGTTGTTATTTCTTTTAAGCGCCTGTTCCACTACGCACCAAACGAATTATTTTCAAGATCTTCACCCCGGAGAGAGTGAGCAGAAGGTCGTGTCTCCATTGACGGTCAAGATACGACCGGGCGATCAGATCTCTATTCTGGTGAATAGCCGAGATCCCCAACTGACCAACCTATTTAATTTGCCGATCCTGTCGCAGCAGGTCGGACAGGTATCGCAAGGTAGTGGATCAAGTCGTGGCTTGTCCGGCTATACGGTAGACGATCGGGGTGAGATTGATTTTCCTGTATTGGGAAAAATCCATGTGGCGGGGAAAAGCCGGTCTGAGATAGCGGCCTTTATCAAGGATGCGTTGATTACAGGGAATTACGTAAAAGATCCGGTGGTGACCGTTGAATTTATGAACCTTACAATATCGGTTCTGGGTGAGGTGAACAACCCGGGGCGTTTCAATATCGACCGGGATCAAATGACCTTGTTAGACGCTATCAGTATGGCGGGCGATTTGACGATTTATGGCAAACGGGATAAGGTAATGGTACTACGTGAGGAAAATGGAGCGCAACGAGTTTACGGCATAGACCTTTGCTCCGCCAGCCAGATGTATGCGTCTCCCGCCTATAACCTCCAGCAGAATGACGTGATTTATGTGGAGCCGAATACCGTGCGGGCACGTCAGTCCACTGTCAACGGAAACAATGTTCGTTCCACCTCCTTTTGGATATCGCTGGCTTCCTTGTTGACAACGATTAGCGTACTTGTATTCAAATAATAATTGATCATTCAATTCATTCATTAAAAAATTATGGCTCAAAATAACGTTAGAACGGGTCAACCGGAGGACTTCATGCGGATTCAGGACTTGTTTTACCTCTGTCTCTCCAAGTGGTATTGGTTTGTCATCTCTTTGGGGATAACGCTAAGTGTCGCTATTCTTTATGTATTGGTTACTCCTCCGGTTTATATGCGGTCGGCGGCTTTGTTGATCAAGGACGAGTCGAAGGGGCAATCTCTTTCCGGCGAGGTGGGAGGCTCTTTTTCCGATCTGGGGCTTTTTCAGGCGAACACCAATGTGAACAATGAGTTGATATCCTTGCAATCTCCTGCGATTATGCTGGATGTCGTGAATCGATTGCGTTTGGATGTTGCCTATCATACGGATGGGGCTTTTTATCGCAAAGTCCTTTATGGACAGGATCTTCCGGTCTCTGTTTCATTTGCGGATTTGCAAGATAATGAATCCGTGTCTTTTACCTTACGTTTGCTGGATGAGGAGAACGTGGAACTATCCGATTTCATTCGGGAGGGTGAGGAGCTTGAAGAGACCTCGGTCATGACCTGTAAGTTACGGGAGTTGGTTACGACTCCGGTGGGTAAACTGACGATAGATCCGACCCCTTATTTTCAAGGAGCGTTCGCTCAGCCGATTTATGTCTCGCGATCCGGTCTGTATGGCACGTTATCCGCCTATTCCGGTAATTTGAGCGTAGCGTTAAGCGACGAGAAATCAACGGTGATCAACCTCTCGATTAAGGATGTCAGTGTGCGGCGTGCGGAAGACATATTGAATACCTTGATATCCGTCTATAATGAGAATTGGGTAAAAGACAAGAACCAGATCGCCATCAGTACCTCCATGTTTATCAATGATCGTTTGGGTGTGATTGAGGGGGAGTTGGGGAGCGTGGATGAGAATATCTCTACTTATAAAAGCGAGAATCTGCTGCCGGATGTGCAAGCGGCCTCCAGTTTGTATCTGGCGCAATCCAGCGAGACCAATTCCCGCATCCTTACTTTGAACACTCAGTTATCCATGGCCCGTTATATCCGGAACTACTTGACGAACGCTTCCAGCAAGAACCAGTTGCTACCGGCTAACTCCGGTTTGGAAAGCACCAATATAGAACATCAGATATCAGAATACAATACGACGCAGTTGCAACGTAACAATTTAGTGGCGAACAGTAGCGAGCGAAATCCGTTGGTGATGGATCTGGATCATTCCTTGCAGGCCATGCGTACGGCTATCATCTCGTCCATTGATAATCTGGTAGTCACGCTTAATACGCAAATTAGTACTTTGCGACAAAGCGAGAAGCAAACCACGGCCCGTATCGCCGCTAATCCCTCGCAAGCGAAATACCTGTTATCAGTGGAACGTCAGCAAAAGGTAAAAGAGTCATTGTATTTATTCCTGTTGCAGAAACGTGAGGAGAATGAGTTGTCCCAAGCTTTTACGGCATATAATACACGGTTGATCACCCCGCCGACGGGAAATATGCTTCCTATAGCCCCGGTTAAGAAGAATATCTTATTGGTAGCTTTTGCGCTCGGCTTGTTAATACCGGTCGTGATCCTGTTTATGTTGGAGAATATGAATACGACTATTCGCGGGCGAAAAGATATAGAGCGATTGACCATTCCATTCGTTGGAGAGATACCTTTGTCATATCGGGCGAAAAAAGGCTTTTTCCGGCGTAAGAAAGAGGAAAAGGCCATAATCGTAGTCAAGGAAAAAAGCCGCAACGTAATCAATGAGGCATTCCGGGTAGTACGTACCAATTTAGAGTTCATGATGGGAAAAGACGCTCACTCAAAGGTTATCATGGTATCTTCCTTGAATCCCGGTAGCGGTAAGACCTTTATAACGATGAATCTCTCCACGAGTCTCGCCGTAAAAAGTAAAAAAGTTCTGGCGATAGATATGGACCTTCGTCGAGCATCCCTTAGCGATTATATCCATTCTCCAAAGTGTGGCATATCCGATTACCTAAGCGGACAGGTTCCGGATTATAGCTCTATTATCGTAAAGGGAGAAACTATCGCCGGTTTGGATGTGATTCCCGTAGGTACGATCCCCCCAAACCCTACGGAACTTTTATTCTCGGAACGTTTTGCCACATTGCTGGAACAGCTCCGTATGGAGTATGATTATATCTTTATCGATTGTCCGCCGGTCGAGATCGTGGCCGATGCTTCCATTATCAATAAGTACTCAGACTTGACCTTGTTTATCATCCGTGCGGGATTACTTGACCGAAACCTGTTAGTGGATGTCGAGAAGTTCCATACGGAACGTAAATACGGCAACATGTCTTTGATCTTAAATGGAACAGACGGAGGAGGTAACCGTTATGGCTACAAATATGGCTACCATTACGGCTACGCCGGATATACGAAAGAGGAATAAATAGGATGTGGTTTTTCAAAAAGCAGACCAGTCTTGTGGGAAGCGGTATTTTGGAGGGATTTACTGATTACCATTCACATATATTACCCGGGGTGGATGATGGTATACGGACGTTGGGTGAATCTTTGGATACGTTGGATTGTTTGGAGAAACTAGGAGTTAAATCTATTTGGCTTACTCCCCATGTCATGGAAGACATTCCCAACACGAGCGAGAAATTGAGAGAACGTTTCCAGCTTCTTCTTCAATATTATTCCGGAGGTATAGCTCTCCATTTAGCCGCGGAATACATGTTGGATAACTTATTTGAGGAGCGACTGGCCTCGGAAGACTTGTTGCCGATTGGCAAGGCTCAAAAACATTTGCTAGTGGAGACTTCCTATTTTAATCCTCCGATGGGATTAAATAATATTCTGCTTCGGATCAAGGCAAAAGGCTATATACCTGTACTGGCGCATCCCGAACGATATACCTATATGAATGAGAAAGATTATTGGCGATTGAAAGGTATGAACGTGAGGTTCCAATTGAATCTCCTTTCCTTGATCGGTGCATATGGTCCGGAGGTTCGAGGTAAGGCGGAGTGGCTACTGAAAAACGGCTATTATCAACTCTGTGGAACTGATATTCATAGCCTTACGCTTTGGAAAGAAAGTGTTATGAAGAAAAGAATATCGGGAAATGTCTCTCGAATGTTGCAAGGCATCATAGCGACACATTTCCCGGGATAGTTAATGGAACAAGTAACGATATTCATCGCACGAGAAGCAGGGACAAGCTTTCTTTACGCCGGGCAAGTCACGATGCCCCACGATAAACGCATGAGGAAAGAGCGTGTGGAGTTTCCACAGGAGTTCCCTCAATCGCTCCTTCTGTTCCGGGGTACGGGTATCGGCGGTTTTGCCGCTTTCATCCAATCCGCCTTCATAACAAATACCTATGCTGCAACGATTGAGTCCACGGACATGGGCACCTACTTCCAGCAGTCGGCGATGCTGTGTCACGATTCCACTCCTGCGGATATAGAAATGATAGCCGATGGTACGGAATCCCCGTACCTTATGGTCACGGTGAAGCTGTTCCACCGTATAGTCACGGTCACTTTGGGTAGCGGAGCAATGTATGACGATGAAGCGGACAGAGTCCGCCCCATTCATCATCAATCCGCTTTCCACTTGCGTCAGCAGGGTACGCTCGTTGAGCGTCTCTTCTCCGCCGACAATCATGGGAAATGTTTCTTGCGTCATTGTCACTAGAATTTAGAAGTGAGAAACACAGGAAGATACACCTAATGCCGTTAAGGCTGCGATAATAGCCTGTACGATAGCTTGGACTATTTTCTTCCAATCGATTTTACTTGAATTGCTCATGTCTGTTCAAATTTGAGGGTGAATAATGTATAGTTCTTGGAGATCAGATCTCGTCGGGACTTTCGGAGTCCCCTTCCTCGGGAGTTACGATAGGTACCCCACCCTTAAAGTCGATTCTCACCAAATTGGTTTTCTCGGGCAGGAGCGCATAACGGAACGTCCCGTTAAGGATCGTATACTCGGCGTTAAACGCTGGTCGGATACTTTTCACCAGCTTGGCTGTCACCTCCTTGGGTGTGCTTACGCTTTTCTCGGTGAGCAACTCGTTGTAGAAGATGCCCAATCCGTCCAGCTTGATCTTGTAACCAAGCGCCATGTGGGTTTGGCAGAAATAAGCGAGACGTTCGATGACCCCGATCACGTCGGCCGGTGTCAAGGCCGACTCTTGTGCGATCTGGGTAGCCACCTGCTTGGTAGTGATTGTACCATAATAATAAGCTTGAGCACTGTAAACAGTTTCTCCCTTACGAGGGCCAATGTTCAAATCGATTTTTCTAGCATAAAAAGGCTGTGCCATAATGTTAAAATTTTAATAGTGAATACTCTGTTATTTTTATCAATGTCATTGACTGATACAAAAGTAAGGAAGTCGAAAACCTCACTTTCCGATGCTTTCGGTTTCATTCCGGTTGTTTCGTTTAAGGCGTTTCCGAAGTGAATAACTAATGGCTTGTCAAGTGAATAACTAGCGGCTATACCTAGTGAATAACTAACGGCTTCAGTTCCCGCTTACGGTTCACCGAGATACTGTACGATGATGCCTGTCTGTTTAGGCGTAAACGTTTTGTTGTGAGGCTTATAGTACGCTTTTTTCAACTCGGTGATCAGGTCGGGGTTATGCTTCATCAGGTTACGGAGGTTTGCGATGGCAGATTCCTCGTTATTTGTATCAGGAAAATAGAGCTTCGCCAACTCCCTTTTGGAGTAGGGGCGGATGCGGAAATTCGGTTCGTTCATATAATAAAAAGTTTTTTTAATGAATACTTTAGATTGCTTTCTCATTCGAATGATATTGCGAAGCTACCGGAGCGAAGACATTAAACCATGAATAAATAAAAGCATTCGGTTATGATTCCGTGCCTATTCGGAAATCCGGGAAATAAATAAAGAAATGAGAGTTGAGGAAAAAAAGACATTTACCAATATACAATTGAGCGATGAAGAATGGTCTCTATACCGATATATCCCCAATGTGGAGAGATTAAAGTATTATGTCGGACGTATGAGAAACTGCATGAATATGGATCATGTGATGGATCACGTCGTGCTCCCCATGTTGCTGCATGAGCTGGAAGTCACCAAGGAAAATTCAGAGAAGAGAGACTTCTACACCCGATTACGCCCATTCATCAAGCACTTACGCGGCTCGTCCGGCACGACGCTGTTTGAGCGTATCACTCGATTGAACGAGATACTGAAAAGGGAGAAACGGTGCGGACAAACATTCGCCGGCATCCTTCAACAAATCAAGATAGAGCCCCCAAAGCTTGGCGAGGAAGCCTCCTGCATCATCGAACTGATCATAAGCTCCTCTCCCGAGAATGGTAATGTGATAAGCGTGAGCCCTATCCTTGTAGGAGTAGAGTATAGAAAGAAAGTCAACCAGAGCATCGGTAGGGAAATCGGCGTGAATGTATCTGGCCGATCTTTACAGGATCGTATATAATATAATTACAATTTTTAACAATAGGGAATGAAAGCATGTTTTATGGGCTTGGGTTATATTGGTTTGCCCACAGCCATTATCGCTGCCAAGCACGGCATTCAGATAACGGGAGTTGATATCAATCCCCATGTAGTGGAAATGACTAATGCGGGACATCTACACATCATTGAACCTGGTATGGAGAAAATGTTACAGGAAGTAGTGAAAACTGGCATGTTGAAGGCTTCGGTTACACCAGAAGTAAGTGATGCTTATTTTATGGTAGTTCCTACCCCTTTCAAGGGAAACCATGAACCTGATGTGAGTTACGTGGAAGCTGCTACTCATGCGGTATTGCCGTTGCTGAAAGAAGGGGATCTTTATGTAATAGAATCCACTTCACCCGTAGGAACCACAGAGGCCATGGCACGCATCATCTTTAATGAACGTCCGGAACTGGAAGGTAAGATTTATATTGCCTATTGTCCGGAGCGCGTATTACCCGGTAATGTGATTTATGAATTGGTACATAATGACCGTGTCATAGGCGGTTTAAATCCTGAATCTACCGATAAGGCCTTTGAGTTCTATTCCCAATTTGTACAAGGTACGCTTCACAAAACGAACTGTCGCACGGCAGAAATGTGCAAACTGACGGAGAACTCTAGTCGCGATGTACAAATTGCTTTTGCCAATGAGCTTTCGCTTATCTGCGACAAGGCGGGCATCAATGTTTGGGAGCTTGTCAATCTTGCCAACAAGCATCCGCGTGTGAATATCCTGCAACCCGGTTGCGGTGTTGGGGGACATTGCATTGCGGTGGATCCATACTTTATCACTGCTGATTTCCCTGCGGAAAGTAAGTTGATTAGTGATGCCCGTGAAATTAACAACTACAAGAGTTTCTGGTGTGCCGAGAAAGTGAAGAATGCCATGTTGGAGTTTGAATTGAAACATCATCGCAAACCTTGTGTCGCTATGATGGGACTTGCTTTCAAACCCAATATCGACGATTTGCGTGAAAGCCCGGCAAAATACATCACTACGAAAGTGATGCAGAGTTGCAATAATGCCGATATTTTGGTTGTGGAACCGAATATAAAAAAACACAATGTCTTTAAATTGACTGATTATAAAGAGGCTTATGACAAAGCAGATATCGTGGTGTTTTTGACGGCACACATTCCATTTAGAGAACTGGAATGGAGGGGCGATAAGGTGACATTGGATTTTTGTGGAGTGTTTAAGAAATAAGATGGAGAATTAAAATATGAATAAGATTTTGGTTACTGGAGGAGCCGGGTTTATTGGTTCTAATCTTTGTGAGCATTTGTTGGCTCACAACTATGAAGTGGTATGTTTAGACAATTTTGCCACCGGTAAGCCAGAGAATGTGTTCCCGCTTTTAGAACGCTATTCTGAAAAGTTTAAATTGATAGTCGGTGATATCCGGGTTTTGGCAGATTGTCGCAAAGCAGTGGAGGGTGTGGATTACGTTATGCACGAAGCCGCATTGGGAAGCGTACCTCGTTCTATCAAAGATCCGATTACTACGAACGACACCAATATATCCGGATTCTTGAATATGCTGGTAACCGCCCGAGATGCAGGTGTGAAACGATTTATATATGCTGCAAGTTCGTCTACTTATGGCGACAGCAAGTCACTACCGAAGGTCGAGGATGTGATAGGAAAGCCACTATCTCCTTATGCCATTACCAAGTATGTGAACGAACTCTATGCCGATGTGTTTGCCAAAACATACGGTATGGAATGCATCGGACTGCGCTATTTCAATGTGTTCGGGCGTCGTCAGGATCCGTTTGGCGCATACGCCGCTGTGATTCCATTGTTTGTGAAGAAACTGATGGCTCATGAAAGTCCGGTTATTAATGGTGATGGTGAATACAGCCGCGATTTCACTTATATAGACAATGTGGTTCAGATGAATATGCTGGCTATGACCACCAATAATAAGAATGCTGTAAATCAGATATATAACACAGCCTACGGTGAACGCACCACATTGAACCAACTTGTAGGCTATCTGAAAGAATTTTTGAGCGAGTTTGATTCTGAGATTATTCAAGTGGAAGTGATTCATGGTCCTAACCGTTTAGGAGATATACCCCATTCTCTGGCTTGTATTGACAAAGCCAAATCGTTATTGGGCTATAATCCGCAATACAGTATGCGCGAGGGGTTGAAAGAAGCTGTGAAATGGTATTGGAATAATTTGATATAAAAATGAAAAGTATTAAGATTTGTGTAGTCGGATTAGGATATGTAGGCTTACCGCTTGCCCGACTTTTTTCAACTAAATATCCTACTGTGGGATTTGATATGAATCAAGCTCGTGTGAATGCTTTGATGAAGGGGCATGATGCAACACTTGAAGTTGCTGATGACCTACTTCAGGATGCCATTAACAATCATGGGTTTAAATGTACAACAGATATTGAACAAATTCGCGACTGTAATTTCTACATCGTAGCAGTTCCAACTCCTGTGGATGAGAACAACAATCCGGATTTAACTCCACTTTATGGTGCAAGTACCACTGTTGGAAAGGTGATTTCCAAAGGAGATATTGTAGTCTATGAGTCTACTGTTTATCCCGGTGTTACAGAAGATGAGTGTATTCCAGTTGTGGAAAAAGTGTCCGGATTGAAGTATAATGAAGATTTCTTTGCAGGCTATAGCCCTGAACGTATAAATCCGGGAGATAAACTTCATACAGTTGAAAAAATCAAGAAAGTTACTTCTGGTTCCACAGTTGAAATCGGTAAGAAAGTGAATGAAGTTTATGCGTCCGTCATTACAGCTGGTACCCACCTTGCTTCAACTATCAAGGTGGCAGAAGCCGCTAAAGTTATCGAAAACTCGCAGCGTGATATAAACATCGCTTTTGTCAACGAACTTTCCAAAATTTTCACTAAGATGGGAATTGACACGCAGGATGTGCTTGAGGCAGCTTCCACAAAGTGGAATTTTCTTCCATTCAAGCCGGGACTTGTAGGCGGACATTGCATAGGTGTCGATCCTTATTATCTCGCTCGGTGTGCGCAGCGTCACGGATACAACCCTGAAATCATTCTTGCCGGTCGACGTATGAATGATGGCATGGGAGAATATGTAGCCAACGAAGTAGTGAAACTTATGTTGAAAAAAGGTATTCAGGTGTTGGGGGCAAACATCTTGATATTAGGTTTTACATTCAAGGAAAACTGTCCTGATGTGCGCAACACAAAGGTTATTGATATTTATAATGCTCTACGAGAGTATAATGTTAATATAACAATTTATGATCCATGGGCAAATCCGGCAATCGTAGAACACGAATATGGAATAAAAGTAACGAATCAACTTCCAATGAAAAAGTATGACACTGCAATTCTTGCCGTTGCTCACAAGGAATTTACGGAGTTAGATATATTGTCAATGCTTAACGACAATCATATAATTTATGATGTCAAAGGATTCCTTGACAAACAAATAGTGAATGGTCGATTGTAATTTAAATTAAATGCATTAATGAAGAGATTTACTTTGTGGAATAGCTATGTTGCAATAACTGAAAGTAAAGAGTTTGTTGATTGGAACAAAACAAAAATTATAGGCAGTTTTAAATGTCCGGCTTTTTCCTATAGATCAAGTACTCAGATAAAAGCAGACCCTTTTTTATTTGAGTATAACAACGCTATATATCTCTTCTACGAAGAAAAGTATAAAAACGGGAAAGGTTATATTGTCTGTACTTGGACATCGGATTTAAAAAACTGGTCTCAACCGGTTGTAGTATTGAAGGAACCATTTCATTTGTCATTCCCTTATGTATTTAAGATAAATGATAAAATTTATATGCTTCCGGAAAGTAATGAATCAAATGAGTTGAGGTTATATGAGTGTGTTGACTTCCCATATAAATGGAAATTAAACAAAATTATCTTTGATAATGGAAAATATGTAGACTCATCTATTATTTGCAAGGGCGACATCTACTATTTGTTTACTACACATAAAACTGAAAACTCTTTTTATCATGAATTATATTACTGCAATGATTTATTAAGCGATAAGTGGATAAAACATCCGCAATCTCCAATCTCGAATAATCCTAAATTTGCTCGTAACGGAGGCTCCGTTTTTTCGCATAATAACAATCTGTTCCGTCCTGCTCAAGATTGCTCGGTATCCTACGGGAATAATTTGTCGATATTTAATGTAACACATTTATCTATTGATAAATATGAAGAAACGCTTGTTGCGACTAATTTCTTTCCTAAATATAAATTCAAACACGGAGGACATCACTTTTCGCATATCGAATATAAAGGTCAAAATATAATAGCTTTTGATAAAAAATCAAGAGAATATGCGATAACTCCACTGTTTTCTTCGCTTTATGCTTTAATTTGTAGACTGATGAAGATTACATCTCATAAATAGTTCAAACAACTACAGATTTAAACGATATAATATGAATAGAGAAGTAGTAGTTATAGGTGGCAATCATCACAATACTTTATCAATACTTAGAAGCTTAGGTGAAAAAGGTATAAAGTCGTTGTTAATTGTTTTATCTCCATACGATCCTAAACCATTTGTAGGTTATAGTAAATATATTCAGAAGAAGATAGTAGTGACAAATATAAATGAAATTTCATCGGCTATGTATTCTCTTCACACGACAGCAGAAAAAGCTATTGTTATAGCCTGTAATGATTGCATTTCCAGTTATCTCGATATGAACCACAATAATCTTTCCAAAGATTTTGTACTCCCGGGCTCAAAGGATGAAGGAATGATAACTCACTTCATGGACAAAGGTGCAATGGCACAACTTGCTGTAAAAAGCGGACTAAATATTCCAAAATCAATTATCATTTCGACGGCAAATCCTGAATTTGAATCGATTACTTACCCATGTATCAGTAAACCTCTTGTAAGCAAAAACGGCTCAAAATCGGATATTGTTATTTGTGAGGACGAAAGTGCGTTAAGAAAATATTTAAATCATTGCAGATGCGATAAAATAATAATTCAGGAGTATATCTCAAAAGATATTGAATTTCAGCTTATTGGCTGTTCTATTAAGGAAGGGGATAAAATAATTATTCCGGGAGTATCAATAATACTTCGTCAACCTATGAACGGCAACACGGGATTTTTGCGATATTTCCCAATTAAAGAGTTTACCTACGATAAATCTTCTTGTTTTGAGTTTATACGAAGCACAGGTTATTCAGGACTTTTTAGTGTTGAATTTATTCGGGATAAGAATGGTACTGATTACTTTATGGAAATAAATTTCCGCAATGATGGGAACTCGATATGTGTTACAGCTTCCGGTATGAATCTTCCATATATATGGTATCTTTATAATTGCGGTGAAAACATAGAAAGTGAATTATGTTATGATTCAATGAGAGAGGTACTTGTGATGCCGGAATTTCAAGATTTTAAAAATGTCAAACATAGACAGATCAGCCTGAGTAATTGGCTTAAAGATGTTAAGAAAACAGATCGGTTTATGGTGTTTAGCAAGCACGACCAAAAACCATTTTGGATGGTTGTTTTCAAGCAATTTTTTCATTAAATAGGTAGCTAAGCACTATCTGATGTCAACCATCGCATTATAATAAAAATAACACGTTAATTTAAGATAGATTTATATTGTCAAAGACTGATTCAGATGCCAGGGGAAATTTCCGATGGCTTTAATTCTTATTTGATTATAATATAGTTTGCAAAAATTAATACAATGAATTACAATTCACTAAGAGTTTTCAATAAAGTAAATCAACTTTGTAGGAATTGGAGAAGCCAATTATATTCTCTTTTTGTTTTTGGCTCAAGCAAATATATTTACAAAGGAAAAAACGTTCACATTTATGGGTTTAAAACACTGTCAATAGGGAAAGCTTGCCATATAATGGATAATTCTGATATACGAGGAAATGTAAATATCGGGAACAATGTTTTTATTCATGAAAATGTATTAATTAGATCCATGGAGTGTTCTATATCAATCGGAAATAATACGACTGTAAATCGAAATACTAACATATTGGCACAAGTAACAATAGGTTCAAATGTGTCCATAGCTCCGAATGTTGTAATAGTAGGAATGAATCATGTATTTTCGAATCTTGATGATACAATTAAATCTCAAGGTAGCACATCCAAAGGGATTATCATTGAAGATGATGTGTGGATAGCAACAAATGTTTCCATTCTTGATGGTATTACAATTGGGAAAGGTTCTGTTATTGCAGCAGGTGCAGTTGTAAATAAAGATGTTCCACCTTATTCAGTAATGGCGGGTGTACCGGCAAAAGTTGTCAAGCAAAGGAATGGGTAATACAAAGCATTACATTTGGTCTGCGGTTGATAAATTCGGTACGCAAATTATAAGTTTTGTCAGCAATATCCTTATTGCAAGGATATTGTCTCCCGATGACTATGGTTTGGTGGCTATGCTTGCCATATTCACAACAATCGTCATGAGCCTTAGTGATGCAGGATTCAATGACGGACTTATTCGCAAATCAGATTGCGATAAAAAAGATTTTGGAACAATTGCATCGTATAATCTTGCAGTTGCCTTATTTATGTTTGCAGTAATGAACATTGCCGCACCATATATTGCTATTTTTTTCGGACGCAATGAATTGACAAACATAGCTAGGGTTCTTGCCATAGGATTTATATTAAAAGCCATTACATTAACTGGATTTGTTCAACTTGTAAAGCAATTAAAATTCAAACAATTGTCGCAAATCAATATCATTTGTTCGCTATTGTCATTCGTAGTGGTTTATACGTTAGCGATTATAGGATTTGGATATTGGGCTTTGGCATTGCAACCTGTTGTTATTGCAATATTCAATATTATATTGTTGCTTATCATTGGAAAATGGAAACCTTATTTCTGTTTTTACAAAAAACGATTCAAAGAAATGTTTGCTTATAGTTCCAATCTTCTTTTGTCGTATATTATAAATCGAATAGGAGAAAATATTTATAGCGTCATTATTGGTAAATCATTTTCCTCGTCTTCGTTGGGGTTTTATAATCAGGCACATAAAATGCAAACAGTTCCAAGCGAAGCTATTCGAAGTATAATAATGACTGCAAGTTATCCGATAATCGCAAACGAAAAGAATCCGAATAAAAGATATGATTTATACTTATCGGTATTCAGTAAGTTTACCTTTATCGTATCGGCAATGGTGTTTTTACTAATGGCTGTATCTGATTTTGCCTTTTATGCATTATTGGGAGAAAAATGGATACCTGCAGCACCTCTGTTCTCAATTTTTATACTAATCACACTAACGTTCCCTCAAAAAGTAGTTAATGCGAATATCATTAAAATTCAAGGAGATTCGGCGTTATATAGGAATTTGTCCTTGCTTGACACGGTATTAAGAATAATAGCACTGCTTGTAACCATGACCTACTCTTTGGAAATGATTGTAGTTGGGCAAGTGGTAGCTGCTTTCATTTCAGCCTACACTTACACTGCGTGTTGTGGAAAGAGGATAGGTTTTTCTACAAAGAAACAGTATCGAATATGGTATTCGATTGTGTGGAAGCCATTAGCGGCATTTTTTGTTAGCAAGGTGATTTTGTCATTCTTCAAAATGGGTTACTGGGGCGATATGTTCAGTGCTGTGTTTTTCTTAGTGGTTTTATGTTCGCTATGCGAACTAACAAAAGACCATACATATATCAACCTGAAAACAATTTATATAACATATTTGAAAAAGCTGTGCAAATAAGATGAATATAAAAAGAGTTATACGATCTCGAATAAGGAATTGGGAATTGCACCTGTCAAAAACTTCTAAGAAAAGATATATAAATTATCTAAGGAAACAGGGTGTTAAGATTGGAGAAAACATTTGGATGACCCCTTGTATTAAAACTGTAAATATAGACATTACAAGACCATCTCTTGTTGAAATCGGAGATTATGTCCGTATTGATAGGAATTTTACCTTGCTTACTCATGATGCGGGATTTTATGTTTTACTCAACAAATGGCATGAATTCATTCCCCAATCAGGAAAAGTAAAGATTGGAAATAATGTATATTTTGCGAGAAATTGTACTGTTTTCAAAGGGGTAACAATCGGTGATAACTGTATTATTGGTTTTGGCTCTGTTGTGACTCATGATATTCCGGCTAATAGTGTTGCTGTTGGTGTACCAGCACGTGTAGTTGGAACTGTGGAGGATTATTACAAAAAAAGAAGTACGAAATGTATAAGTGAAGCATTGGCTTATGCAAAAAGTATAGAGGAAAGATTTCATCGGAAACCGCGATTGGATGAATTTTGGGAAGAATTTCCATTGTTCGTAGATAAAGAGAATATGCATTTGTACCCCCATTTACCTTATAAACGTCAGTTAAGAGATAGCTTTGATTATTGGGTTGAACATCATAAGAGAATTTATGATGGTTTTGAAGAATTCTTAAAGGCTGCCGGGATAGAATGAAAAAAATAGCTATATTATATCCTGCTCATTATGAGCAATCAAGCGGAGGGGCAGAAATACAGATACTCTATTTGATTAATGCTTGCAAGCAGCAGAACTGGGAGATTCATTATATCTTTGAAGATAAGGGAACAGATATAAAAAATAAGGAGAACATCGTGCTGCATCCCTTATGCAAGATGAAGAATTATAAATTCTGTGGAAAAGGGTGGTTCCTATATGAAAAACAGATACTAAGAGAATTAAATGCGATCAAACCGGATACGATATATACGAGAATCGGTTCCTCATGGATAGGTATAGCTACCTCGTATGCAAAAAACCATAAAGTTAAGCATGCTCACGCTTTAGCATCTGATAGCTCGGTAACACGAAAATTATTGGGAAAGCCATTATATCCATTATTCAGTCAAATCGAAACCTATTACATAAATAAAGGTTTGGTAGGTGCAGATGTGATTATCGCTCAGAACGTTTTTCAACAACAAATGTTAAGTAAGCGTTATGGGAAAGAATCAATTTTAGTAAACCAAATGACACCATCTGTTGATGAATCATGTTTGCAAAAAAAATACAATAAGATAAAGATTATCTGGGTTGCAAATTTTAAAGAGTTGAAACATCCGGAATTGTTTGTTCAATTAGCAAAGGATTTAAAAGGTCATTCGGATAGAATCGAAATGTATATGTGTGGAAGATCCACTTCTAAATACAATAATCTTTTACAGGATCTGAATCATATAGATTATTTAAATTATCTGGGAAGTCTTGATCAAGAACAGGTTTTTGATTTGATGAATGAAGCACATATTTTAGTGAACACAAGTGAATATGAGGGCTTCTCAAATACATTTGTTCAAGCATGGATGCGTAAAGTTGTCGTTGTCAGTATGAATTCTAATCCCAGCGATATTCTCACTAGTCAAGGAATTGGTTTCCTAACTCCCAACATGACAAATTTGGTAGCAACCATTCATAAGTTGATTGAACACCCTGAAATAATATCGGAATTGGGTGAAAAATCTTACCAATATGCGTTGGAAAATCATGATTTAAACAAAAACATGAAAAAAATAATTGAAGTGTTATGAATGCAATCCATTGGTTTGAAGCAAAGCAACTTGACAGAGTTACTAATTATTCTTCAAGAACAGAATGTATAAAAAATGTATTAGATTTTGATGGCGAATTATATTACTATTGTTCTTTTTCGGAGAAAAAAGAGTATTATAGCTTTGACAAGAATATTGTTTACTTAGGCCGAATAAAAAATAAATTCCTCAAATTTCTCGAATTTCGTCTATTGATAATATTCAAGACCCTTCAACTTGT
The DNA here is from genome assembly GCF_000012845.1 of Parabacteroides distasonis ATCC 8503. Classification (NCBI taxonomy): domain Bacteria; kingdom Pseudomonadati; phylum Bacteroidota; class Bacteroidia; order Bacteroidales; family Tannerellaceae; genus Parabacteroides; species Parabacteroides distasonis. The sequence goes on from NC_009615.1 coordinate 33,045, forward strand.
TGTGGGTTCAGACTCAAATGTCTTGATGTGTAATCAGGACTTGGTAAAATACCTGAAACCAGCAATTTTTCTAAATAAGTTATTAGGGAAAAATAATAAGTTTGTATTGGATGTACGGACACTACCCACTGTACCTGAAACTTTTGAAAAGGATATGGTTCAATATCAACGTCAGATAAAACACGCATGTAAATCCTTTGACGGATTAAGTTTTATAACTCCATTCCTTGAAAAAGTGTCTTTATCGGGTAATAATGGTGAGATTCCTACAGTTAATTGGAGTTCGGGTGTCAATATAGATTTATTTGATGCTGATAGATATGATTATACAAGAGATACCAAAGCTTTCAGAATCTTTTATCATGGCGGCATATCTCACTCCCGAGGGAATATGGATTTGATCAAAGCGTGCGAAATCATAGCTCAAAAGGGCTATTCAATTGAGTTGGTCCAAATAGGGAAAATAGTGGACAAAGATTTGAAAACCTATATTTCGAAAAAAGGAATCGGACATTGGTGTAAGTTATGTGATGCCAAACCTTTATCTGATATGCCAGCAATGGTGGCACGTTGTGATTTACCAGTTCTTCCCTTTCCCAATTTTATGGCATGGAGGGTGTCAAGTCCTATAAAACTTATGGAGTATCTGGCAATGGGGAAACCGGTGCTTGCACCTGACATGGAATGTTTTACAGATATTCTGGATAAAAACAGCGATATGGTATACTATTATGATATGAATAATGAGCACGTTGTTGAGGAGATTGCTAATGCTATTATCCATATCATAGAGCAACGCGACAATACAAATGCTTTCATCAAAAATCAAGTGTGTATCGATTATGTAAAAGAAAAATTTACATGGAAAGCACAAGTACACCATCTTTATAAATTTTGCAATAAACTATGCCAGTAAATCGAGTAAAGCTTTATTTTTTGTATGCAATACTCTTTCTTGTTTTTACGCAAGGATTTTGGGAACGATATACCCCAATTCCTGCTCAACCTATATTGGAGATACTCATTATAGGAATAACACTATTGTCTTATAAAAATATCTTAAACCCTCTTTGTTATAAATTGCTATTTGTGTTGTCAGTAGGGTTTATATGTTCAATATATACCGCTTCATCAATTGCTTATTTTAAGAGCATCAGGTTTGTCTTGTATTTTTTCTTCTTGTATGATATTTACAGAAGTACTCATTTTGAAATTTATCAGTACCTCCGCTTATTGAAATTTCTAATGGGACTTGTTATCTTGCAAGGAGTTGCTTCTATTATTCAGATATTTATCATAGGAGAACGAATTGAGGGATACGTCGGTTATATGTCCAGTTTAGGTGGATCAACAGCCACAACATTCTTGGTGCTTGTACTGTCAATATGTATGGTGATTCTGCTGTATTCAAACAATAAACTTTCAAGAAAATATATTTATGAGATATTGCTGTGTATAGCCTCTGCAATATTGGTGGGATATTCAAGCGGTAAGCGCACAATCTATTTCATTGCTCCTGTTACACTTGTACTGTCTGTTTTTTTTACGCGTATCTATATTCGTCGCGATCGCTTGATGGAACTTCGAAAAAAGGTAAGATATATAGTCATTGGAACTGTCATATTATTTCCTATATACATAATAGGGGCAACTTCAACACAGTTTAAATTAAATGATCGGATAAAAACAAGTGGTGATAGAATGGAAATTCTGTCAGGTATGATAGAGTATGCTATGTTTTACGAGAATAGTGAACACAATGGAAGTTCTACCGGTCGGTCAGGGACGACTAAAAATATAGTAAAATCAGCATTAAACGATGCCAAATATTTTTTTGTTGGTTCCGGATTTGGTTCCTATAAAGACGAGGAGGCTACAAAAGAAAGAAATGTAATATATGGTATCGTCGGTTTTACACGTGATGTTTTCTCTGGGGGGATGATATTTGCTGTGCTTATGTCTTTATGGCTTATAAAAGTCATTCTGTATCATGACAAAACAGAACAAGACCCATTTTCCATCACTTTAAGATATATGATTCTATTTTCGTTCTTATTTACCCATTTCGCCTATTCTGCTGATTATGTTACTCATCTAAAATTGACATCATTATTGATAGTCATATTACCCATCATCAATACAAAAGAATACGAGCATATAAAAGAACATCTTTGGGCATACCTAAAATAGCAATATACTTATGAATATAACATCTTCTATAAAAGAGAAAATACGGTTATATGGGTTTTGGGGTATGATGCAGCGTGTCTTTAAAAGCATCATATATGCCGTTTTTAAGATCAAATGGGAAAAATGTTACTTGATGTCTCGAACAGTTGAAAAGATTGACTATTCACTTTCAGAGAAAGGTATAGAGGTTCGTGAACTTAAAATGGAAGATTATGATAACGAGCTATGGATCACTTATCTAACAGAAGAAAAAAAAGATACGTTACAAAAAAGATTCAAGACAAAAAACACGAAAGGATACGGGGTGTTTGTTAATGGGGTTTTAGCCTGTAGTGCATGGATTTCATTCGGAATTATTGCATATAATGAAGATACCATATTGTTTAAAAACGACAAGGCCGCATTATTATTTGATGCTTACACACATTCGTATTTTAGAGGGAACGGTTATCATAATTATATGATCAAATGGCGTCTAAATGAATTAAAACACAACAAGATAGAAAAAGCTTATACAATAGTCTTTTCTTACAATAAGCCCTCTATGGTTAATCAAAGAAAATGCCGTTTTGATATAGATCAAATATTTTATGTGTTTAAAATAGGCTCCAAAATATATCTCAGTAAATATTCCAATAAATAATAACAATGATAATAGACAAAGATACTTTTTTTCAAATCGTTGAGAAGTTTGAATATATTCCTTTTGAACAAACTTTGGCATGGGAGAATTATAAAGATGAAAGTGGCTCTCACTTCATTCATTTTGTGGATGATAAATCAGCTCCAAATATATGTTGCTGGGGGAGAATTATAAAGAAACCATTGGTTGGAAAAATATTGGATATTCAAGGTGAAATAAAGCAAACAGCGATTACGAATAAGCAGATTCAACATTTTTGGAAAAATGTGATAGAGGAAGCATCATGCAATATGATTACTTACAATAGTGTAAGCGAATATTCGTGTAATTATGAAATATCAATGCGCAGGGCGGGTTTTATACGCCCATTAGGAAATCGTGTATGTCCTTTGACTATATTCATTCAGACTCAGGAAGACCGTGATACAGATCGAAACTGGCGCAGAAATTTGAAGAAAAGTTTATCAGAAAATCTCGTGTTTAAGGCTATTGACCAACCGACATTAGAAAATGCACAGGAAATAAGTCGCATGTTTGGAGAACTCAAAGAGATGAAAGGACTGGGATATGATCTTGTTCCCAATCAACTGATGCAGATTCTAAAAGACGACAATTTCAAATTATTCTATACTTTAAAAGATGATATTCCTCTTTGCGCCAGAATTGTGTACATAAAAAACGGAATGGCTGCCGATGTGTTTGCTGCCAATTCCTTCGAATCAAGAAAATATTCAGCAACCCATTTTATGATGGAGCGGATTTTTGATCATCTAAAAGAACAAGGAATCAAGGTCTTTGATTTTTCAAGGATTCCGCCAAGTAACAATGAGACAGATTCTGTATACGTCTTTAAAAATAGTGCAGGAGGATACCCAGTACAATATAATGGAGAGTGGATTTGGAGTAAAAAAAGAATCTATTCCCTAGCATTTTGTGTTTACAATTTCTTCATACGAAAAGCTCATCAATACTAACAGAGAGAAAAATGAACAAACGAGAAATAGTCGGATATGCGCTTTATCAAATAGGTAAATTCGGCAGGAAAGAACCCGATTTTTTATCGATATATTTTCACGACCCAGCTCCAAAAACGTTCACATCCATCTTGGAGTGGTGTAAAAAGAAAAGTTACCGTTTTATAACTCTCCAAGAGTGTTATGCTATTTTGTCGGGTAAAATTAGGCAAGAGGGGAAAGTTGCTTACCTTTCGTTTGACGATGGGTGGCAATCGAATTTGAATCTTATTCCGATTATCGACAAATATCAAGCACCAATCACGATATTCGTTTCTATCGATCCTCTGCTTTCCGGTAATTTTTGGTGGGAATATGCGCTTGCAGATGGAATTGAGTTAAGGAATAAAATGAAATTGATGAGTTATAAAAAATTCGTTTCATCATTGGAATCCTTAAAAAAGAAATACTCACTTGAGCGTTCCGTTCTAACTGAGCAAGAATTGGTTAAAATTGCATCTCATCCGTTAGTATCCATACAGTCTCACACAATGTCACATCCCATATTAACTAACTGTGATGATGAGATACTATCGTATGAGTTGAACAGCTCCAAAGCTTATTTAGAAAATCTACTCCATCATAAAATCGAAGCATTCAGTTATCCGAATGGAAACTTTTCCAATCGAGAAATCGAAGCGGTAAAAAAAGCGGGGTATAAAATGGCTTTTACAACAGAATATATCCCCATACAAATAAATCATACCAACCTTTACAGAATACCTCGCATGGCAATGAATACATATGGAGGGTATTATGAAAATTTATCTAAAATATTGGGAATATGGCAAGATATTCTAAAAAAATGAAGCTATTGATAAACACTCCGAGTCTCAAGTTTTTGGGAGGTGGTGTTGCTAATCATTATATCGGATTACGTACATTTTGGACCGAAAATGTTAAATACAATGTTGTCGGTCGGCGTGGAGGAAAAAGCGGAAGCGGTAAGTATTGGTTGCCTTGGGATATTTTTAAATTTATATTTCGTCTGCTAACCTTTCGCCCGAATATTATACTCCTTAACCCATCGCTTGGAGATAAAGCCTTAAAGCGAGATTTTATATATTTAAATATTTGTCGATTTTTTAGGAAGAAAACATCTGTATTTATTCATGGTTTCAATTTCGAATATGCTAAAAATGCAGACTGGAAATGGATAAGTACCAATTTGAATAAAGCCTTGTGTATTTTTGTGTTATCCCAAGAATTTAAGAATGAATTAATACGAAGAGGGGTAAAATCTGATATACATCTAACTTCAACAAAAGTACCAGATTATTTTATTTCAGGTTTTGATCTTTCGATGAGACAAGGGAAGGCTAAAAATATTATGTATAGTGGGCGAATAGAAAAGGCCAAGGGTGTATATGAAACAGTCGATACATTTTCAATACTGAAGTCACAATACAAAGATCTAACATTGACTTTTGTTGGTGATGGCTCAGAACTTCCCAAGTTGAAACAATATGTTGAGAATAAGAAAATAAAGGATGTCCGCTTTACAGGAAGGTTATGTGGTGAAGATTTTAAAAAGGAATACATTAATGCTGATATGTATTTGTTTCTAAGTTATACGGAAGGTATGCCAACTGTAGTTTTGGAAGCAATGATTTTCGGACTTCCTATCTTTACCAGAAAAGTGGGTGGTCTAATAGATTTCTTTGAAAATGGAAAGATGGGATATATATCAAGTTCTTTAGACCCAGTAGTTTTTGCAGAAGCGATGAAACCATACATTGAGAGTTCTGCTAAAATGAAGAGTGTATCACTCTATAATTCCGAATATGCAAGAACCCATTTTATTGCATCTGTTGTTGCCCGAAAATTTGAAAATACATTAAACTATGAATATTTTAAGAATCAAGAGCATAGAGAGCATTAATTTGTAACAGGGGGTGGAGCGTAGATAATCTGCCCGAAAGTTTTGTGTCTAACTTTTTTAGGGAGCGCACTTCATTATTGGTGATATTATCATATTTGACACAATTATCCACAATATATTTTTATCAAAGAAGGTGCTCGTTTGATGTTGGAAGTAAAAACAATAACACATTTTCATATGAACATTATATTACTCTACAGGGTCGAACGTTGGCTATTTGAACAACATATTCCTGTTTTGCCTAAAATCGTACAACTATTGATTTTTCTCATTTTCAATTCAAAAATAACTGCTGATTCAAAAATAGGGAAAGGGACATATTGTGTGTGTAAAGGGATTAGCACGGTCCTAATACCGGGAACAGAAATTGGAGAAAATTGTGTATTAGGATTACGATTTTCTACTGTACGGCAGTTCCCATACAAAGAAGTTCCTCATCTAAAGAATAATGTTTGGGTGGGTCCTAATGTTATTATTGCCGGTCCTGTTGTAATAGAAGATGATGTAATAATCGCAGGGAATTCATTTGTTAACAGAAGTGTTCCCCAAGGTGCTATCGTTGCAGGATGTCCGGCAAAGATTATTGGCTGGAGAAAAAATCTTGATTATGCGATTGAAACAAATCCAAAGTATAAAGAAGGTCATATGCCATTTTTGACAAAATGAATAACATCAATGAATGATATAGCCGATGCTTTTTATAAGCTAAAAAAATATTGTGAACGAGAGGATTTCAAAGGGTGGGATCCATATGACGGACTAAACTCCAAAGTATTTCAAGCATTGCCATTGCTGAAAAAGTCAGCAGTATGCAGATTAGTGGTGATACAAGGCTTTAAGCGGTGCCCGATAAATTTGCGTAAATTGGCACTTGTGCCGAAAGAATACAATGCCAAAGGCATTGGGCTCTTTCTTTCAGGATATTGTAACCTATATAAAGTTATAGAAAAACATCCAGAGAGAGAAAAGGAGCTTGGGTCAAAGCAAGAGTGTCGTCAAAAAATTACAGAATTGGCTAATTTGCTGATTGCCTTGCAGTCAAAAGGATATAGCGGATCTTGCTGGGGATATAACTTCGATTGGCAGGCAAGAAGGCTTTTCCTTTTTCCGAAATACACTCCTACGATTGTGGCAACAAATTTTTGTGCCACAGCTCTGATGGAGGCATACGAAATAACAAAACATACGAAATATTTGGAGGTGGCACTTTCTGCAGCGGACTTTATAATCAAAGATTTGCATCGGACATCTTATAAGGAAGGATTCTTGTTTTCGTATAGTCCGCTGCAAGGAAATGATACAGTATTCAACGCTTCACTGCTGGGGGCTCGGTTGCTGAGTTTTTGCTATCATTATACCTCAAAAGAGGAATATCGAAAATTAGCCGTACAAACTATACGGGCTTGCTGTTCAGGGCAACGAAACGACGGTGCTTGGGTATATGGAATGTTGCCCGTACAGAATTGGGTGGATAGTTTTCATACAGGGTATAATCTGGATGCACTTATCGCTTATCAGGAAATGACAGGTGACGAGAGTTTCAAACGATATATAGAGAAAGGATTTAACTATTATATCCAGCACTTTTTTGAACAGGATGGAACGCCTAAGTATTACGATAATCGCATGTTTCCCATTGACATTCATTGTCCTGGACAGTTGTTCGTAACACTTTCGAGATTGCACGAATTTGGCAATCACCGTGATTTGGCAGAAAGGGTGATGCAATGGACTATACTGAATATGCAGGACAAAAAAGGGTATTTCTATTATCAATTGAAATCTGGAATCAGTTCTAAAATATCATATATGCGATGGAGTAACGCATTTATGTTTAATGCTATGATCCATTATTTGCTTTCCGAATAACATTTTTTGATTTTATGGATAAAGTTTCATTGAACGGGGTCGAAATATTCCCTTTCGATTCCGAACAGCAACTATTGCATTATGTGGATACGCATAAAGGCATGTTGATAGCGATCAATGCTGAAAAGATATTGCATGCCACGGAACAAACACGTGTCATCATCAATCGAAATATTGGGTATTGTGATGGAGCCGGTGCGCAAATGGCTTTAAAGCAGAAAGGTTATAAAGGTGCCTGTAAGATTCCCGGATGCGAACTATGGCTAAAAATTATTACTCGCTTTTACAGGGAAAAAACATTCTATCTAGTTGGTGGAAAGCAGCAAATCATAAATGAGACCGTAGAGAAACTACGTTTTGAATATGAGGATATCCAAATTGTAGGTTACCGTAACGGCTATATCAAGACGGATGAGGAGAAACGACAATTGATAGATGATATAGTGGAGAAGAAGCCAGATGTGGTGTTTGTGGCAATGGGCTCACCTAAGCAGGAATTGCTGATGGAGGAAATTCAGCGGCAACATCGGGCAATATTCCAAGGGTTAGGCGGCAGTTTTGATGTCTATACCGGACATGTCCAGCGCGCCCCGAAATGGTGGGTGGAGCATAATCTAGAGTTTGCCTATCGTCTAATAAAAGAACCGAAGCGCCTCAAACGACAGATTCATTTGATAAGATACGCATGGTGGTTATTGATAAAAAAATTATAAACAGAGAATATATGAGGAAAGTATTGTTGGTTTTTGGTACCCGTCCAGAGGCCATTAAGATGGCTCCGTTAGTGATGGAGCTTCAGAAGCAGAAAGAACGTATAGAAACTGTGGTGTGCGTAACTGGACAGCATCGGGAAATGCTGGATCAAGTGTTGGAAATATTCGACATCAAACCAGATTATGATTTAAATATCATGAAACGGGGACAGGATCTGTATGATGTAACAGCTCGTGTGCTGACCGGTATGCGTGAGGTATTGAAAGAGATAAAGCCGGATATAGTATTGGTACATGGCGATACGACAACCTCTACTGCCGCTGCGTTGGCGGCCTTTTATCAACAGATACCAGTAGGGCATGTGGAGGCAGGTTTGCGTACACACAATATTTATAGCCCGTGGCCGGAGGAGATGAATCGGTTGTTAACAGGACGTTTGGCGACCTATCATTTTTCTCCCACTCCGTTAAGTCGCAATAATCTGATTAAAGAGAGCATTAATGACCGAAATATCATTGTAACCGGCAACACGGTGATTGATGCGCTCTATTGGGTAGTGGATAAAATCAAAAACAATAAGGAACTAGATAATGAATTAGAAAGTGTATTGAGCAAAGCAGGTTATGATGTGAACCGCTTGGATAATGGCAAAAAATTGGTGCTGATCACGGGGCATCGCCGTGAGAATTTTGGTGACGGGTTTATCAATATGTGTACAGCTATTAAAGACTTGACAATTAAACATCCGAATGTGGATTTTGTTTATCCCATGCACTTGAACCCTAATGTGCGCAAGCCGATTCATGAGGTGTTCGGGGAGGATCTCTCCGGTTTGAAGAATATGTTCTTCATTGAGCCATTGGAGTATTTAAGTTTTGTGTATCTGATGGAGAAGAGTAGTATTGTGTTGACGGATAGCGGCGGCATTCAAGAGGAAGCTCCAGGATTGGGAAAACCGGTATTGGTGATGCGCGATACTACGGAGCGACCGGAAGCGTTAAATGCCGGAACAGTGAAATTGGTAGGTACGGACTATAATAAGATTGTAAACGAAGTGTCATCTTTGATTGATGATAAAGCTGCTTATGAAAAAATGAGCAAAGCTGTAAATCCGTACGGTGACGGATTGGCTTGCGGACGTATTGTAAATGCATTGCTATATAGGATATAAGCTGAATTATGAAGCTGACACTGAAAAATATTGAAAATAAGATTCTTAAAGAGGTTGATTGTGGGTTGACTGCTGAATCTGGCGATTTTAAGACATTGGCAGAAAATGTAATTGCAATGTATCGTAAGACGGAAGAAGAAAGATTGCAATTGGGGATGAATGGGCAAACCTATTATAAGGTACATTTTCAAAAAAAGGTATGTATCGACAAACTAGATCAAACAATGAAAATTTGAAAAATAATATGTTACTAGCCAATGAATTATTCAATACCATTTGGGATAAAGCTAAAGATTCAGTACGTCACAGAATACATTTTGATTTGCGGGATTCCGAAAACGATGATTCTCAAAGGATGCTAAATGTATTGGAAATTGATACAAAAATTCCTATACATCGACACAGAGATACGTCTGAAGTGGTGATTATCCTTAGAGGAAAAGTTCGTGAAGTTTATTTTGATAATCAAGGGAATGAAATAGCATCATATCTCCTTGAATATGGAAGCCCTATTCCCGGAATTTGTGTTCCTAAAGGGATGTGACATACTTGTGAATGCCTTGAGCCTGGTTCTGTGATCTTTGAATCTAAAAATGGAAGATATGACCCTCTTTCAACAGAAGAATTTCTATTCAAATAGAACTACTCGGGAAAGGCGGGAAGGATGCAGAAGAATCCAGCCGTGTCGGCTTTTATCAGAAAGACTACTTTTTTTCTTTGAAGGTGAGTCCTTTGAAAGAAGGAAAATATTATCCGGCTATAGCGGTGGGGGGTAATGACCCGTCCAGATCGATCAATTGAAGGTAAGGGGGGGGATATGAGCGTTATTTTATGAATTATTATGTGGCTATGACTAAACGTATTCATTTTGGCCAGCATGAATTAGGAATCCATTGGTAGGCTCTACCATGGATGAAATTGTTGTTAGTTTTATATTTTGGCGTAAATAATATGATTATTAATAACTAATATATGATTATTCGGTTTTTATATGTATCCTCTATCTTATCTCCAAGGTCTCCGGTCTTCTTTTCTCCTTAGGGGGAGTAAGAAGGCCGGTTTCTTTATCGTCTATCCTTTATCGCTTTGAATGTCCTCTTCCCTTTTAGATAAAATGCCAGAATTAAACTGTCCCGCATAAGTTCCGGGATGGTGCTCAGTGTACTTTTCTCCAGATTCTCTTTACGCTTGGGCGCATATTCCGGCTTCAGCTGGTGATAGGCTTTCCGTGCCTCATAAACCGCTTTCGCATTTTGGATATGACCTTCCATCAGAAACTTAGCGGCGGCGATATAGTCCAGCCAAAAGCGAATGCGCATCACATGCTTTAAATCAGCTTCCCGGGAGTTCTTATAAAGCATCAGCAAACTATTCCGGAAATTGAGGAAGGTCTTGCGGGGACTTTCCGCGTTCAAGGTGGCTCCACCGACGTGGTAAACGATGGATTGTGGGACGCATACCAACCGATATCCCCGGGAACGTAAACGCCAACACATATCGACTTCTTCTTGATGTGCGAAGAATCCGGCATCTAATCCCCCAACTTCCTTATACGTAGCCGTACGAACGAATAAGCAGGCTCCTGTCGCCCATAAGATATAGGCGGGAGTGTCGTATTGCCCCTCGTCCTTTTCCACGATATGCAAGATTCTCCCCCGACAAAATGGATAGCCGTATTTATCAATGTATCCTCCGGCCGCACCTGCGTACTCGAAGTATTCTTTATTTCGTTGAGCCCGTATTTTGGGTTGGACACAAGCGATTGACGGATCAGAGTCGAGAGTGGCAATCGGGGCATCTAACCAATTGGGAGTAACTTCTACGTCGCTGTTTAATAAAACGCAATATTCATGGTCGAGCCTTTTGAGCGCTTGATTATATCCTTCGGCAAAACCATAATTCTGGTTGAAGGAGATAATGCCGACGGTCGGGAATTTTGCTTTCAACATCTCGATCGAGTCATCGGTAGAACCGTTATCTGCTACGATAACCTCCGCCCATTCCGGAGAGTTGGATACGACGGAAGGAAGGAATTCCTCCATTAGCTTTCTTCCGTTCCAGTTTAAGATGACAATCGCTACTTTTTTCATCCTTGTTGCTCGTGTTTATGTTTCCAACGTTTATGGGTCCATAGCCAGTAAGCCGGATCACGCAAGATCATTTTCTCTAAAAGTCGTGCGTATCGCTCGGTGATGTAATTCTCCGGAGTCTCTTTTGGATTCTCCGTAATCAGCTTCATGTCTACGGTGTAATATCCTCTTTTTACCTTTTGGGTATCGAGGAAGATCACAGGCAGGTTCAGTTTCCGTGCGATACGCTCCGGACCGGTTAATATGGCTGTATCTTGATGAAGGAACTCGGTCCAATAATGCAGGTTGGCCTTGCTGGGTGTCTGGTCCGCCAAGAAGATGACGACTGATTTGGTTTTGTCTTGTTTTAACTTGATGATATCCCGTATCGTATCGTTTTTCTTGATGCCGAAAGAACCGAACTGTGTCCTGAGATCGGCGAATAGCTTATCAAAGGCCTTGTTGTTTAACGGACGGTATATCTGATAGATGCGTGAGTCCTCGAAACGGGTGGTCGATCCGGAGAACCATTCCCAGTTGCCATAATGCCCCATCGTGAGGATGAAGCAAGTATGGCCTTTCTCCATAAGTTGGTCAACCAATTCCGGGTTCTTCAGATAGGCTCGCTGTTGTATCTCATCCAGAGAGATATGGGCCAATTTAATCGTTTCCACGATATAATCGGCGAAATGATGGTAGAACCGGCGTTCCAACTGACGCCACTCAGCCTTGGATTTATCCGGGAAAGAGGCGGTTATATTACGGCGCACTACTTTTACCCGGTATCCGGCTATCTTATAGATAAGGACATATAGGATGTCTGATAACACGTATAAAGCCCGCATGGGAAGTAAGGCGTGTACTTTTACCCAGCTATAAAGAAAGGCATATTGTATTTTATTCCACATCTCAGTTGACGGTTGATGATTGATTGTTGACTATTAATGCGGTGCGATCCTCATTCCAGCCGCCTAGTACGACTTTGCGGGTCTCATTGACCAAGGTGGCATCATAAGGGATTTCTACCTTTATATAGTTCTCGGTGAAACCGTGCATCTTGCCGTCTTTCTTGGTATGCTCGAATAAGACATTCACTTCCTGTCCGATATGGGCCTCATAAAAGGCATGTAGTTTCCGATCCGAGATATCCAAGAGTTGTTGGCTGCGTGCATGCTTGGTCTTCGGATCTACCACGTGATCGATCTTCAACGCTTGGGTTCCGGGGCGTTCCGAATAGCTGAACACGTGAAGTTGGCTTATATCCAAACTGCCTATGAATTGGCGTGCCTCCTCGAAGTACTCGTCTGTCTCGCCACGGGTTCCAACAATTACGTCTACACCGATAAAAGCATGCGGCATTACTTCCTTGATCTTTTCGATCTTATGACGGAAAAGAGCGGTGTCGTAACGGCGGCGCATTAATTGCAAGACAGCATCGCTGCCGCTTTGTAAAGGGATATGGAAATGAGGAGCGAAACGTTTGCTGTGAGCCACGAAGTCTATTGCCTCGTCGGTAATCAGATTCGGCTCGATGGAAGAGATACGATAGCGTACGATTCCATCTACCTCATCCAAAGCCCGGATTAAGTCGATAAAGGTCTCGTCGGTACTTTTGCCGAAGTCCCCGATATTCACGCCTGTCAATACGATCTCCTTGCCTCCTTTACGTGCGACTTCCTGCGCCTGTTCCACCATGCTGGCGATCGTCCCGTTCCGGCTTCTTCCGCGGGCGAAGGGTATGGTGCAATAAGAGCAATAATAATCGCATCCGTCTTGTACTTTCAAGAAATGACGGGTACGGTCGTCCGCCGAGCAGGAAGGGGAGAAGGAACGTATATCCTTGCTTTGTGAGGCGATAACCGCTCCACCATTTTCTTTCTTCTCTAGGTTCTCCAGATATTGAAGGATCTCTAATTTCTGTTCGGCGCCAAGAACCAAGTCAACGCCTTCTATATGGGAGACTTCCTCCGGCTTCAACTGTGCGTAGCAACCGGTCACCACGATAAAGGCACCGGGGTGTTGTTTACCGATCCGGCGAATCGCTTGCCGGCATTTCTTGTCGGCTAGTTCCGTTACGGAGCAAGTATTCACCACGCATATATCCGCTTTTTCACCGGGGCGCACCTTGCGTACCCCTTGTTCGGCTAATAGCTTTCCAATGGTAGAGGTCTCCGCAAAATTTAGTTTGCAACCCAGCGTATAATAAGCGGCCTTTTTATTGTTAAATACGGTCTGATCTATCATTTTCGATTTAGTTAGAGTGCAAAGGTACTAATTAAGCCCGGATTAGTAAAGAGTTCGGATTGAGATGGACTTAAAAACTCATTACTATTGCATAAATAGTTTTCCGGAAGCTTATCTATTCTTTTTTGCTATTGGATATATTCTACAAACCACGGCGTGGTTTGTGCGATTCACGTCATGGCCTGTATAAACCATGACGTGGTCTGTAAAAACCATGCCGTGAACTAAGGAATAGATACAGTCAAGCAACATTATTTATGAAGACTTGTTATCGAATAGTCCTTGCTGCGGCCTTGTTTTGTTTATTGTGCCGATAGAGGAAATACGGCAACTAGGGTTCCACTAAGATTAATACCGGATTGTTATCATTCTCGGGTTGCTCCCAGTCGATTAGGTAACGGTTGTCGTTTGAGATGTATTTGGGAGTGAAATAGGCTTCTTCGGGAAGTTCAAATGAGTTTTCCGGGTATATGAATTGTACATAGGCTAATTGCTTCTCCGCTATATCATAATATAATGTATAGGTATCTTTATCAGAGAAGTTATGCATATAGAGCCGGTCTCCGATTTGCCCGGGTATGACAGGGATTGTCTTTGTCCTGAACAGGTCGTTTTTTATATCGTCTATCGTGATATTATAACGGAGTTCCTCGGGTGTTCGGTATTTACCTAGATCGAGGACGGCATAAGGAGTTAGCTTCATGTCGTTGGAAACTTTAAATATCGTATCGCAGAACAACTCCTTAAATGCGGCAATCTTATTTCCGTCGAAAGGACGGAACTCATAGGTAAATGTCATGACGAAAGGAGGTTCTGTATAAGATTTATAGTAAGGTATGCTATCCGATATGACTATATCTTGGCAAAAATAGAACCGAATGGGTGCGTTGCCAGAGAGGTTGGGTACGTGACCTAGGATAACGTTCGTCTTAGGGAGGGGATAAAATCCCCGGATGTTCTTATCCGGAATTTGAATGGTTTGGTGGAATTTCCCTTGCCAATCGTATATCTTTATCCGAGTGGGGCTATCTTTTATATAAATAAGATGATCATGAGGTTCTAGTCCGGATATACGACTAAACTCATCCGGACCTCCTCCTTGTTTGCCGATATCGTATAAATATTTTCCTGCCAAGTCGAAAACGGAAGCTCTGTTATCATGCTGTACCAATAGCTTATCGCCATGTTTAATAATGCGGGAGATGTATTTGATCAAGATTGAGTCATTCGTTTGCAGAGGGATGAATTGGATGGATTTCGCCCATTTCTTTAAGGCTACTTCTTGAGGCTGATGGTCAAAAACAGTTGCTAGGTCAATTGTTATACATTCCTCTGATTTCTCGCTTGTGCCGGTACAAGCGGTTAGTAATATCGCAAATATAATAAGCCATTTATTCATAAAAATATCTTTGTCCTAAAGTTGATAGGACAAAGATATTTAATTTGTTTCGAAATATTCGTAATATTATGAAGATTTTGTACTGTTATTTCCAATCCACTAAGGATGATTTAAAATAGTTCCAATCGGCCTTTTCCCATAAGGGGGCTTGCGCACCAAGTCTTACTTTATATTCGTCCCAATGTGTGTTCTCTACTTTGGACCAACCTTTTTCGGCGACACCTGCCAAACGAGGCATTAACAGGAATTGCAGATCTCTGAAATTGGTGATCGTCTCGCACCAGATAGCGGCTTCTATACCCGCTACATCTTTTTGAGGATTCTCTACAGTCGGGTTGAAGGTCATCGGGTCCCAGTCGTACATTTCTTGGATCGTTTGTTTCTCGTAGGCGGCCATACCTAAACGTTCTTGCTCCGCGTTTTGGGTGGAGTCCGCACTTGGTTCCAGATATTTATGGTCCAGATAAACGTAACCGCTCGGCGAGAGAATCACTTTCGCTTTTTTGGATATACCAAGACCCGGATCTTTTGGTGCCTCTTTCATGAATTCGGCGAATAAGGCCATGATCTCTTTATATTCGGCAGGTATATTATCTTTTTTCTTAGAAGAGTCCTCGTTTTTTTGCTTCAGATAAATCCAGTGCTGGATGACATCGCCTTCCGAGATATCCGCACGGGCGGTTTCTTGCCAGCCGACCATTTTCTTTCCATTCTTCAATACGATTTCCCGTGTCTTATTTATAAAACGGACGAACTTATCATGGGGTAAGCCGATCGCCTCGTCACCTCCGATATGAATGTAGTTTCCGGGTGCTAAAGCGGCTAGCTCCGCGATAACATCCTCCGTAAATTGCATCGCTTTCGGATCATCTACGTCGAGGGCATTGAAGGCCTGTCCCGGGATGTTAACATTGGTCTTGAATTTGACAGCGTTCTTAAAGTCCGGATAAGCGGCGAATATGGCAGCTGTATGCCCCGGGATATCTACTTCCGGGATGATCGTGATGAAGCGTTCTTTTGCGTAATTAACGAGATCCTTGAATTCCTCTTGCGTATAATAGCCTCCTTTTCTCCCGTTGTTGGGAAGTTGACCTCCTATTTCCGCTAGCTCGGGATATTTCTTGATCTCGATACGCCAGCCTTGGTTATCGGAAAGATGCATATGCAGTACGTTCATCTTATATAAGGCGATCATATCGATCACTTGTTTCACTTCCTCGGGATCGAAGAAGCAACGAGATACATCGAAAGAAAGCCCACGCCAAGCGAAACGAGGTGAGTCCTTCACTTCCAGTAGCGGTAGATAAATCTTCTCGCCTCCGGGTTGTAGATTACCACCCACGATTTGTTTCAAGGTAGTGATACCTCGATAGATACCTTCTAGGGTAGTGGCCTTGATGTAGATGTTTCTCTTTTGGATGGAGAGGGAGTAAGACTCATCTACGGGGACACTATCTTTCGGACTCAATCCATAAGCTTTTGGCAGGTCGGCGAACTCTTTCGGATCTGTCAACTCGAGGAAGATGATGCAATTCGATTCTTTGTCTGAGGCGGAAGCCAGCTTGATGCCGGATAGCTTTTCTATCTCGTTGGATAGCAACTCGCCCATACCCTTTAAGGATTCGTCCGCATAACCGATCTCGATGCCGGGATGGATCGTGAATGTACCTTCGCCTACTGTCATTTGGGCCGGAGCGGGGATAATGCTTACGCTTCTTTCTCCAACATCTGGGGATGAACAGGCGATAAATGTAATAAAACTACAGAGGGTCAATGCCCATGCGAGAGTGATTCTTTTCATTCTTATTTTAAATTTATAGGTTATATCATGGCAAAAGTAAGGATTTGTTTTTACTTTTACGCGAATTTCACAAAAGTGTGCTATGATCAAAGAGAATTTCATTAAGATTTACGAGGAGAGTTTCAAGGAAAACTGGGCCTTGCCGGCATTAACGGATTACGGGAAAGGTAAGACCTTTACTTTCGGTGATGTGGCGACGGAGATCGCACGTATTCATCTTTTATTCCATGAGTGCCAAGTCCGTCGTGGAGACAAGATCGCGTTGATCGGTAAAGACAGCTCCCGTTGGTGCATCGCTTATATGGCGGTTGTTACTTATGGGGCGATTATCGTGCCTATTCTTCAGGACTTTAATCCGAATGATGTACATCATATTATTAACCACTCGGAATCTGTCTTTTTGTTTGTTAGCGACCGGATTTGGGATTCTTTGGAGGAAGATAAGATAGAAGAGGTTCGCGGTGTATTCTCTCTTTCCGATTATCGTTGCTTGCATCAACGGGATGGAGAGAATATCCAGAAGTTGATGAAATCGCTGGATGAGAAGATGACCGAGAAATATCCGGATGGCTTCACCCAAGAGGATATCAAATACGCTGAGCTGGATAATGACAAGGTGGTAGAGATCAACTATACATCGGGTACGACCGGATTTAGCAAAGGGGTTATGTTGACGGGGAATAATTTAGCCGGAAACGTGACGTATGCCCGGACACTGGATCTATTGTTCCGGGGTGAACGTGAGTTATGTTTCCTGCCTCTGGCCCATGCCTATAGTTGCGCTTTCAATTTATTGGTACCCATGGCATTCGGTGTGCATGTCTATTTATTAGGTAAGGTGCCGTCTCCTAAAATCTTATTAAAGGCATTCGAAGAGGTGAAGCCGAACTTGATCTTGATGGTTCCCCTGATTTTGGAGAAGATCTATAAGAAGATGATCCTTCCTCAGTTGAATAAGCGAACCTTGAAGTTGGCCTTGAATATCCCACTGTTGGATTCACGTATCTATGCGCAGATCCGCAAACATTTGGTGGATGCCTTGGGAGGACGTTTCCGTGAAGTGATCGTGGGGGGCGCCGCCATGAATCAAGAAGTAACGGATTTCTTGTATAAGATCAAATTCCCGTTCACGATCGGTTATGGTATGACGGAATGTGGCCCGTTGATCAGTTATGACCATAATAATGAGTATGTGCCCGGTTCTTGCGGACAGATCTTGAAAGGGATCATGAAAGTCCGTATCGATTCGGAAGACCCTTATAATAAGGTAGGCGAGATTCAAGTATCGGGCGAGAACGTAATGAAAGGCTATTATAAGAATGATGAGGCAACCCAAAATGTCTTCACGGAAGATGGCTGGCTAAGGACGGGTGATTTGGGTACGATCGATCATGACAACCGTATTTTTATACGTGGACGTAGCAAGACGATGATCTTGGGCGCTAGCGGACAAAATATTTATCCGGAAGAGATTGAATCCAAATTGAACAATTTGCCATTCGTGATGGAGAGTTTGGTCGTGGAGAAAAACGGGAAATTGATCGGGATGGTGTATCCGGATTACGATACGGTGGATAGTACGGGTATCTCGCATACGGATCTTCCAGTTATCATGGAACAAAATAGGATAGAGTTGAACAAGCTCCTGGCTCCTTACGAAACGATCTCGGAGATACAATTGTATCCGACAGAATTCGAGAAAACACCGAAGAAAAGCATTAAGCGTTACCTATACAGTAATTATTGATAAATAAATAGAAAGCAAACGCAGCTAATATTCAGCATATTGTAAAAGCGGTAGAAAATAATTCAAAAAAAAACGTCTTATGTTGTACAACATATATGATTAATACATACATTTGCATCGTTTTACAACAACAAGATATTATAGACCGTTTAAATTAAGAACAAAATGAAAAAGTTAGTTGCATTTGCTGCTGTTATCGCAGCTGTATCATTCGCATCTTGTGGCAACAAATCTGCTGAATCTACCGAATCTGTTGCTGAAACAGAAGAGGCTACTGTAGTTGAGGAAGCTCCTGTAGTAGAAGAGGATGCTGCTGCTACTGATTCTGTAGCTGTCGAGGTTACTGACTCTGTTGCCGTAGAAGCTGCTCCTGCTGAATAATAATCAGTAAACGAGTTTTGAGGACAGTCTGTATGCGTTGAACATACAGACTTTTTTTGTTTATAAACCATAGATAATGATATGAGACAAATTTTACTTCTTCCATTGGCCGCTCTATTGGCTATGCCGGTATTCTCGCAGACTCCTGCCGATACGACGCTTACGATCCGGAATATAGAGATTCAGGGTACCCGTTTCGCCGGGTTGAGCGAGAGGGGCGGGATGAAAATCTTGCGGGTAGATAATAACTTGAGTAGCGTTACCAATACGGCGGCGGATGCTTTTCGCCAATTGCCTTCTGTCATAACCGATATGGAAGGAGCCGTTACATACAGGGGCTCCGGTAATGTCGGGATGCTTGTCGATGGAGTTCCTTACGGTTTGCTGGAAGAATATAGCGGTGACGTGCTGATCCAACTTCCCGCCCTGTTCTTTAACCAGATCTCATTAGGTGCGTTTCCTCCGATTAATGCGGTGCCGGATGGTGATGCGGGCATACTCAATCTGGTGCCTCGTATGTATGGAACGGGAGATTCCCCTCTATATGTTACGCTTGGGGCGGGATGGAATGAGCGATATAACGCGGGAGCGGTATTGAATTTGCATCCCGGAAAATTCCATATCAACGCGAAATACAATTATAGGAGGGAATACCGGGAACGATCTTTCAGCAAATCGACCGCGACCGCTAAAAACCGGACGGAGATGAATAATAATGCCACGGCTCGTCCGGACGTACATGTGGCGGATATGAAAGTAGACTATGATCTTTCCGCGAAAGACCGGATCACCGTGCATGGCCTGTATCATTTGATGGATTATAGCCGGTATGGACGCATTAACAACCGGGTATTCAACCCGAAAGGGAAGCAAATGAAGTACGTGATCCGTAATCGGTATAACGACCAGCGCCAGGAAGCTTATGCCGCCGAAGCGTATTGGAACCATGAGATTTCGGAGAATCAAGGTTTTTATACCGTATTCAACTATAATAATTTCTCGTATGATGAGGATAATGATTTCAAGAATGAGAATCCTCAAAACGGGAATATCGTCTCGGAGGATAACCAATCTATCGACCATACGAAACATAATTATTTCTGGGGATTTGGATATGGGCAGGAGATCGATGGTTGGGATTTCAAGCTTGGTTATATAGGTCGTGCGCGAAACGAGGATTATCTGACGGCTGCTTTTGATAAGGTGGACGGTAGTTTTGAGTTAAGTCCGGCGAAATCGTATAATTACGATTTCAACCGTTATCTGAATTTGATCTATGCGGACGTGGTTAAGAATTGGGGCGCTTTTAACGCGGAGATAGGGATACAGGCGGAATTTAGTCATTTTAAGATGAATGAGTTTAGCCCTTCTTGGATCAACGACCCTTATTGGCAGGGGATAAAAGGCAAAGAGAACAAGAGTTCCCGTTTTCATTTGTATCCTCGTTCCCGTTTTACTTATGAGGTGAATAAGAGCAATCGCTTAAGCTTGAGTTATCAGCAACGGGCGATTCGTCCGAATGGCAGCTATTTGTGCTCTTTCTTGAATAACAGTGATCCTACCCATATCATACAGGGGAATCCGGACTTGAAGGATGAGTTTATACATAACGTAGAGCTAGGATATCAGTTTTCGGCTCCCCGTTTTCGTTTGACTCCGGCTATTTATTATCGGAATCGTACGAATCGTATCATGGAGATCGCTGGCCAAGTAAATGATGAGACGGTTTGGAAGAAAGAGAATATCGGACATAGCCAAGCAGTCGGAGCCGACTTGTCCGGTAGCTGGAATCCGGTACGTATCTTGACGGTCGGTTTCTCCGGGGATATCTATCGGGACGAGATCGATGGGCGTACGGTAGGCTATGGCGAGAAGAAATCCTTGGTTTGCTGGGATGTGAAGGGGAATGTAAACGTAAGTATTACGCCGACTACGGATTTTCAGGTAGACGGCTTCTACGTTTCCGACCAGCTTACGCCTCAAGGTAAGATCAAAGGCCGTTATAGCGTAAATGCCGGTCTCTCTCAATATTTCCTCAATCGTAAATTATGCGCGAACTTAAGTATCAACAATATATTCGATAGTTTGGAAGAAACAACGATTATTGATGCCCCGAACTTAGAAATGACGCAAAAGCGCAATCGTGATGCCCGGGTAGCTTGGCTTACGTTGACTTATAGTTTATAAAGTAGGTTCCGTGCCCTGTGTTCCATCTTGTTTGTGCTTTTGGATGAACAAGATGAAACGCATGGAACGGTCGTACGTGAAATAATTCCAGATCCAGTCGATCAGTACAATTAGCTTATTCTTGATTCCTAAGATGGAACGTAAATGTACGAGCATCCAAACCAACCATGCCGTAAATCCATGTAATTTCACCTTATTTAAATCGGCAACCGCTTTATTCCTGCCGACAGTAGCTAAAGTTCCTAAATTCTTATAATGGAAAGGTCTCGGTTTTTTTAGAGCCTCGATCCGTTGTAGATTTTCGGCTAATAACTCACCTTGCTGAATCGCTACCTGAGCGACTTGCGGATGTCCGTTCGGGTAATCCGGTTCTGCCATCCAGCAGACATCTCCTATGGCGAATATATTGGATAAGCCTTTTACTTGATTACATTCATTGACGATAATCCGTTCCCCCCGGGTCAAGAGTTCTCCTTCGATATGATCGAAATGCACCGCTTTCACACCACTTACCCAAAGTAAGGTTCTAGTGGGTATGGTTTGTCCGTCATCTAAGAAAACGTTCCCATCCTTATAGTCCACGACACGCTTCTGAAGAATGATGTTAACGCCCATATCCTCAAGGAAGCGTTTAGCGTTGGAGGAGGCTTCCGGAGACATGGCCCCTAGTAATTTAGAGGACCCTTCTATCAGATAGATATTCATATGAAAGTTTCCTAGATCCGGATAGTCTTTCGGCAAAACAAACCGTTTCATCTCGGATAAGGCGCCGGATACTTCTACACCTGTAGCCCCTCCACCTACAACAACTATATTTAGCAAAGCTTGCTTCTCGTCCGGGTCCGTACAAGTAGTCGCTTTCTCTAAATTAATTAATAAGGTGTCTCGTAAAGCTAACGCCTCTTCTACCGTTTTCATGGGTAGAGACTGTTCCTCGATCGTTTTGTTTCCAAAGAAGTTGGTGATAGTTCCAGCGGCGATTACAAGATAATCATATTCCAATTCGCCGATGGAGGTTTGAATGGTATGCCCTTTCGGATTGACGCCATAGACCTCTGCCAACCGGAAGTAAAAGTTCTTTCTCTTCTGGAATATCTTTCGATATGGAAAGGATATTTCATTATATTCTAAGCCGGAGGACGCTACTTGATAAAGCAGGGGAGGAAACTGGTGATAGTTGTTCTTGTCGATTAAGACTACTTGAAACTTGCTCTTTTTTAATTTCTCAGCTAGTTTTAACCCTCCAAATCCGCCCCCGATAATTACGACCCGCTTTTTGTCTGTGTAAGGAATGTTGAAGCCCATGATCTAAACGCTTTTCCTATATAAACATAGAAAGAAGCGAATTGGTTCTTCCTTTAATTATTAATGTATGTAAGCGGGTTGAGGCTTTATTTACAGGAAGGTTTATCGTGTTTCGGGGAAATACGTTTCTTTACCTTCCGCTTCAATCGCAAAAACTGCAATATGGAAAGTATACGCATCAAGATTATGAATAAGATAACCCCTAGCAAAATATAGCAAATTATCGGCGATGTCATTTTACCCTCTTCTTCACAAATTTTATCCCAGTCTTTAATTTGGAATAGTAAAACATAAAAAAATATGGTGGTCATTATACACTATCTTTTATTAGATCATCCATACGGATAGGTGTCTAAAATCAATGAGGCAAAGATAAATGAGCATAACTTATTAGGAGTTATACAACTTGACAATTTAAATGTATATTCTGATAGGGGGTGTTTTTTACAACGATTTAAGTTTTTTCCTTAGCTCCGTGGGACTATATCCAAAGCGTGCCTTGCAAAATTTGTAGAAATGCGAATGCGAGGAGAAATCGAATTCATCTATTATATTCTTAAAATCATCCTCGCTGTTAGCTATGGCGACCAATAGTCGTTTGGATTTCTCTTGCATCAGCCATTCGTAGGCTGGAATACCGAAAACTTTTTTAAACTTCATCCGAAAGGAATTTACTCCGTAACCTATCATTTGAGCTAGATCTGTTACTGTTTTAGCTTTTATATAATTCTCGGCGATGAGTCTCTCAAACTCTGCTGAATGCGTACTTGATAAATAGAAAAAGTAGTCTAATTCCTCTTTTCTATAAAGCTTTTTCAGTAAGTAGAATAATTCCGTTCTCTTTAATTCATACAAAGGGTAGTTCAGGAAATTATTTTCAAGATATTGTCCGACAAGTTCTAGAAAACCGTATAAAGGTTCCACTATTTTCAGTTCTATCCACTTAGAGATAGGTTGAGGTAATATTCCGTACGGATGTTGGTAATACGGTAACTCATTCATCGTTAAACTGTCAAAAAAGAAAATGATGATTTTTGAACCTAGTGTGATATCATATGTGTAATTTTCAAATGATCTTAGAAAGATCATATACTGTTCACCGATTGTTTTCTTTTCTTCTTTAGTGGAATATATAGTTATGGATCCGCTTAAGATAAAAATAATCATATCGCTGGATAAACCAGATAGGGTTTGTGTTATTTCCTCTGACATCAATATGATACTAAAGCCAGCGTGTAAGATTCGGTTTTCAGATGTTTCCGGAGAAATTCTGTTAATAAGCTTGTTCATAAAATTATTGTTATTTAGTTTGTTATACAAATATTTCCCCCTTCAGTAAATCTAGATGCAAAAAAAGCGCAATGTATTAGTATGGTCTGTATACAAACTATCATTTTTTGTATACATTATGATATGAATGAAAAATAAATAGGAATCAGAGGAGGTCTCTGATTCCTTGTAAAATAAGATCTCCCATTTTTTTATGGGAAGAATTAAGTTCACTAATACTTTAGGAGGGTAATTTCTATTATCACAATAGAATGAAATAAAAACTAAATACGTCTTACAGATGAAAATAAGACATTACGTGTGAACAAGCTTGAATATTATAACGTATTGTATTTTATTTTCTTAGTCGTTTTATTTATCCGTGCGGAATGGAAGCACCGGTAATCCTTGTACGTTTTGCAAGTTGCCAATTTGGAAATTCCGGAAGCCATAACGAACGGCTATTGGGGCTTTTACGTCTGGAGCTGAGATAATAACGGTTTTTTTGTTAGCGTCTATAGTTGCGTTAGCCTTGTGGAAACGCATGTCTTTTCCGGCTATCTCGAAGCCTATGATCCCGTTATCTCGATTGAAGCCATCTTCCGCATTCTTGAAAAAAAGAATGATTTTATCTTTATCTACTTCCATATGATCGTATTGGGGGCCCTCACAAGCGATGGTTGTATAACCATAGGTTTTGTTTAGAGCCATATAACAAAGACGCTCACCGATCTTTTGTTTTTCTTTGGGGTGTATTTGCCGTTTCTCGTAATCCTGTACCAGATCGTTCGTGGAAACAATACCGCTATTGGGGATCAACCGGGTAGCTTTGTATTGCTCTTCACGAAGGTACGCGGCTTGGTCTCCTTCTCCATATTCGTAAGGGGCGATTTCTACCAGATAGAAAGGTAATTCTTCTTGTCCCCATAATCCTCTCCAATGTTCTACCATTGTCGCTAGGCGTTTAGCGTAGTCCGGGTGTCCGACATTTGACTCTCCTTGATACCATAGGAAACCTCTGACCGTATATTTGCTGGCCGGTTTCAGCATTCCGTTATACATGATCATGGGTTGTAGCATCGGATGGATTTTCTCATCGTTACCCGCTAAGGATAGATCGATATCGCTATAATTCCGCAGGATGTCTTTGGGCAACCAACCTTCAACCGTGGAACCGCCCCAGCTACAATTGATGATACCTACCGGGACATTCAATACCTCGGTCAATAGGGTCGCGAAGAAATAGGCGGTAGCTCCGAACTCCGGGGCGTTTCGCGGATCACATACTTTCCATTCGCCACCTACCGGATAATCTTTCGGTTCCAAGGCTCCGACCCGTTGGATCGTAGCGTAACGGATCGAGTTCTTATATTTCCCGGATGTAGCGATAGCGTGGTTTCCTCCCTCGATAGGGCAGTGCCAGAAACCTCTTAATGGCATTTCCATATTGGATTGGCCGGAACCGAACCATACCTCGCCGATCAGAAGATCATGCAAGACAATCTTGTCTTGTCCATTCTTTAATGTTAACTGTTGCTTTTCGAAACTGGCCGAGGGCGTCTGAACCCAGATTTCCCATCTGCCTTGATCGTTTACTTGGGCCGTGTATTCCGTATTGTCCCAAGAACTACGGACTTTCAGGCTTGAATTTGGGGTTGCATTTCCCCAGAGCCGTACTTTAGTGGCTTGTTGGAGTACCATGTTGTCGCTTACCAAAGCTGGCAGCTTGATCTCGGCCCGGAGGTTCACCAAACCGAGAAGGAGGCCTATCACCATCCAATAGAATTTGTTCATATCGCTTGTTTTTTTGATGTCGGAAGCTTCCGACGGTTGTTAATCTGATAAAAAAGAGCCGGCAGGCGGTCTGCCGGACGGTTATTCGCCGGCAAGTCGTTCGATAATCTCCATACACATCCGTCCGTTGTGATAGGGACATTTCCAGAAACCGGCCTTGTCATCCTCGCGATTGATCTCGTGATCGAGCGATACGCTCCAATGCCATTCCCCTTGTTCCTTGTCGATCAAATAACGCTGAATGAATTTCCAGCATGTATAGGCTGTGCCTAAGGCAGGCTCATCTCCGAAATGTTGATACAAGTTGAAATGACCCACTACATTCTCGGCTTGCACCCACCAATGCAGGTCCGTGTCGGCTTTCTTCTCATTCGGGTGATACTCGTAAATGAGGCTACCGTTCGCTAATAACCCGTCTTCGGCCGCTATCGCTACCTTTTGAACCAAGGGCTCTACTTTCTGAAGAATCTCGTTGTCTCCCAATTCGATAGCGGCCTCATGCAGTAACCAAGATGCCTCTATATCATGACCATAGGAGATGATACGGTATTTGCTTTCCCAATCCTCGTTGAAAAAGAGGTTTAAATGATAGGTACGGTGATCCAGAATCTTGTCGGTGAAAATCAGGATCAAGTTTCGGAGTTGTTTTTTGAGGTGCTCGTCTTTCCATACCCGATACAAGTTAGTATAAGGTTCGAGGATATGCAGATGGGTGTTCATAGTTTTTTTCTCATTCTCATCCTTGTCGCTTAGTCGCATATCCTCTATCAGTTTCCAGTCTTTCGTAAAGGCTTCCATATAACCGTTCTTTTCCGGGTCGAAACTATATTGTTCGATTGCCTTGAAGAGACGGATCGCATAATCCAACGTTTCTTTATCTCCGGTAGCCCGGTTGTACTCGCTTAATCCGTAGATAGCGAATCCTAAGGCGTAGATTTGCTTTTTGGTTTGCACGGGTTGACCGGTATAGTCTAATTCCCAGTAAATACCCTCGAATTCTTGGTCGTAGAATTTATCGATAAGGTAACGTTTGGCACGGGTCGCCGTTTCCAGATATTCCGGCTTTCGTAATAAACGGTATGCGGCGGAGAATGTCCATAGGATACGGGCGTTCAAGATGGCGCCTTTAGGGGCATGTACGACTCGTTGATTGTTTCCCGTGATTTGCCCATGGAAACCACCATACTCACTATCTATCATTCGGTTCATCCAGAAAGGGAGGATATTGTTCTCTAGCTCCCATTGAACCTCGTTTTGTAAATCTTCGGTGATTTTATTCATTTGTTTCTTTTCTTTTGGTTTCTAACGTAGCGGTGATTTCCTTCATCTTTGTCTCGCTAAGCGGGTAGAAGGCGATAAATACAACGGACAGGATCGTACCTACGGCCGGTAAGAAACTGAGGAACATCTTGATTCCGCTAATCGTTTCCTCGCTTTGTACGGTATTGGCCTGAAACCCGAAGAAAGCGAGTAGCCAGCCTGTGATTGCCGTGCCGATCGCCCATCCGAATTTCTGGCTCATGGACGAGGAACTGAAGATCAATCCTGTGGCACGGTTCCCTGTTTTTAGTTCTGAGTAGTCCGTGCAATCGGCATACATGGACCAAAGTAGGGGGAAAATACTACCGGCACAAATACTGATGAACACTTGGAACGTGAATATCAGGGCTAGATCCGTCTTGTCGAGCCAGAAAAAGAGGATGCTTAAAACCGAGGCGATCAGCATGGAGCCCATATAGGTTCTTTTCTTTCCGATCTGGTTGCTTAATGGGGCGGCCAAGATCACGCCGACAATATTGGCCGCCTGTCCTACCGCCAGATATAATCCGCTTAAGACGAAGGAGACTCCGAAAAGAGATACATTGGCATAGGCTTCCTCAATGATAAAGTATTTGAAATAATATACGGTAGCCCCGTCGCGGATGGAATTGAAAACCAGAGCGGAGACACCTGCTCCCAATAGTATCCACCAAGGCTTGTTGTGCAATAGATCTCTCAAGTCATCTTTTAACGAGCCTTGTTGCTCTTTAATCGGTTTTACCCGTTCTTTTGTCCATGCGAAACATCCATAAAAGAGAATGGCGCACAGGATAGCGATAACTACGACAGCCATGGTCCATCCATGTTGTTGATCCGCCAATTCATCGCTATTTCCACTAAAGAAACGCACCATCGGCATGAATAGCAACAGGGCTATAAAACTGCCAATATAGGCGAATACCATACGGTACGTAGAAAGGGTATTACGGTCTTGTGGCAACGGGCTCATTACTCCAAGCAAGGACGCATAAGGCACGTTTATAGCGGAGTACACCATCATCATCAAGGAATAGGTGATATAGGCATAGATCAAATTACCTGTTTGTCCGAAAGAAGGAGTCATGAAAGTGAGCACTCCGATAGCGGCGAACGGGATCGCCAGCCAAAGCAAATAAGGGCGAAATTTTCCCCAGCGTGTTTGCGTACGATCCGCCGCAACGCCGACAATCGGGTCAAAGACCGAGTCCCATATACGAGTTATCAAAAACATCGTACCTACGGCTGCTGCCGGTAATCCGAATACGTCCGTATAGAAAATCATCAAGTAAGCGCCAAACAGTTTCCAGAACATGGACGATGCCATGTCCCCGAAACCGTAGCCTATCTTCTCTGTTAGTTTAATCATATGAGTGGTTTTTGTAGGTTATTTCAGGAGTGGAAGATTTCGATCGATTAGCTTTTTCAGCGTCTCGACAGATGCGGTCGTAGTCAGCCCGTCGGCCGGAGTGTTCATGCAGTAATCTACCAATTTATCGATTGTGGATACAGCCACGTGCATACGGGTATCGGAAGACGCATAGTAAATATACACGGTTCCATCCTCATCCGCGATCCATCCGTTAGAGAATAAAACGTTGGATACATCGCCGATCCGTTCCTCATTTTCCGGAGCCATGAAATAGCCGGCGGGTGTGGCGATAGGTCTCGTGGGATCTTCCAATGCGGTCATATACATATAAAGCACGTAACGTAATCCGGCGGCGCATCCCCGTACGCCATGGGCGAGATGTAACCAACCTCTCGGTGTCTTGATCGGGTGGGGGCCTTCGCCATTTTTCACTTCCTTGATCGTATGGTAGTAACGTTGGTCGATGATGGTTTCTTCCTTGACTTCGGCGTGCGTGATATCATCAATCAAGGCCCATCCGATACCACCGCCACTTCCTGCGTCGATAAATCCGTCTTGGGGGCGGGTGTAAAGGGCGTATTTACCATTTACGAATTCCGGATGTAATACGACGTTACGTTGTTGGCTCTTGGTCTTTAAATCCGGGAGACGTTCCCAGTTTTTCAAGTCTTTTGTCCGGGCGATAGCTGCCGTGGCGGTTGCCGAGGATAGATCTCCGGGAGCTGCGTTCGGGTCATGGCGCTCGGCGCAAAAGATTCCGTAAACCCAGCCGTCTTCATGAGCGGTTAGGCGCATGTCGTAAATATTCGTGGCCGGGACAAGATCGTCCGGCATGGTTACCGGGTAATCCCAAAAGCGGAAATTGTCTACTCCGTTCGGGCTTTCGGCTACGGCGAAGAAGGATTTACGGTCGCTTCCTTCTACACGTACCATTAATATATATTTGTCATTCCATTTGATCGCACCGGAGTTCATGGTTGCGTTCATGCCGATGCGTTCCATCAAGTAGGGGTTTGTCTTTTCATTTAAGTCATATCTCCAGAAGATCGGGGTATGCGCAGCTGTCAGTACAGGGTGTTGATAACGGGTGAAGATTCCGTTTCCGTCTTCTAAAGGGATATTTTTCCGGCTTAACAAGGTTTCGTGTTTAGCGAAGAGTTCGTTTACTTTTTCTTGAAATTGTTCCATGATGTTTTTGCTTTAAATGATATTATCAGATGGTGGGAGACGGGGCACGCCCCGTCTCTACAACTAGATATGACGTGATTTATCTGGTTTATGTATGATGTTATTTATATAGGTTGATATCGGAGGCGAACAATGTTTTCGGATTTTCAAAGAACTTCTTGAAATCCTCGGCAGAGGCTTGTCCGGGATAAGGGCCAAAGAAGTGAGTGACTTTTTCACGGGCGTTTCTCCATACCAATACATAAGCGACCGGATATTTCTCCATGGCAGGCAGCAGGGTTCCCGTCCACCATGTGGAGTCTGGTACCCCTTCGTAGCCGGTCTCCGTGATCGCTATGATCTTATGGTTGGCTTTGCCTATGCTGTCTATTACGGAAAGACTGGTATCCATGCTTTTCAAGAAGAAATCCTTATCTTCCCGTTGGTAAGCGTCGAAGCCTAGGACGTCGATCAAGTCATGTCCGGGGTAACGTTCCAGATAAGACGCTTGATCCCGCGGCTCCGTACCTGTGGAATAAGCGTAAACGATCTGGTCTGCCGCTCCGTGAGCGTTTAGATAATCGGCGGTCATTCGCCATAGCGCCTTGTATTCATCCGTGGTACATAAATTCTGTCCCCACCAGAACCAACTTCCGGTGTGTTCGTGCCAAGGACGGAATAGGACGGGAATCTTGGTGCTATCGCTTGTTTTCAAGGAAAGGATGAAATCATTCACTTTGCCTAGCCAACTTTGGAATTTCTCATAGTTCTCCCCTTCCGGAAGGATCGATTTCACGACAGCATGGTCTGATACGTCCCAAGCGTCCCCTCCGGTTTTAGGGTTACGGGGATGCCAACTTAAAGATACCAAGCCTCCCCGGTTATATTGGTTGATGATTTCCTTGCGTATTTTCTCGAAAGGTACTTTATCAAGGCTTTTATCTCCCCCGAGTTCGATCTCTCCAAGATCAAAGCTGATAACGGCCGGATAATCGCCGCATACTTTTTGCACGTCTGAGCCTCCTTCGTCAAATTCCCATCCGATGCCATAAACCGTATCATCGTGATGTCCGAACATGATTCCTTTTTGTGGAATCGCACGTAGGTTCTCTATTAAACGTTCTCTCGGCGAAACCTGTTCGCTTGTCGGTTCTAGTCCTTTCTTCGACGGTGAACAGGCGATTAGTGCCCCTAGGCATAACATGGTAATTAATTTCGTGTTCTTCATGATAACTGTCTTTCTTTATGAACGCGAATGTAAGAGGTATCGGGCAGACAATCTAGTATTATTTTATCGGATAGCGATATTATTTTTATTTTAACCGGAACGGTTGTTTGATTTGGAATTCATTGTTATCTTTGTGCATGTTAATTAATCAAATAGAATGACTATGGGAAAATGGAATGATTTACAAGAACAAGTGAAGGAAGGGAGAGAACGAGAGAAAGCCCGAAAGGAGAATTTGGGAAAGTTCTTTTATGATTTGGCGAAACTGACTTTTGCGGGTGTAGTTATATGTGGGGTTATCCCGTTGTATAAGAATCCGAATGATTTTTCACAGTGGGTAATGCTCATAACAGGTTTAGGAGGTACAGGAATGATTGCGGTTTGTGCAAATAGAATATTTAAATAATAACAGATATGAATAACATGACATTTTTGTTTTTAATTATTATCGTGGTAATGGGGATATTTCTTGCATGGACTTATACCAAATCCGGTAAGAAATGGCTGAAGAACCTATAGCGAACATCTAGATATAGAACTATACCCAATACACGGATCTTATGGAATTATTTATTTTTTCTATAAGATCCGTGTATTGTTTTTGGTAACCCTTGGTTTCTAGTTCCCAACTTGAACCTGTATACGCTCTTTTGAAGTTATCCTCTTCTCAAATACTTTCGTGTCCAGCAGAATAGGGGCATTGACGAAATCCGGGACATTATAGGAATAGACAGAGCGATCGTAATAGGTTTCCGGATCTTCCTGGGGAAGGAGAAAGGGCTTGCTTATCTTGCCATTCTCATCCATGCTTGCCAGATAAAGGCGGGTATAAAGGCCGTCACCCCGGCGGCTACTGAAGACAAACCAGCGGGAGTTGCTACTCCAGTTGTGAAAGCTTTCGGTATCATCGCTATTTACTTCGGATAGCTCGCGGAGGTCTCCGCTTGTCAAGTCCAGTAACCATAGATTCGCCTCTTTATGCCAGATCGAAAAGTTTCCGTAATCGGATAAGGTGAACATAATATATTTGCCGTCATAGGAAGGGCGGGGAAAAGATACGCTTTTCCCTAAAGCCTCAGCGTTCACCAACGTATCGATACGGCTCCCGAATGTACCGGTAGAGGGATCGAAATCGATACTACATAAATTATATCTTATCTCTTTATATTCTTCGGGAATCTTTTTAGCCTCGGCGGAACAAAAGTAAAGCGTACGACCATCCGGGGAGAATGCGGGGAAGGTCTCGAACCTGTCTTTCTTTTGCAAAGAATCGCAAAGAAGTAGATGATGATCTGCCGGATGATAAACGACTACATCAGATTCCAAATCCAAGACTTCTACCCGCTCGTCCTTAACCGTATGGAACGATTGCCGGGTGTTGTTCGTGGAATACGCTATATATTCGCCTCCGGGATGCCAGTAGGGATAGACGCAAGCGGCGATTGTCTGATCTGTTTTCGTGTTGAGGTATTCATCCTTATTGCCGGTTCTCATAAAAGTGGCTCCATGCGTCCCTCGGATGTGAAGACTGAAATGGCTCGGGTCCGTACGATTGAAGGCATGGCAGTTTACGCACATACCTTTGACCAGCGTGTTTTCCACCAAAGGTCTTTCTTTATGAGACGATAGATCACGCTCATAAATACCCATACGGCTATAGACTTCATAACCGGGAGCGATCTTTCGGTATACTAGGCCGTAATCGATCGGGTGGGGGCTGATGTACATGGGGAAAGGTTTGTAAGTACTCCATTTACCCTTTTGCTTGATACTGACAGTAAAGAGTAAACTATCGCCTTGATTGGAGTTGAGCAGTTGTTTCCACTCTTTTTCCGGGAAATTGACATGCTTTGCGTTTATATGTACCTCTTTGCCTTGGTGCCCTTTTACGATAACATCTATCCGCTCATAGGAGGTATCCGTATAAGAGAAATTCATAGGTGCTATCGTGGCGGGTATTGTCACCCCGATATAATCCGGATAGATGGACGGGTATTTCTCTATTTGTTCGGGGGATACTACCGAATTCCCACAAGCGGTAAATAACGCTATACATATACTATATAATAAGATAAGCTTTCTCATGGCCGTTTATTTTCTGAATAATAAGTAATACCAAAATGTCTTCTCGTATTTTGGGCGAAGGATAGGCTCGGAGTCTTTCTGCGTCATATAAACACGGGCGAACTCGCTTACCCCTTCCAATACGTTGCGGGAGATGCTCCAAGGAAGGCCTTGGAAATTAGGATGCTGCTGTGTCCAAATGAAAATCAATGCCTCTTGATAAGAGATGGGTATGTGGTTATAGCCCAGATCTTTTCCCAGCGGATAATATTTCATGAAACGTTCCAGATCCTTCTTTTGCAAGACATAGGCTAACATATACTCGAAAGCCATCCGGTTACTTTTGTTATGTTGCAGCAATAAGCCTAGCATGACATCCATTTCCGTGTCGCTGAACAAGAAATCTTCTGTATATCGGGCTTTTCTCAACCATCCCCATTCGGGATGCTTCTCTATCTTTTCATCGTTATTTAGATAGCTCATGGCGTTGGTCGCCCATTTCTTATAGAACAAGGTATGCTGCAAAGCCCGCAGGTATTTGGCGGCGACAGCGTATTGTCCATTGATCAAGTTGGTCTCGGCCAGACGCATATAGGCACGTCCGCTTTTCTTATAGTCGGGGATAGCCTCCATCGCTTCGAACATATAGCGTTGTGAGGAGTTGATCATTCCCAGATGATAGAATATCTCGCTGGTAGGGAGCGGTGAGGTGAAATCTCTTTGGAAGGTGGGGATCAATCCTTCCGTTCCATTTTGGTAGAAATGGAACATGCGATCCCCTAATTGCCCGGTCTTGGCGAGAGCCAGATTTAAGCAGGTCACGGAGAAAGGAGAATTAGGCTCTTTGTTTTCCGCCGCCTTGATGATCTGGTTCCATTGTTTCATGCGGGTGAGGTAGTCGTATTTCATAGCCTCCTCCTTATCCGAATTGCTGGCGGCATAGATCCATGTGCCGCCACCGATAAGGAGCAGGGTGGAGATAATACCCATCCATGCCTTAGTGCTCTTTACGGGCGGGGGAAGTAAAGCAAGTGCCCCGGGGGTTATGGCAACGGTAGCAATAACAAGTAACAGGGTGTTGGGAACGATCATGGGGAAACGATAATAATCGATGCCGGTCATGAGGCTAAGCAATGGATATTGCGTAAGGCTTTGTGCCAATAGGGGGCATAGGATTCCAAGCAAGATGTAGATAGGAATCCATATATAGGATTTGTTGGATACGATTGGTACGGGTTTGATGCAATGCCCGATTGCTACTCCGATAACGAAGATGAAATAGGCCCCACCACCTACGATCCAGTAGAGTACCGGCATTATTAGGAGCGTATAGATTATTCGTCCCCATGGATGAGTGATTTTTCGCTGGATGATTAAGGCGAAGAGGGCGAGAGTTATGGAGACAGGGAATGCCAGCAGGGCATTCTCATCACATAAAAATACCCAGAGCAGGATAGAGGGGAGAAAGCTGAACGGATACCAAAAGTCGGAAGCCCCCATTTGTTTGGCCAGCCAGTTTATTTGCCGTTGGATAAGCACGAGAACGATCGCCAAGATCGTAGCCCCTGCCCAAGCGAAATAATAGAATTGCGTCAGGAACTCCGCTATATATTCAGCGATGCCTCCGGGATGGAGACATTTGTCGATTCCATATTCCGGCGTGAACAGGAATAACTGGAATTGCTCGTGGTAATGTAAATGATGAGGATAATAAAGTCCCCAAAACAGGCAAATCGCACAGCCGAATAATAAGGAGGCGATTCCTCTTATGTATCTATATTTACGTGTATTTTCCATGATTCTATTATTTAAAAGTCTCAGCTTCCTCGTCGTAGTAGATTTCTTGTACATCTTCAGCGTCGAAAGGAAGCTCGCTAGTGGATAATTCAGGTATATTATAAGATTTCAACGTGATATCGTAATGTTCCGGATCCTCTTGCGGGAGAACGAAAGGTTTATAGGCTTTTCCCGTACTATCCACGTAAGAGAAATAAGGCTTTCCGTATAGTCCGTCATCCCGCTTACTGGCAAAGACAAACCAATGGCTGTTAGAGGACCAACTATGGTAGGTATCCGATTTATCGGAGTTGACGGCAGGTAAGGTATCTATCTTCCCGGTCTGGAGGTTCATCATATGCAGGTCTGTTTCTCGGTGCCAGATCGGGAAGGTTCCATAATCGGCTACCGTGAAAAGTAGGTATTTACCGTCGGGCGATATCTTGGGATGGCAGGCGGAGCCATTATGCTTCTGGGCATCCCATACGGTTTCGATCTGTCGGCCCCATTCCTTGGTATCTTTATGGAAAGATATGCGGCATAGGGAATATTTTAGGTTATGGATGCTATCGGGCAACGGCTGGATGGGAGCGGAGCAATAATAGATCCAGTTCCCATCGGGCGAAAAGGTAGGGAAGGTCTCTAACTCATCCTTCCGGCTAGTCAATGGGGAGGTGATGAGTTGTTTCTTTCTGAAATCGGCGACCACTAGGTCGGAGGTTGTGTCATAGACTTCCAACCGCTTACTTCCTAACGAATGAAAAGCAGGGATGATAATATTCGTGGAAAAAACGGCGAACTGCCCCGATGGATGGAAATCGCCATAGACAGCCCCATTCGGCAGACTGTCGTTGCTCAATTTCAACTTCCTCAAATGTCCGTTACGGTTCAGCAGGGTGCCTCCTTGCTTTCCCCGTAAATGGAACATGGATAAACTTCCTTTCTTATTTCCGTAAATATGGCAGTTCATGCAAGAACCGTCGGTATCTTTGTTGTCGGCGATAATCCGTTCTTCAAAAGAATTAATCTCCCGTTCGCATAATTGGATTTTGTTCCATACCTCGTAACCCGGTTCGATAAGCCGGTAGCTTATATAACTATCCAGTTTCTCCGGAACTACTTGCCAGTAGAAAGAGGGGTAACGGAGCCATTTACCCTTGATACGGGCGACTACGGTTATTTGCAGGCGGTTGCCCACTTCCTGCTCTAAAAGGCTTTCCCATAGGTTTAAAGGGAAAATAGCTTTCTTTCCGAAAGATAATTGTATCTCTTTTGATTTCCCTTTTAAGGTTACTTGCATAGCGTCCGCATCGTTTCTCAATAAGAAGTTGAGAGGGGCAATATTCGTGGGAATCATGATATCCGTATAATCGGGATACATGGGGATTGGGTCTGTGGTATCCTCTATTTGCTTCGGGGTAGGGGTACATCCTGCCAGCAAGCAGATTATCCAGACGAGGTAATAGGTTATGTTCTCTTTCATGATTCTTGCTTCTTTCATGGCTTACTCTCCTTTCCGGGCTCTGTGGTCGCAAAATGATAATAGAACCAATAGGTCTTGCCGTATTTCTCTTTCAAACTCGTGTCCTTTGCCTCATAAAGCCGGGTATAATCGGCGAATTCTTTCGCTATCTTTACCGGGATTTGGTATTTTATAAGCTCTTCCGCACGGATATTACCTTGGCGGGCGAGATGGATCAGCAGGGCCTCGGCGAAAATGGAACTAGAGACCTTACCCGGTACATAATCTTCTACAAAAGAACGGAGATCTTTAGAGAGTAAATGATAGCAGAGTAAGTATTCGTAAGCACGGAGATTGCCGGCGTTCGAGGCGACTAAGTTCCGTAAGGAAGTCACGGCATCGTTACCGGAACGTAGATGGTCTTGGGTCGGGATGTCTCTGCGTTTCTTCTCCAGCCACTCCTTTACTCGCGGGGTTTGCTGACCGGGTATTCTCTTTTCGGCCCAGCTTTTATGAAGGAGTGTCTTGTCTAATATACGTAGATATTTAAGAGCTGCCTCATCATCCCCATTGACCAGATTGATCTCAGCCAGCCGTTTGATCATACGGCTACCCGAATTGCGGGGAGAGAAGATCATACTTAGCATGGCGCAATGCTCGGCCATGGTCATATCTCCTAACGTAAACCATAACTCGTTAGCGAATAGGATAGAGAGAAAAGAAGCGGATGGGTTCACGGGGAGGATCAACCCATTCGTACCCGGTTGATTCCACGCTAGGAGGTTCCGGGAGAGAGATACGGGTGAGTTGATCTCGGACGGATGCGTGGCATTGTACAGGTTCCGGTAATAGGTCACCCAAAGGATTTGGCGGTCTGTCTCGAGATGTTTCCTCATCTTTTGTATATTTCCGAAATAATGTTCCACATCGAGGCTGAGTACATACTCCCGGTCGAGATCCGGCTTACTCCACCAAGTGGTAGCGGGATATTGGGTCGCTGGAAGAAGTAATATACCTGCCGCAAGCAGGGCACTTAGCTTTTGATGGTGCGCTATGATTCCGGCGGCCAGCATAAGGGCCAGACAGAGCCATGCCCCGTACCCGAAGCACCAATAGCAAAGAAGCATGGCGGGAATGCAGGTAAGAAGACGTTGCCCCTCAGTTTGGCTCCGGCTATATAACAGGAAAACACCTTCTGCTCCGATCAAGGAGAGAGTCGCGGATAACGGATAGGCGAGTCCGCAAGACCTTCCGGCCTCCCATAATACAAGTAGTATCATAAGAGGAAGGGCGTATCTCTTGCTGACGAATTGCCGGAATGTCTGATAGGTAAGCAGGGCAAATAAAGTTAAGACAACGCTTAGGATGAACGGGCCTCCCCCGATATAATAAAAGAATTGCGTGAGGAAATCGCCGGTGAGACAAGCCAGCCACGCTTCCTCCTGAAAATATCCACGGAGAAACTCGCCGCTGTACAAGAACAGCATCATTTGCTCTTTGTGGAACAAATGATAGGGGTACATCCAGAAGAAGAAAGCGAAGATCGCTATCGCCAGTACCGCTAGCGTGATCGACAGATCCTGTTTAATGATTCGCTTCATCCAGTTCCTTTCGTTGCTCTTCGGTCAAGGAGGTTTTTATCATCTTATAGAGGAATTTCCCGACCGTTTGGTTGATATGTTCTTTCATGAACGCATAATTAAAAGCTTGCGTCTCTACTCTCAAGGAATCCCATGTCTGCTTGATGCGGATGGAATCTCCCGGCGAGCAGGTCTTAAGCGCTGTCCATAGGGCATAGGATTCGCCATCGGTCTTTTGCTTACGGTCTTTCCAATGTTGCAAGGCGTCGTTTTGCGGTGTACCGGAGGCCGAGCTGATGGAGTCTATCCGTACTGAGGTCACACCCGGTTCCGTTACGACCAGTAGCTCTTGGAACTTGAGACGCAAAAGGATGCGCATACGGAGGACTTTCATCTCTTCTCCCGTTCCTTGGAAAGTAAACCGTGCGTTCTCTATTCTCGTAGAATCGATATTTTCGATTGAGGCGTTTTCCATGGGTGCCAGATAAATCCATTCCCCATCCTGCTGTGCGGTGGGTAGGGTGCCTTCTATGATGTATTTGGAATCGTTAGATTGACAGGCAAATAGGCACAATAAAGTGAATACTCCTATAAATAGATATTTCATCGATCGTGTTCATTAGTAATTAGAGACTCAAAGTTTAGACTGCGTAAAGTTAGTATTTTTTCGGAAAAGGGAATGATGTTTTTTTGACAAAGGGTGATACTTAATTTACGTCGCTGTTGGGGAGGAATGGAAAAAAGGAGGACACTAATTCAGACATCCTCCCTTTTTATGAAATAAAGAACAATTAAGCGTTTAGGACTTTCTTGAAGCGACGGATAAATTCCTTGGCCTCATCCATCGTCAAGCAAAGCGGAGGAAGCAGACGGATCGTATGGGTTCCGGCTACGCCCGTGAACACTTTCTCCTCAAAGAGAAGTTTGCTACGTACTTCCTTGATAGATTCCTCGAACTCGATACCGATCATCAAACCACGGCCCCGAATTTCCTTGATACCCGGAAGTTTATGAAGCTCATCCAATAAATAGGCACCCACTTTCGCCGCGTTATCAATCAAACGCTCGTCTTCCATAATATCGAGAACGGCGATAGCGGCTGCGCAAGCCAAATGGTTACCGCCGAAAGTAGTGCCGAGCATACCATAAACCGGCTTGAATTTCGGGCTGATCAATAACCCACCCATCGGGAAGCCATTGGCGATACCTTTCGCTACCGAGATCAAATCCGGCTTGATACCGGCATATTGATGTGCGAAGAATTTACCGCTTCTTCCATATCCGGATTGAATCTCATCCAAGATCAGACAGGCATCATAAGTCGTACACAGGTTGCGTAACTCACGCATAAAATCATCCGTTGGCAATTGGATGCCACCTACACCTTGGATACCTTCGATGATCACGGACGATACATCCCCCTTCTTCAACTCTTCCTCTACGGCGGAAGCGTCGTTCAATGGAAGATAAGTAACCGCTAGATCCTCATTTACCGGAGCGATGATCTTCGGGTTATCCGTGACACGAACGGCGGCGGAGGTACGTCCATGAAAGGCGTGCTTGAATGCGATCACCCGCTTCTTCCCGTTATGAAAAGAGGCGAGCTTTAACGCGTTCTCGTTCGCCTCCGCTCCGGAGTTGATCAAGAACAACGAATAATCATCGTAGCCGGAAGCCTTCCCTAGCTTATCCGCTAATTTTTGTTGCAAGCTATTGATAACCGAGTTCGAGTAAAAGCCTAATTTATTTACCTGCTCGGTAATCGCCTTTACGTAAGTAGGGTGGCTGTGCCCCACCGAGATCACGGCATGGCCGCCATATAAGTCGAGGTACTCGTTTCCCTCGCTATCCCATACATGACATCCCTTGCCTTGTACGATCTCTATATTAAATAATGGATATACGTCGAATAAATTCATCTTTATAGTATTTTTTAAAACGCGGAGGGTTTTAAGTGTAAGCCAACCGTCTCCTCCAACCCGAACAATAAGTTCATGTTGTGGACCGCTTGGCCGCTAGCACCCTTCAATAAGTTATCGATCATAGAGATAATAAGAAGCTTATCATCTATTTTCTGTAAGTGGATCAAGCATTTATTCGTATTTACCACTTGTTTCAAATCCGGGTTCTTATCAGTGATAAACGTGAAGCTGTGATCATCATAATATTCCTCATAAATACGTCGGATCTCCACCAAGTCAATCTTGCAATCGATGTATGTCGTGGCGAATATACCACGGGAGAAATTACCGCGTACGGGGATGAAGTTGATCCGGCTTGAATAGCTCTTCTGCAACTGGCTCAAGCTCTGGTTGATCTCGGCCAAGTGCTGATGCGTAAAAGGCTTATAGATTGATATGTTGTCGTTGCGCCAGCTAAAGTGAGAGGTGGAAGAAGGCTTCACGCCCGCTCCCGTAGAACCCGTGATGGCATTGACATGCAAGTCGGAATTCAGCATCAAGTGCTTCGCCAACGGCAATACGCCCAATTGGATGCAAGTAGCGAAACAACCGGGGTTCGCTATATGCCGGGCGTTGCAAATTCGGCGGCGGTTTAATTCCGGCAGGCCGTACACGAAATCGTGCTCCGGGCCTTCGATCCGGTAGTCCATGCTCAGGTCGATAATCTTCACGTTCTCGGGAACCGTGTGGTTCTCCATGAACTTTTTCGTATCGCCATGAGCGGTACAGAAGAACAGAAGGTCGATGCTATCTAACGGCAACTCGCTGGTGAACACCAAATCCGTCTCGCCATAAAGACCACCATGCACGTCCGTGATCTTGTTACCGGCGTTACTGCTACTGTTTATAAATGTAAGCTCGGCATCAGGGTGGTTTAGGAGCAGGCGGATCAATTCACCCGCCGTGTAACCCGCTCCGCCTATAATTCCGCATTTAATCATATCTCTTCGTCTTTATGGTTCGTATAATAAACACGCAACGGAGTAGAAAGAACCTTGATGAAGCCCTTAGCGTCCTCGGCGGTCCAGCCTTTCTGCATCTCTCCGTACTCACCGAATTTCGTCTTCACCAAGTCATCCTCAGATTCTACGCCAACGGTAGAGAAGGACAACGGACGAAGCTCCAGAATAGCCGTACCGTTCACGTTACGCTGAGACTCTTGCAACATCGCCTCGATATCGCGCATCACCGGTTCCAGATATTGGCTCTCGTGCAAGAACATGCCGTACCAGTTCGCTACCTGATCCTTCCAGTATTGTTGCCATTTGCTCAACGTATATTTCTCTAAGAAGCGGTGCGCCCCGATAATCAACATAGGAGCGGCAGCCTCGAAACCGACCCGTCCCTTGATGCCGATGATCGTATCGCCCACGTGCATATCACGGCCGATACCGTAAGCGGCCCCGATCTCCTCGATCTTCTGGATAGCGGCGATCTTATCCTCGAACACCTCACCATTCACGGCATGAACCTCACCGTTCTTGAACTCGATGCGCAATTGCTCGCTGCCAGTCTTCTCCACCTGTTTCAAATATGCGCTCTCGGGCAATCCTTGCGCGGAATCAAGAATCTCGCCGCCGCAGATAGAGGTTCCCCAAAGACCTACGTTATAGGAATATTTCAACTTCGTGAAATCGGCCTCGAAACCGTGCTCCTTCAAGTAGTTGATCTCTTCCTCGCGGCTCAAGGCCATATCGCGGGTCAACGTGATAATCTCCACGTTCGGAGCCAATACCAAGAAAGTCATATCGAAACGGATCTGGTCGTTACCGGCTCCGGTAGAACCATGGGCGATAGCGTCGGCGCCAATCTCGTTTGCGTAGCGGGCGATCGCCAAGGCTTGGAAGATACGCTCGGAGCTTACGGAGATCGGATACGTACCATTACGCAGCACGTTTCCGAAAATCATGTACTTCAAGCTCTTCTCGTAATACTCTTTCGTAACGTCGATCGTCACGTATTTCGTGGCGCCTAGCTTATAGGCGTTCTCCTCGTTTTGTTTCAATTGTTCCTCGCTGAAACCACCTGTGTTAGCGCAAGCGGCGTATACCTCGTATCCTTTTTCTTTAGCCAGATACATGACCGTGAATGAGGTATCCAAACCTCCGCTGAACGCTACTACTACTTTCTTCTTCATCGTTTCTTTATTTTATGTTGTTTTTCTATCGTATTAATTTAGTCCTTTTTAGTCTGATTACGGGCCTCCCGCTCTCGTTGCGCACGATGCGGATCGGCTGGGTCGAACAGCATGGCCGTGCAGATGCAATACTTACGTTCGGTGCGTTCCAAGATATCGTGGTTCACGCAACCGTTGCAACCTCGCCAGAAAGCCTCATCGTCCGTCAAGTCGGAGAACGTAACCGGTACATATCCCAGCTCGGTATTCATCTTCATCACGGCAGCGCCGGAGGTAAGGCTGAATACCTTTGCTTTCGGCCAGCGCATGCGGGCAAGCTGGAAGGTCATGTCTTTGATGCGTTTCGCTATACCCAAGCCCCGGAAATCCGGATGCACGATCAAGCCGGAGGTAGTCACGTACTGCTTGTTTCCCCATGACTCGATATAACTAAACCCGGCGAACTCGTTTCCCGCCAAGGCGATCACCGCTTTGCCCTCTTTCATCTTCTGGGCCACATACTCGTGCGTACGTTTGGCGATACCCGTGCCCCGGACTTTAGCGGCAGACTCGATCGTATCTAGGATCGTATCCACATATACCTCGTGAGAGGCATCAGCGATCATAACATCAATTTCTATTTCTTGTTCCATTTTATTGTTTGTTCTTAGTTTTTTCCTTTTATATAAAATGTGATAAAGCGGCAATCACCTTCTCTTGGCTCACACCGTTGCGGGGGATTACCAAGATCGTATCGTCTCCGGCTATGGTGGCCAGTATCTCGCTGGGGGCATGGGAGTCTATGTCCGAGGCGATTCCCATGGCGTAACCCGGTCGTGTTTTC
Source organism: Parabacteroides distasonis ATCC 8503 (assembly GCF_000012845.1). NCBI lineage: Bacteria > Pseudomonadati > Bacteroidota > Bacteroidia > Bacteroidales > Tannerellaceae > Parabacteroides > Parabacteroides distasonis. Next base: position 75,589 of record NC_009615.1, read on the forward strand.
ACCACCGCTAAGTTTCCGGAAAACTCGATATTCGGCTTTTTCTTGCCTTCAGGCTGTGCTTGTTTGCTTATACTCTCTTCGGGAAGGCGATATACATAATCTCCGTTTCCGTCGTGTACCTTGGCTACTTTCAGTTGCTTGATGTCGCGGGAAAGCGTAGCTTGCGTAACCGAGAATCCGCTATCTTCCAACTCTTTAAGCAGTTCTTCTTGATTACTTATCACCTTCGTTTGTATAATACCGCAAATGGCATCCAATCGTTCCTTCTTTGTACTCATGTTGTATATTTATGCAAAACAGGCTGCAAATATAAAGAGTATTGTTGAATAAATATACAATCAAGGGCTTTTTTTTCTGATATAAGTAGGGGGTAAGGGATTTTCCTGCTTAGCTTAGGTTTAATCACTGTAAGTGTTAGGCATTTCATCTATTTATATTCGTCTTCTATCAGCCATTGGATGATCATGCAACAGCTGTTAGAAGATCATCTACCAATTGGTGGATGATCATGCAACGGATGATAGATGATGAATGTCATTCAAAGGAAAGGCTAATACTTCCTATAGAAAGAACGAAAGGGTGTGGTCGTTTTGAACAAAATGGTAGTATCTTTGCGTTATTAAAAAGAGAGTATCAGGTTTAATTTCAAGTAAAAGGATATGAGAAAAATAGCAAGTTTATTCGTGGCCTTGCTTTTATTGGCAGGCTGTTCCAGCGTACCGTTGACAGGACGTAAGCAAGTGCTGTTGGTTTCGGACCAAGAGGTGTTATCGTCCAGCCTTACCCAGTATAACGATTATATAAAGACGGCGAAAAAATCGACGAACGTGAACAAGAGCGCTATGGTAACCCGGGTCGGAAAGAAGATAGCCGCCGCTACGGAGGACTATTTGCGGGCGAACGGGATGGCGGATGAGGTAAAAAACTTCTCTTGGGAGTTTAATTTGGTGAATGATCCGCAGGTGAACGCCTTCTGTATGCCAGGCGGCAAGATCGTGGTGTACGAGGGATTGCTGCCATTGGTTTCCTCGGACGATGAATTGGCGGTAGTCATCGGGCATGAGGTCGCCCATGCCGTAGCTAAACACAGCAATGAGCGTATGAGCCAGCAACTAATGGCCCAATACGGGGCGGCTATTTTAGGTGCGGCCGTAAGCAATAAGAGTGCGGCGGTACAGCAAGCGGCCAATACGGTATATGGTGTGGGAGCGCAGTATGGCGTAATGCTTCCTTTCTCCCGTAAGCACGAGTCGGAAGCGGATTATATGGGATTGGTATTCATGACTATGGCGGGATACAATCCGGACGTGGCAGTCAACTTCTGGCAAAAGATGTCCGCCGGAAAGAGTGGCTCTACGCCGGAATTTATGAGTACGCACCCCAGTGATGCCACTCGTATAGCGGAAATCCAAAAAGTCCTACCCGCAATCAAAACCAAATACAAAAAGTAGTTGGCAGTTGACAAGTGACAGTTATTTTATCACTTGTCTCAATTTTCAATTAAACAAGATTCCCATCTTGTTCATTAAGAAACAAGCATTCATATTCTGGGCTATTCCTTCTCTTAGTTGATAAGAGAAGGATAGCTCCTCGTCTTTTATATCCGCTTCGAAGCGGTAATTCTTTATTTGTTCCGGGAACTCTTCCTCCAAAGTACCCAACACTAAATCGTGGGTGGCGATGATGCCGCAAGCCTTATAAGCGACCAGCTGTTTCATAAGGGCAAGAGAGCCTTTCTGCTTGTCGATAGAATTTGTTCCCTTCAAGATCTCGTCCAAGATGATAAATAGCTTCTCCCCGTTTTGCAGCCTGTCGATAATCATTTTCAGCCGTTTCAACTCCGCGAAGAAATAAGACTCGTTGCTAGCCAAGGAATCCGAGGTACGTAAGCTGGTAACCATGTGGGCGGGATAAACCGTCAAGGAGGCGGCGCAGACCGGAGCGCCTACGCAAGCCAATAAGTAATTGACACCGATCGTCCGGAGGTATGTACTTTTTCCGGCCATATTCGCTCCGGTGATAATCAGGAACCAAGGACTTTTGCGGATATCGATATCGTTCTTTACGCAGACTTCCCGGTTCAAAAGAGGATGTCCCAAAGCCTTGCCTTCCATCTGGAAATAAGTGTCGGCAATCTCCGGATAGATGTATTCCGGATGGTTGAAAGCGAAACCACCCAACGAGTTCAGCGCGTCGAAACGAGCCAGCGCGTCGAACCAAAGCGGAAGTTTATCGGAGTAAGTCTGAATCCAGCGTTCCAAAAGGATGGCATGGCGTGTATCCCGCAAGTAGAAGAGATTGAAAATGATACCCGCCAAACTGAATCGTTGGTCTAATCCTCCGATATACGACGACAAGCGTTTGATAGCATGCGAGGCCAATTCCTTCTCATTCGCTAATTGCCCGCTGATCTCTTTCAGCTCTTCCGACTGGAAATTATCTTCTTCCACACATTGCATCAGCTTTGAGTACCGATTGAAAATAGACTCCATCTTATTGACGGTCGCGTAAAGCGCATTGATTTCCTTGGCTCGTCCGTAAGCGATCACTAACGTGATTAAGAAATAAATATTCAATAAACTCCCGCTGATCCAATCCAGCGAGTAAGCGATACCCAATACGATCCACAACACTGGGACCGCCCAGATCAATAGTTTCCACGGTAGGCTATCAACGAATTTATGCTTACGCTGAGTGAGTCGGTCCATAAAGTTGATATCGTTGTCTCTCGTATCTTGCGTGTCCTGCCGGATGATTCCCGTCACATAGAAATGCTGCCGTAAGGCGGATAAAGTCGCTAATTCCTTGACAGCCTCTTGCCGTTTGACGATCTCCTTCTTATCCGTCAAGGGATTCGAGAGCCAACCGGCCAGTCGTTCCCGCCCGAACCCGGTTACGGTACGATTGAGCGATTGAAACAAGGAGCGGTCTCCAAACACATCCAGATCCAAGCAGAAAGAGTGCTCGCCCGAGATCTTATCGGCCGCCCCGTCGAACGCACTGAAATCATAGTCCAGTCCTTTTAGCTCATCCTCGTTCAGTTTGATCAAGGTCTCGGCGTATACTTTTCGTGCGTACATTTTATTATGGTACCACATCAGGAGCGCGAACGGGATGATATAAGCGAAGGTGATCCCTGTCAGCCATTGCCAACTCTCATCCCTGAATATCCATAAGGAGAGGATCGCTCCCACCACTAAAGCCAACCGGATACTCCCCATCAAATGGATATTCTTTTTCAAATTACCCAAGCGCCGTGTATAAGCGTCGATATTTTCTTTGTAATAACTATAGATTTCTTCCATAGCCGCGAATATAGGAAAAATGAACTAACCTCTTGAATTTTGGTTTATATATTATATTCATAGGTGAAATGACCATTATTCATGTAATTTGGGCGATAAAGCCAACTGCCGTTTCCCCTATATTCGCGGACACATTTATAATTTAAGATCATTTATGAAAAAAACGATTATATCCTTTCTCTTCCTTTTTGTTTGCGGTATGGCACATTCGCAAGTTTTAGCGAAAGGGCCGGAAGAGAGTTATAACGCGGATAGTATTCGTGCGATTTTGGATAAGTCACCTTATTTTACCTTATTCAAGGACAATTATTTTATTGGCGGTATCCCTATCGGCAACAAGCCTACGGCGAGAAACTCCGACGTTAAATTCCAGTTGAGCATCGCCCAACGTCTTACGAAAAGTAAACTCCCCTTCGATACCTATCTTTTCTTGCAATACACGCAAAAGGCTTTTTGGAATGTCTTTCAAGAGTCCTTGCCGATGCGCGACTTGAATTTTAATCCGGGTATCGGTTTGGGGCACCTTATCGTGCATAAGAATAAATATATCGGGAAAGGCTATTTGATGGTCGAGCACGAGTCGAACGGTAAAGATAGCATCTTCTCCCGAAGTTGGAACAAGATCACCCTAGCGGCGGCTGTCCTGTTGAATAAGAACTGGGAAGTTCAATTCAAGGGCTGGATACCGATCGTGGATGGCAAGGAAAATAAAGACATCCTTAAATATAATGGTATATTCCAAGTAGCCGCCAATTACCGGACAGACAACAGGCGCTTTAACTGCGGGGTTATCTTGACCAAACGAAAGACTTGGTTCAGCTTTAACACTCAGATCGAGTTGAGCTATAAGTTTAATAATAACGAGAACCAATATTTCTTCCTGCAATATTATAATGGTTACGGTGAGAACCTTTTGGAATACAATCAATACAAAAGCATGCTGCGGATCGGTTTCGTGATCAAGCCGCAAGATTTCAGTATTTACTAAAAAATATCCTTCTTGATAGATCTCATTGATCGGGCGATAGATGTAATATATGATACATTTCGTTTCTTTAGGAAACAATACATTTACAGACTTTGTTTTCTAATATATTGAACGTTTCCCGGATAATTAAAGAGATACGCCATGAAGGAAAAAATTGAACAATTAAAAGCTCTCAACCACAAAGCTGAGTTAGGGGGCGGAGAAGACCGCATCGCGAAGCAACATGCGGCAGGTAAACTAACCGCTAGAGAAAGAATCGAACTACTATTGGAAAAAGGTAGTTTCGTGGAAATCGACAAGTTCGTGACACATACGTGCCATGAGTTCGGTTTAGAAAAACAGCGTCCATTAGGGGATGGCGTGGTCACCGGTTACGGAATGATCGGGCAACGCACGGTATTTGTTTTCGCTCAGGACTTCACGGTATTCGGTGGGGCCTTGTCTGAGACGTATGCCCGTAAGATCTGTAAGATCATGGACATGGCAACGGAACTAGGCGCTCCGGTGATCGGGTTGAACGATTCGGGAGGCGCACGTATTCAAGAAGGGGTTCGTTCCTTGGCGGGATACGCCGAGATATTCCTCCGGAACTCGTTGGCTTCGGGCGTGATCCCGCAGATTAGCGCTATTATGGGCCCGTGTGCGGGTGGAGCGGTTTACTCGCCGGCGTTGACGGACTTTATCTTTATGGTAAAACAAACGAGCTATATGTTTATCACCGGCCCGGAGGTCGTGAAAAGCGTGACGCAAGAAGAGGTTACGATGGAGAATCTGGGAGGCTCGGAAGTGCATAGCACCCGTTCCGGAGTGGCTCATTGCACGGCGGATAACGATATGGATTGTATCTTGAAGATACGTGAGTTGATGTCGTTCTTGCCGAATAATAATATGGAAGAGCCGCCATTCGTCCCTACCACCGATAGCCCGAACCGCATCGATCCGCAATTGGATCTGCTGGTTCCTACCAATCCCAACCAGCCGTACGACATGAAAGAGTTGATCCTTTCCGTGGCTGATGATCAAAACTTCTTCGAGATACAAGAGGAATATGCCAAGAATATCATTATCGGTTATATCCGTTTGAATGGAAAGACGATCGGTGTCGTGGCGAATCAACCTGCTGCGTTGGCCGGTACGCTGGATATCAACGCGTCCGTAAAGGCCGCCCGTTTCGTCCGTTTCTGCGATGCGTTTAATATACCGTTGTTGACGCTGGTGGATGTACCGGGTTTCTTGCCGGGCGTGAACCAAGAGTACGAGGGAATTATCCGTCATGGCGCTAAGTTATTGTATGCGTATTGCGAGGCTACCGTGCCGAAAGTGACCGTCATTACCCGAAAGGCTTACGGTGGCGCTTACGACGTGATGAGCTCCAAGCATATCCGGGGCGATATCAACTTCGCTTATCCAACCGCCGAGATCGCTGTCATGGGACCGGATGGTGCCGTGAATATCTTGTTCCGTAAGGATTTGAAGACCGCGGAAGATCCCGAAGGCAAACGGAAGGAATTGCAAGCCGATTACCGGGAGAAGTTCGCTAACCCGTACCGGGCCGCTGAGTTAGGCTATGTAGACGAGATCATCGAGCCGTCTATCACACGCAGCCGCTTGATCCGTAGTTTTGAGTTGCTGGCCAACAAACGGCAATCCAATCCTCCGAAGAAGCATTCCAATATTCCTCTTTAAAAACGAATCCTTATGATAAAGAAAGTATTAGTAGCCAATCGTGGCGAGATAGCGATGCGGATATTCCGCACCTGCCGGGTGATGAACATCCCGACCGTAGCGATCTATACGCATGTGGATCGCGGAGCATTACATGTACGTTATGCGGAGGAAGCCTACTGCATCTCGGAAGATGAAGCGGATACCTCTTACTTGAAGCCGGACTTGATCCTTGAGATCGCCAAGAAGACAGGAGCCGCCATTCATCCGGGTTACGGCTTTTTGTCGGAGAACGCCGACTTCGCCCGTCGTTGCGAGGAGGAGGGCGTGATCTTTATCGGCCCGAGCGCCGACGTGATCGCCAAGATGGGTATCAAGACCGAGGCCCGTAAGATCATGAAAGAAGCCGGTGTGCCGGTTGTACCCGGAACGGAAAAGCCGGTGACGGACATAGAGGATGCCAAGAAAGTTGCCGCCGAGGTGGGTTATCCGATTATGCTAAAGGCGCTTGCCGGAGGCGGTGGAAAGGGTATGCGTTTGGTACATAGCGAGGATGAGATGGAAGCGGCTTTCCGTATGTCTCGTTCCGAGGCGGCCAACTCGTTCGGAAACGATGCCATCTATATCGAGAAGTATATCGAGAACCCCCATCATATCGAGGTGCAGGTACTCGGGGATAAATATGGGAACGTGATCCATCTGTATGAGCGTGAGTGCTCCATCCAGCGCCGTAACCAGAAAGTGATCGAGGAAGCGCCCTCTCCATTCGTGAAGGAGGCCGCTCGCCAGAAGATGTTGGCCGTAGCGGTGGAGGCTTGCAAGAAAATCGGTTACTACAGTGCCGGGACGTTGGAGTTCATGATGGATAAGGACCAGAACTTCTATTTCCTCGAGATGAATACCCGCCTTCAAGTGGAGCATCTGGTGACGGAGGAGACAACGGGCGTGGACTTGGTTCGCGATATGATCTTGGTGGCCGCAGGAAATCGTCTGCCTTATAAGCAGGAAGATGTGGCTTGCCGAGGGCATGCCTTGGAATGCCGTATCTATGCGGAGGACCCGGAAAATAACTTTATGCCCTCTCCGGGCGTGATCAAGGTGCGTGAGGCTCCCGAGGGACGTAACGTACGTCTGGATAGCGCCGCTTACGCCGGTTTCGAGGTGTCCTTGCATTACGATCCGATGATCGCCAAGCTTTGCACATGGGGCCGGACCCGTGAGTCCGCCATCTCGAATATGATACGTGCCTTGCGGGAATACAAGATCTTGGGAATCAAGACAACGATTCCCTTCCACCTGCGTGTGTTGCATAATGCGACTTTCTTGAAGGGGAATTACGATACGACCTTTATCGACACTAAGTTCGATAAGGAAGACTTGAAGCGTCGCCAGAACAGCGACCCGACCGTCGCCGTGATCGCCGCCGCCTTGAAGCATTACGAGGAGGAGAAAGAGGCGGCCGCCCGTGCGACGACCGTTCCGCTGGTAGGGGAGTCCCTGTGGAAACACTACGGGAAGTTACAAATGTTAGCCAATAACTTTTAATGAGAGGAGGAATGATTATGTCAAAGGCTTTAGCGACTTATTTTGCCACGGTTAACGATATTCCCGACACAGAGTTCAAGGTAGAGATTCTGGAAGACGGGCCTATCAAGAAAGTATCCGTAAACGGTACCGTTTATGATGTAGATTACAATCTGGGCGGAGATACGATCCACTCGATCATCATGAACCATAAATCTCATGGCGTACAAATATCCAGTGTTGGAGATTCCACCTATGAGGTAAAGAATAAAGGTGATTATTTCCAAGTACAGGTGATTGACGAGTTGAAGAAATTACGCCTGTCGAGAACCAGTTCCAAGACGGTCGGCCGTCAGGTCATACAGGCCCAGATGCCGGGCGTGATCCAGAAGGTATATGTCAAGGTAGGCGATGAGGTCAAGGCGGGAGACCCGCTTTGCGTATTGGTTGCCATGAAGATGGAGAACGAGATTCGTACGCCGATCGATGGGGTGGTGAAAGAGGTGTATGTCAATGAGACGGACAAGGTCTCCGTGGGTGATAAGATGTTGGTTGTAGAGTGAGTTGTCTCGGGGTTATAGTTTTCCCTCGAGAGAATAGGAAAGGAATCGGAGCAGTCCGGTTCCTTTCGCATGTTTGGTAAAATTATCTTAAAAAACATTCCGTCTTTCTATCGTGTTACAGAGTTATTATTTCTACATTTGTAGCGTTTAAACCTAAATCATGAAGTTATGTTGACAGCAATGGTCATTGTGTTCCTTGTCGGTTATTTGATGATCGCATTGGAACATCCTCTAAAGATAAACAAGGCGGGAACGGCTTTGCTTATCGGTACGGTCTTATGGGTTATGTACACGTATGCGGCCCCGTTTTTCATCCCGAGGGCCTCGGCAGAGGAATTCAGCTTGTTCTTGGAATCGTTCCCCTCTTTGGGTTCTTTAACGTTTAAGGAACAATGTACCCGGTTCGTCGTGGAGCATCAGGTTCTGGATAGTATCGGAGAGATCGCCGAGACACTTATATTCCTGATCGGGGCGATGATAACCGTGGAGCTGATCGATGCCCATGGCGGTTTCATGTTTATCACGAATCATATTACCACGAAGAAAAAGAAGAAACTGCTGGCGTTGATCGCCGTGATCACGTTCTTTATGTCGGCCGTGTTGGACAACCTTACCACCTCGATCGTCATGATCATGTTGATCCGTAAGTTGCTCGGGAATTATAAAGAGCGGTGGGTGTTCGGCAGTATCATTATTATAGCGGCGAATAGCGGTGGCGCTTGGTCACCGATCGGCGACGTGACTACGATCATGCTTTGGGTAAGGGGAAATATCTCCACCTCATCCACGATCCCCCATTTGATCCTGCCGAGTATCGTATCGGCGTTGATCCCGGTCTTGATCGCCATGCGTTTCTTGCATGGCAACGTGACGCCCCCTAACGCATTCTCGCAAATGGAGGCGGACAATGAGTTGCTGAAGAAATTGAAGGATAAGGAGAAGTTATCGATCTTGATCATCGGTGTGTTGTGTTTATTGTTCGTGCCTGTATTCAAGACGGTTACTCATCTTCCCCCGTTTATGGGTATCTTGATGGGAGTGGGTATTCTTTGGTTCTATACGGAGATGCTATACGCCCGTAAACCGATCGACGAGGACTTGAAATTGCGCTTGTCCAAGGTGGTTCACCGTATAGACGGGGCGACCTTGTTATTCTTCCTCGGAATCCTTTTGGCGGTGGATGCCTTGCGTTGCAGCGGCGTATTGTCGGATTTCGCTTTCTGGCTGGACGATACGGTAGGCAATGTGTATGCGGTGAACCTGATTATCGGCGCCTTATCGTCTATCGTGGATAATGTTCCGTTGGTAGCGGGTGCTATCGGTATGTACCCGGTGGCTACGGACGCTATGGTGGCTGCGGCGACTGATCCGGCTTATCTGGCGAACTTCATGCAAGACGGCGTGTTCTGGCAGTTCTTGGCTTATTGCGCAGGAGTAGGTGGAAGTATGTTGATCATCGGTTCCGCCGCCGGAGTCGTCGTGATGGGCCTGGAGCGGATCAATTTCATTTGGTACTTGAAGAATATCTCGCTGCTGGCCTTGGCGGGATATTTGTCTGGTGCGGTGGTATATATTCTCCAGAATTTGATATTATAATAAGTGTATGATATTAATTGCGGATAGCGGATCTACAAAGACGGAGTGGTGCCTGGCGGATCAAGGCAGACCGGTGCGTACGGTCGTGACGGCGGGTATCAATCCCTTCTTCCAGACACGGGAGGAGATCGCCGGAGAAATCCGGGATGCCTTATTGCCCGCCTTGAAGGGTGAGCGGATCGATGCCATTTACTTCTATGGCGCCGGTTGCGCCTTCCCGGAGAAGAACCGGATCGTGGAAGAGGCGATTACGCCTTATATCCCGGCTCCCATAGAGGTGTATAGTGACTTGATGGCGGCTGCTCGTGCCTTATGCGGGAGCCGTCCGGGAATCGCCTGTATATTGGGGACGGGATCGAATTCTTGTCTGTATGACGGGACGGAGATAACGGAGCATATCTCTCCCTTGGGATTCATTCTGGGGGATGAGGGTAGTGGCGCCGTGCTCGGGAAGTTATTGGTAGGGGATTGCTTGAAGCGTCAGTTGCCGGCGCCTTTGGTTCGGAAGTTTATGGATCAATATGAGTTGACGCCCGCCTTATTGTTGGAGCGGGTATATAAACAACCTTTCCCGAATCGTTTCTTGGCTACCTTGTCCCGTTTCTTGTTGGAGAATATCACCGAGCAACCGATTTATAATTTGGTCTATACGAGTTTCCGTAGCTTTTTCCTCCGTAACGTGGCGTTATATCCGGGAGCTGATACGTACCCGATTCATTTCGTAGGCTCTATCGCCTATTATTATCAGGAGGTATTGAGAGCGGCGGCCTTATCCTTAGGCTTGAAGGTCGGTACGGTCGTACAGGCTCCCATGAACGGATTGATCCGGTATCATTTTATGAACGAAGAAAAAAATGAATGAGTTATGGCATTTCAAAAGATAACCGAGTCGGAATCGTTGTACGATAATCTGGATCAGATGTCTGTCCGGGAGTTGCTGGAAGGCATCAATAACGAGGACCGGAAAGTGGCGATCGCCGTTGGCCGGGAGATCCCGAAGATCGAGAAGCTGGTAACCCGTATCGTAGAGCGAATGCGGAGAGGCGGTAGGCTCTTCTATATCGGGGCGGGTACGAGTGGTCGCTTGGGCGTCTTGGACGCCTCCGAGATCCCTCCCACGTATGGTATGCCGAATACCTTGGTGATCGGTTTGATCGCCGGCGGCGACCGGGCGCTCCGGAATCCAGTGGAGTCGGCGGAAGACGATCTGGATAAGGCTTGGGAGGAACTTCAACAATATCATATCAATACGAACGATACTTTGGTGGGGATAGCCGCCTCGGGTACGACTCCCTACGTGATCGGCGCCCTGCGTAAGGCACGCTCCGAGGGAATCCTGACGGCCTCTATCTCCTGCAACCCGGACTCTCCGATGGCGGCGGAGGCGGAGATCGCCATCGAGCCGGTAGTAGGTCCGGAGTTCGTCACCGGAAGTACGCGGATGAAGAGCGGTACGGCCCAGAAGATGGTGCTGAATATGATCACGACCTCCACGATGATCAAGCTTGGCCGGGTGAAGGGGAACCGGATGGTGAACATGCAACTGACCAACCAAAAATTGGTGGACCGTGGCACCCGTATGATCATGGAAGAGCTTCGTCTGGATTACGAGCAGAGCAAGAACCTCCTGCTCCTACATGGCTCCGTCCGGGAGGCGATCGATTCTTATCACCGTGAATGGCGGCTGAATCAATAAATAATTCCTATCTTTCGGGGTAAAACCTAAAAGATCGTTGATTATGATGTGGGATTTCATACTAAGACTTTTCGTGGCAGGTATTCTGGGCGCCGTTGTCGGACTAGACCGTGAGTACCGTGCGAAGGAGGCGGGTTACCGGACTCACTTCCTTGTTTCGTTGGGTAGCGCGTTGATCATGGTTGTCTCCCAATATGGCTTCCAAGATGTCATCCTAGAGAATAGCGTAAGTCTCGATCCGAGCCGTGTGGCCGCCCAAGTGGTGAGTGGCATCGGTTTCATCGGGGCGGGTACGATCATCATCCAGAAACAATTCGTACGGGGATTGACTACCGCCGCCGGTATCTGGGCGACCGCCGGTATCGGTCTGGCCGTCGGCTCAGGCATGTACGGGCTCGGTATCGCCGCCACTTTGTTGACGCTCGCCGGGCTGGAGCTGTTGAGCGTTATTTTTAAAAGCATCGGGATGCGAAGTTCCTTGGTGGTATTCTCTACCTCCGACAAGGAGGCGATCAACCGGATCGCCCGTGTTATCTACGAGAAAGGTTTCCTGTTGGTAAGCTATGACATGAAAAGACTGGGGCATCAGGAGAAGGACGAGTACGTCGTCAGCATCGTGTTGAAAGCCCGTAAAAACACGGAGGAAAGTCCACTGTTGCTATTGATGGAGCAATTTCCGGAGGTTACGGTGGAGAGAATTGAATAGTTATTCTGTATTGGCGGTAAGTTTTCGTATATTCGCGGCTCGAAACTATTTAATAATCGTACGATGAATTTTATTTCTAAGCTATTCAAGAAGAACGTATCTGAGGCGGAAGAGGCCGGCAAAGGTTCCGTGGAGGAGTTCGTATCTTTAATCCGTGTATATTATCAAGCCGTTATGGCCGTGAACTTGGGTATCACCAACTTGAACATGCTCGCCGATATGGCTTTGTTCAAACGCATGTTGAAGATACCGACCCAGAATAACAAATTGGGTGTCGCCGAGAAATCCCGTGTGCGCAAGGTGTTGATGGAGGATTACGGCCTAAGCGAGGCTTTCTTCAAGGAGATCGACAGCTCGGTGAAGAAGAACTGCAAGAACCAGAACGATATCAAGACGTATTTCTTCATGTTCCAAGGTTTCTGCAATGACTTGTTCAACTTGCTTGGCAATCTGATGCAGTGGAAGTTCCGCTTCTCCATGCTGGTGAAGAAGTTGCTGTATAATATGACGACGAAGACGGTTCACGATATCTTGACCAAGTCCGAGTGGAAGGATATCAGCGTGCAGAAGGCCGCATGGAGCGTGCGTAAGTATGCCGAGAAACTAGGCTACTCCGAGCAATGGATCACGGACTTCGTGTATAACGTCGTGCTTCTGGCGAAAGAGGATCAGAAGAAGGAACTCAAAAAGAGCAAGGAAGCATGACCACCGAGCTGCATCCGCTAGGTTTCTTCCTCCCGGAGAATACGAGATTGCTGATGCTGGGAAGTTTTCCGCCTCCAAGAGCTCGTTGGAGCATGGATTTTTATTACCCGAATATCCAGAATGATATGTGGCGCATCCTTGGCTTGATTTTCTATGGGAACAAGGATGCGTTCCTGCGAGACAAGAAGGCGTTCAGCGAGGAGAAGGCGAAGGCTTTCTGCCGGGAAAAGGGGATCGGGATCGGTGATACCGCCATGGAGGTGATCCGCTTGAAAGCAAATGCCTCCGATAAGTTCCTTGAGGTGGTACGGCCGATCGATCCGGAAAAGGTCTTGTCCCAGATACCGGAATGCGTGGCGATCGTGGTAACCGGGCAGAAAGCGATGGATACCCTCCTCTCCGTATTGCCCGGCACGGAGGAGCCGAAAGTGGGCTTCTCGTCGGAATTTTCTTGTATGGGAAGGACGATGAGGCTGTTCCGTATGCCTTCATCCTCTAGAGCTTATCCGAGGCCGTTGGAGGAGAAGGCCGCCGTTTACCGGGGGATGTTTGAGACGTTGGGGATGGTGTGAGGCAAGTCTGCCATACAGCATTCCTCGTTTACGCCCCACCTCTTCAAGGAGTGCGGTAAGCTCGGAAACGTCCTATCTGAATGATGTCCAATTATCTCTTTCGTGTATATACATATTTTAAGTACTTGATGCGACATTAGAACAGGAGAAACGCTGCGATATTTGCGACGTTATTCAGTTTAAAACGTCCGATTATGGAGTTTAATGCACGAACTTATTTTCAGTAAGGTACAGTTGTAGCATCTTATCGCCGTAAGATGTATGATCTTACTGTTGTAGGATGTATTATATTACCGTTGTAAGATGTATCATCTTTCACGGATACTTGACATCTCCTTGTCTTGCGTCTTTTAGCAAAGTGACAGTTTGTAAATTTAAGTCATGGAGAATCGATTCTTTCGGGTAAAGGTAAGGTATGCTCCCGAAAACGAAAGAAAAAAACGACAATCGATTGGTTGATAGGCTAATGTTGAATAACGGCCTTTTATTCTAGCGGAATTTATTCATCGTATTTCATGTTTTGGGGGCAGGAAGGGAAGAAAAACGGTGCTACAATAGGGTTATAACAGGGTAAGAATGCCCATTCGCAACTACTCATAACCCTATTCTTGACTACTTACGATGCCCAACGGCAGTATCGGCGTTGCCTAATACGACTAGTTACGCAGGCTTCCGGCACCTATTGTGTGTGGAAAACGCTGTATTTTAACAAAAAGGGGTGCTTATTGCTACTGCTTTCTCGCTATTTCGCTAGGTTTGGAAAATAGGTGTGTCAAGGTAAATGCTCTATGGAAATCAAAAAGATGGCCGGAGAGCGGTTTGGTTGACGGAAGGATATTTGCAGGGCGAGTACCGTGTAAGATAAAAAGAGAGGAGACGGAACGATAAACGCTCCGCCCCTCTTATATAACAAGAATGAATGAATTATTGGGATAATCTCATCATAAAATATTGCTAGTGAGATACATCTTCTTCATTTATCCGATCAGAGATACTCAATGTCACGGAGAACATTGAGTATCGTGATATTCATTTTTAGATCAATTATTTACGTAAAATCCAATATGCCCAGTTGCGCCGCTAAAAGTTATGACAGATCCTACTTGAACTGTAGATCCATTACAAGAGACTCTATATCCCTTATCTATGGAAACAACTTTATACTTTCCATGTTCAACAAAGTAAACCCATGGACCTCCACTATAAAAACCACTGGTGATAGTATATTCCATGAAATTTTGATCTTCAATAACCATTGATATATGGGCGTCCTGATTTTGAGCTGTAACGTACATTTTTGAATACCCTTCTCTTTCTGCGGCATAGGAAGGTGATGGACCATTTACGTCAGCATTGATATTAATAACAGTTGTTGTTAATAGTGCAATATAGAATGAATAATACTTTCTTCATGATATATTTTCTTTATTTTCTTGTTTTAAAATTCCAGAACCAAGCCTCTCCCCAATCACCTGCGCCGGGTTTCGGAGCCGCTAGTTTAAGATGCTCACCATCCGCTTCCAAGATGTGATATTCATATTGAGGAGCGAAGGTATCATCTGTGTCTCCCATTTTCACCAGTCCTAATAAAGGAATGGTTCCGGTGAACGTTAATGTACCTTGATCCCAACCTTCTTTGGCTACAGCGGATAAGTCCCATGCGATTGTTCCGGATTGACCGCGGCTGGTTTCTACTTTCTTGCCAGCCAAGGTAAAAGTCATCCAACCTTCTAACCCATCTTTGGCATATCCTTTCTCAGTACATTGTTGGTCGATGTCTGTGGCTTGAACTTGCCACCATTCCGGACCTGTGCTTTCCATATAAGCACCATTTCCCCAAAGGCCGTTGCTGGCATCTGTATCCCAAACCCAAGTTACAGAATTATACTCCGGTCCGAATAATCCTTCATAAATAGAAGGCACATCCACATACTCGGAGATCGTCACATCGTTAGAGAAAGAGGTGATGGAGCCGTCTTGGTTCATAGCCCGGACGGTCAAGCTCGTGAGGGGAGGAGTGCCAATGATGGAACCCTCGGTTCCGGTGGCTAGGATGGCCCCGTCTTGATCCAATACCTGTACCGTCAGTGTGGGATTGGTGGAGAAGGTGAACTTGTTTTGTCCGGCCGTCGTTTGCGTAAGCGCTACACGGGCTTGCAGATCCGCCTCGGTTAAGTTGGCGGATATGCCCGGATCACTTTCTGTGATTGGGTCGCAGGAAACCATCATTCCTGCGATCAATGCCATTACTATATAATATATATTCTTTATCATGATTGTATATTCTGAATTAAAAAGTTATTAATTAGCCCAGCCATTGTACTCGGCGTCCGCTCCCCAACCTTCGTTCTGCTGGAGTTCACTGGAGAGTGAGATCTGGCTCTCAGGTATCTTCATGAAACCGGCGGAGGTGTTGTAGCGGGAGGCGTAACCACCATTTTGCGCCTTGTTCGTGGCAGGATTACCAGCGATGTAGATAGGCGTACCTATCTGTTTCTGCAAGGCAGCGGCGGCAATGTGCCAGCGGCGGATGTCGTTCCAACGGGTACCCTCCAAAGCTAATTCCCAACGGCGCTCGTTTTGCAGAGCTTGGAGCGAGTAGCCGATAGCCGGAAGGCCGGCACGCTCCCGCACCTTATTCATACCGGTGGCATCTCCCTTGAGCTCGGATTGCATCAAGAGAACGTCAGCGAAGCGGATCAATACCAAGTCGTGGATGTTGTCCAAGGCTTGGTTATTCGCGCCTTGCGTCCAGCCATCGATTCCGTACATCTCGTTCTCGAAGGTCTTGAAGTAGCCACTCTCGTCATTGGATGTCTTGCATGCGACAGGAGACCATTTCATGGCATAGTAGTCCGTTTCCTGTACGAAGTCCGCCCAACCGCCTTTGTTATAAGCGGGTAATTTGTCCGTACGATATACGGAAGCGTCGCGACGCATGTCATTTGGTTCTGCGCTTGCCCAATCGTTCACGAAATTCGGTGCTACAGGCCCGGCTCCCCAACCTTGTCCGAAGGGGAAGGTATTTGCTACGTCTTGATCTCCGCGAAGACCGAAATGAAGCGCGTAACCATTGGCGAAAGCGATGGTAGTATTCCAACTGGCCAGCTTATTGAACTTGATGGCGAACATAGATTCCGGGTTGACGGCGTTATCATCCTCTACCCATTTCAATCCTTTTCCGGCGGTGTATTCGAAATCGTTCACCGTGCAACGGTTCGTGTAAGCCCAAAGGCTACGGAAGTCGGATGCTAAGGAATATCCGGAATTGTTCACGCAATCATCGATATAAGAGATCACTTGATCCTTCGTTAGGGTAGAGCCGTCGGCCAAGGTGACGGAGGTCAGCGGGTTGTAAGTGGCGCTGGTCAAGGCGGCTATATCTTCGCCATTCCCGTACATGCCGGTGTAGAACAACCAAGCACGGCCTAACATGGCCTCGGCGGTGTACTTGTCGACGTGTCCTGCCTCAAGGGATGACGTACCTCCACGCCATGCGGGCATGATGTCGGCGGCTGTCTTAAGGTCTAGCAAGATCTGTCCCCAGATCTCGGCGGGGCTTGCCTGTGGCACATCGCTTGTCTGGGATGTAGTGATTAGGGGTACACGATTGTACATCGAGGCTAGCTCGTAGTAGAAATAGGCACGCATGAAGAGAGCCTCGCCCATCAATTGGTTACGTGCTTCCGTGGAAGGAAAGTCCGGACAGTTATCCAAGGTCTCTATGGCGCTGTTGGCACGGAATACGCCGGCATAACGGTCTTTCCAGAACTGGCGGGTCATGTCGGACTGATAGTTGCAGAGCAGGTCCATGGCCTGCATCAGCTTGTCGTTCGAGCCGCCCCCGCCTAGCGCGTCATCGCTGGCTAGTTGGGCGTAATAAAGGAACGATCTCTCGGGGTTGGCGCAAACGGATGCCATGCTGGCGTAAACGCCTGCTATCATTTGCTGGGCATCGTCGTACGACTCCGGGAATGTAGCGGTTGTCTTCTCTGTGTAATTGGTCGTGTCGAGCATGTCCTCACAACTGGAGAAGGCTACGGCAGCGCCCATACATATTGCATATATTAACTTTTTCATGTTGCTTTTCTCTTAAAATTTAATGTTAACACCTACCATATAAGTTCTGGGTGAAGGATAAGAACCTAAGTCGATACCTCTTGCCCAAGGATTGTCCTCGCGATAACTATCGTTCGTACCGATTTCGGGGTCCATACCCTTGTATCCCGTGAAGGTGAAGAGGTTCTGGGCGCTTACGTACAGACGTAATTGCGGCAGTGGGCAGTTCTTCCATAGGTTCTTGAAGTCGTAGCCCAAAGTAACGTTCTGGATGCGGAAATAGCTGGCGTCTTCCACGAAGATATCGGATATCTGTTGGAAGTTGACACCTGTGTTACCCGGAACCAGACGAGGATAACGATTGGAGGTTCCCTCACCGTGCCAGTACTCAAATACCTCGGAGGTGTAATTCTCCACGTTGCCGTCGGTAAACTTACGATAAGAGCGCATATTTTGTTGTCCGAAGGCCCCATAGGTGGTTACCGCTAAATCGAATCCTTTGTAACCAACGTTGAAGCTTAGACCCATCGTGATATCCGGGTGCGGGTTGCCGACTTCGGTCTTGTCGTCCTCGTTGATCACGCCGTCGCCATTCACGTCTACGAATTTCAAGTCACCCGGTTGGATGGAGCTACCTTGCAGGGAGTTGGCTGCGTTGCCTTTACAGTTCTTATCCAGATAAGCCTGCACGTCGTCGGCGTTTTGCATGACACCTTCCGTTTTATAGGCCCAGAAATAACCGATCGGGTGTCCTACTTCCATACGGGATACAGGACGTGTGTTCTCGGCCAGTACCTTGTCCGGACCTAGGATGTAACCGTCTTTGTTGTTGATCTGCGTAACCTCGTTCTTGTTATGGGCAAGGTTTAGGTTCACGCCATACGTCCAGTCGCCCTTCTGGTCGTTCCAGCCTAAGCCGATCTCGACACCTTTATTTTCCACGGTACCGCCGTTGATATAGGGAGCGTTCGTTCCGTAAGAGTCTAGGATCGGGGCAACGATCAACAGGTCCTTGGTTTTCTTGTTGTACCAATCGAAGTTCAAGCTCAATCGGCCGCTTAGGAAACGGGCATCCAGACCAAGGTCTAACTGCTCGGAAGTCTCCCATGTCACGTCCTCGTTCGGCATGATGCTGGCATAACCGCCTTGCGTGGCCGTACCCTTGTTGTTGCCGAAGGAATATTGTCCGAGGTGGTCGAACGCTACGGTCGAGAAATATTGGAAGTTATCGATATTACAGTTACCGTTCTGACCCCAGCTGGCACGGATCTTCAAGAAGTCCATCCAGTCGTGCGTGCTTTCCATGAAATCTTCATTGCTCACGACCCAACCAGCCGATACGGAAGGGAATGTACCCCAGCGTTTACCACGGGCGAAGTTCGAGGAACCATCCGTACGTAAGATCACGCTAGCCATGTATTTCTCGTTGAAGTTATAGTTGATACGTCCGAAGAATGACGCTAAGGCGTTATCCCCTGTCGGATATCCTTTGGCTGAGGTAGGCTGAGAAGCCATGCTATTGCTGATATAAGCCCGGTCCCAGTCGGAGAACAGAAGGTCGTTCGCCGTTGCCTCCAGATACTCACCCATACCGAAACCGCTCTTCTTGAAGGATTGACCGACTAATACATCGAAGTTGTGTTTCTCGATGTTGAAGGTGTAGCTAAGCGTATTCTCGATCTGCCAGTCCCAACCAGTCGTCATGTTCTGGGTAACCTCATTGGTTAGTTTTTGATCGGTAGAGGTTAGTTTATAAGCCGGACTGTAGCCACGGTAAGAGCTGGAGTTCTGTTTGTAGCTGACCTGTCCTTTATAGACGAGTCCCTTGATTGGTTGTACCTTCAAGTAGCCAACCATAGTTAATCCGTAGTTTTTGCTCTTGTTGTTTCCACGGGAGGAGTTGACCATTGCGGCGATCGGGTTACTCGTATAAGAGTTGTAGTTGAACCAACCGGCCTTGTTCAAGTCGTCATACATATAGTAATCCCCGTTCTCGTTATAGATAGGAACCAGCGGGTTGGCACGTAACATCCAAGAGATGTCGTTACCGTATTGATTACCCTCGGAGATACCGGAAGATTCATTATGATTATAGTACAGGTTTTCTCCGAATGTGATGATATCCAAGTCACCCTCTTTCCACAAAATATGTTCAGAGTTCATGCGAACCGTGAAACGTTGGTAGTCGGAAGCGACCGGCTTGCCTAGCGTACCTTCCTGTTTCGTGTAGGATACACCCGTGGAGAATTTGGAGCGTTCCGTACCACCGGCCAAGTTCAAGGAGTGGCTGGTAGTAATGGCGTTCTTGTTGCGGATTGCGTCAAGCCAGTTGGTACCCTCATCCTCGCCGCTCATGTAACGGTTGTACTGTTCTTGTGACATGTAATTCGTCCACGTGTAAGGTTGGTTACCCGTGTTGAAGTTCAGTTGGTCCATGACTGCCATGTATTCCTTTGCATTCAGCAAGTCCGGCATCTTATATACGTTCTGGAAACCTACATAGCCGTCGTAACTAACCTGTAATTTACCCTGTTTGCCCTGCTTTGTCGTGATCAATACAACACCGTTGGCCGCACGTGAACCGTAGATCGCGGCGGAAGCGGCATCTTTCAATACGTCCAAGCTCTCGATATCGGCGGGACTTAAGGAATTGATGTCGCCTTCGACGCCATCAATAATGTATAGCGGAGTCGTGCTGCCGTTCGTTCCGGCACCACGAATGTTGATATCGAAACTCTTACCCGGCTGGCCGGAGTTCGCTACGATATTGACGCCCGGGCTTTGGCTCTGCAAGGCACCTAGCGGGTTTGTCGTGTTTAATTTTTGGATATTCTCTCCCTTTACTTGAAGGGTAGCACCTGTCACCAACTTTTTCTTTTGTACACCATAACCTACTACCACTACCTCGTCCAAACTCTGTGAGTCCTCTTTCAAGGTGATCTGTAAGTCGGATGTTTGGGCGGTTACGGGAATCTCTTGGGTCATATAACCGATGTAGGAGATCTCTATGATAGAGCCGGGGGCGGCCTCTAAGCTGAACTTACCATCCAAATCGGTTATCACTCCGTTTGTCGTTCCCTTTACGATAACATTGGCACCGATGACTTCCATTCCTGTTGCGTCTTTCACGGTACCAGTGATTCTTTTTGTTTGTTGCATGACTTCCATCGAAGTACTAGGGGCGGCTAACATTTGTGGTATGCCACCTAGCTGGAAGGCCATACATGCGCCTAAAAACAGCGTCGTTTTCTTAATTGTTGAATTCATTATTTTTTACATTAAATCATATAAGGCTAAACTAAAATTCATTTACTCAATAGGGTCATTAGCGGTTAACTGCTAAAAACATTAGATTTTCGGTCCTTCCTCATAGGCAATTGTTTTTTGTTGTTAATATGTATTGTTAATTTCTGTCGCAAAATTACGTCGGATCCCAAGTGCGTTCAAATACTATTTTATCCAAGAATAATACTTTTTTGCCGGAGTGTATTTTTAACACATCGATGGGGTAGCCGTAGGCATGAAAGCCTTTGTGACTGGTCGCAAAGATAGATGTGTGAAGGAAAAGAGAAGGGGGGATTTTGTATAGAAATAGGGGGGGATATGTATTTATCCCTGTTAAAAAGGTCTCTTATACAATGATTTTTGTCTTTTTGTAGTTATCCCGGAACTCTTTGGGAGAGCAGTTTTTCTTTTTCTTAAAGATACGGTTGAAGTTCGAGAGGTTATTGAAGCCGCAGTCATAACAAATCTCCGCGATGGATCGTTGCGTGTCCACCAGCATGCGGGCGGCGTAACCGATACGGATATCGGTGATATAGTCGGAGAGGGTCTTCCCGGTCCTCAACTTGAAGAAACGGCTGAAAGCGGAAGGGGCCATACCTACGAGTTCCGCCAGTTGGTTTAGGCGGATATCCTGTTGGTATCGTTCGTTAATGTAATTTTGTACTTTCTGGATACGACGGCTCTCGGAATGGATATCTGTTATTTTAGCGAATGAGGAGCTGGCCAATACTTTGTAGTTCTCCTCGACAGAAAGCTCATATAAGATGGTTAAGAAGTTGATGACCGCATAAAAGCTTTGCTCCTCGGAAACCAGCTTTTCCAGTAAATGGTAAACCTTCAGGATGGAAGACATCGGGAAACTGATGCCGCATTGGGCTTTCTCCAACATTTTCCGGATACTGTTGAATTGGTTTTTCTCCAATAGATTCTTCCCGAAGAGATCGGGAGAGAACTGGATCGTGATCTCATGGATCAAAGGCGATTTACATGCGTTCTGCTCCCAGACATGCTCCAGTTCTTTCCCGGTTATCAATACTAACTCGTATTCTCCGATCACTTCCGCAGAGTCACCGACCACACGCCTTACCCCCGGAGCGTGCTCAATGAAATTGAGCTCGTACTCCGAGTGGCAATGGATCGGATAGGTAAATTCTGTCTTACGCCGGTCTACGATGTAAAAGCAGTCCTTTTCCGATAGTGGGGTTATCTCGCGGATAATGTCCATTCTCTGTTGACAATTTAGTTAGTGAGCCTCGGTCAGCTCTATGACCTTGCTATGGGCATGAGCCGTAGAGAACACGTTCATTCCTATTTTCATCAAGAAATCTCCGCTGAAGGTACCTCCGTCGGTAACCAAGGTCGATTTCTGGCCCGGCATGAGGTTTATCTCTTGTACCTTATATTTCTTATTCGGGTCCAATCCTTGTAGCTTTACGGGGAAAGTCTTTTCTCCGAAGCGAGGGTGGATATCATAAGCGAATAGGACGGATTTGCTTTTTGCCTTATCCACGTACATCACGGATGAATGGTTGGTATCGTAAGGGGAGACTAGACGGTACAGATCGCCGTCGAGGATCGTGCCCTTTAGACGTTTGTAGTTGGCAACTGCTTCTTGGCAGTATTTCATCTCGTCATCGTTCATTTCCTTCAAGCTGATATCGAAGCCCATCTTACACATCATGGCCACGTCGGTACGGAACTTGATGGAGGTATTCTTGTTCCAGCTAGTCACGTGGGCGCACATTGCCTTTGCCGGGAAGAACTGGGAGAATCCCCATTGGATATACAAACGCTCGATCGGATCGGTGTTGTCGCTGCACCAGAATTCCGTGAAATATTTCAATGCCTCGTAATCACAGCGGGCACCCCCACCGGAGCAAAGCATGATCGGTAGGTGAGGGTATTTCTCGGCTACCCGTTTGAATACGTTATAGACACCTCGTACATGGTCGATATACAATTGATTCTGCTTCTCTTTAAGATAGGGGGAATAGACATTGGTAATCGGGCTGTTGCAATCCCATTTGAAGAAAGCCAGATCCGGATTCTCGATCATGATATTATCCACCACGCTGAATACATAATCCTGTACTTTCGGGTTACTTAAGTCCAAGACAAGTTGATTGCGGTAGTAATAAGTCTCACGATTCGGTAGATGGATCGCCCAATCCGGGTGTTTCTCGAAAAGTTCGCTCTTGGGGTTTACCATCTCCGGCT
This sequence comes from Parabacteroides distasonis ATCC 8503, assembly GCF_000012845.1. Lineage (NCBI taxonomy): Bacteria > Pseudomonadati > Bacteroidota > Bacteroidia > Bacteroidales > Tannerellaceae > Parabacteroides > Parabacteroides distasonis. The sequence continues at coordinate 98,470 of NC_009615.1, forward strand.
CGATCCAGATACCGAATTTCACGCCGGCATCTTTAGCGGTCTGCACCAGATGAGGAATGCCGTTCGGCAACTTATCGTGTGTAACCTCCCAATCGCCCAATCCGGCCTTATCGTTTTGACGAGGGTATTTATTAGCGAACCAACCATCGTCCAGCAAGAACATATCTACACCTAGGTGCTTGGCTTCTTTCATTAATTCCTCCAATTTCTTCTCGTTGAAATTGAAACCGGTCGATTCCCAGTTGTTCAGTAGGGTAAGGCGATCGCCTTTACCATCCTTGATCTGGTAATTACGTGCCCAATCATGGATATCACGACTGGCTTTTCCGGTTCCTTGATTACTCAATGTAAAGATAAACTCAGGAGTGACGAACCATTCGTTCGGTTTCAATTCATAGGCGGACGCATAGGGATTGATGCCGGAGATGACACGAAGGTTACCGGCGTTGTCCACCTCGAACGTAAAGCGGTAGTTTCCAGTCCAACCGATCGTTCCCATTAAAACATCTCCTGTATTCTCACTGGCCGGGGCACCTAATCCAATCTCAAAAAACGGGTAAGCGTGCATAGCGGCACGGGAGCCTAGTTTCGTATCGATAATCTTTTTCCCGAATTTCAAGTCTTGGCTGCTCATCTGTACTTCCTTGGCCCAGTCACCGCTAAACTCGGTCAATACATAGCGAGGACTCTCGAAATAAAGCATATTGGAAGCGTATTGGGTAATCGTGACCGGTTTTTTCTCCATATGACGAATCTCAGTCCAAGCCTTGATCACGTTTTCTTTAGCGAAGGTTACATAATGTAATTTAGCCTCCACTGGGTATACATCGTCTTTCAGGGAGATAATTGTCTCCGTAACGTTATTGTCTAGTTTCTTAGATTCGCTGGAAACATACTTGAATATGCTAGTCATGTTTCCGTCGTTATGCTGGATGGCGAAAGCCGGTTCGAAATAATCTTCCGCTCCTGAGCAAGGATATACTTCCCATCCACGGGTTGATACGCTGCCATCCGTTCCGGCTTGGATATTCCATGAGAGGTTCTCAAATTCGGATTCGTTTACTAATTTATTTCCCAGATAAGTTTGGTAGAGCCGTCCGTTGGGGGCTACTTGTAAAATCAAGTCCGTCTCGTTGGTCGAGATTAAGATCATCTTTTGATCGGCGGCTTTTACGAATGGCAAACAAAAGCACAAAAGGATAACTGTAAGTAATAGATTTTTCATGGTAAATTATTTGAATGTGTAAATAGTAGAGACGTAGCGTGCCACGCCTCTACTAGAATACATATTGTAATTAATTCTGCTCTTTCAGGATCACGTCGTGAGCGCCACCCTCAACGATACTTGTAGAGGAGACAAGCGTGATCTTGGCATGCTGCTGCAACTCTTGGATAGAGATGGAACCGCAGCTACACATCGTAGCGATCATCTTACCCAATGTTACGTTTAAATTATCTTTCAATTTTCCGGCATACGGTACATAGCTGTCCACGCCTTCCTCGAATTTCAAGGACTCGTTTCCACCCATGTCATAGCGCTGCCAGTTCTTCGCACGGTTAGATCCCTCACCCCAATACTCCTTCACGAAGTTGTTTCCGATTTTCATCTTCTTCGTAGGAGACTCGTCGAAGCGGGCGAAATAACGGCCCATCATCAGGAAGTCGGCACCCATAGCCAACGCTAATACCATATGGTAATCGTGTACCAAGCCACCATCGCTACAGATAGGGATATAAACGCCGTGTCTCTTGAAATACTCGTCACGAGCTTTCGCTACGTCGATCAAGGCGGTAGCCTGTCCGCGACCGATACCTTTCTGCTCACGGGTGATACAGATGGAACCACCACCGATACCTACCTTGATGAAATCCGCTCCGGCGTCAGCCAAGTAGTTGAAACCATCTTGGTCAACCACGTTTCCGGCACCAACCAGTACCTTGTCTCCGTAGGTATCCTTGATCCAGTGCAAGGTCTCGTACTGCCATTCGGAATAGCCGTCGGAAGAGTCGATACACAATACGTCAACGCCAGCCTCTACCAATGCCGGAACACGTTCCTTATAGTCGCGGGTGTTGATACCGGCACCTACTAATAATTTCTTATCTCCGCCGGATAACTCTTTCGGATTCTCACGGTGGCTATCGTAGTCCTTGCGGAATACGAAGTATTGAAGCTTCTGATCCTTGTCGATGATTGGCAATGTATTCAACTTATGATCCCAGATAATCTGGTTCGCCTCTTTCAAGGTCATGCCTAGCTCGCCAACGATTAGTTTAGCGAACGGGGTCATGAAATCTTTCACTTTCATGTCGATCGGGTCTTTGCCTTCACGGTAATCGCGACTGGTTACCATACCTAGCAATTTGCCGTTAGGCGTACCATCATCTGTCACACCAATCGTAGAATGTTCTGTCCGGCGGACTAGCTCAAGCACGTCGGCCAAGGTATTCTCGGGCGTAAGGTTAGAGTCGCTGATAACAAATCCGGCCTTGAATTTCTTTACTTTGCGAACCATATCCGCTTGGCTCTCGATCGGTTGCGAGCCGAAGATGAAGGAAAGTCCTCCGTTGCGAGCCAACTCGATTGCCAGTTTAGGGCCGGAAACCGATTGCATGATCGCGGAAACGAAAGGAATATTTAATTCAATAGCGGATTTCTCGCCAGACTTGAATTTCACAAGCGGCGTTTTCAATGAAACGTTTGCGGGAATACATTCTTTGGTGGTTAAACCGGGAATAAGTAAATACTCACCAAATGTTCTCGATACATCGTTTAAGTAGATTGCCATAAGATTTTATATTTACAGGATGAGTTTTTTTAATTGCGCAAAAGTAGCGATTTCTGTTCATATATGAATCACATGTTTACATGAAATGTTCGAAATATGCGTCACGCAACATTTATAGTTATGGATTTGTTATTAATGTAGATTTAAAAAGGAGGAAAATATGAGAGTTGTAGTTGATAAGGCTCAATCCAGAGGGTATGCGAATCACGGTTGGTTGAAAACACATCACACGTTTAGCTTTGCTAATTATTACAATCCGGAAAGGGTTCATTTCGGGATGCTACGTGTATTGAATGATGATTCCGTGGCGCCGGGTGAGGGATTCGATATGCATCCACATAAGAATATGGAGGTTATCTCCATCCCGTTAAAGGGATATTTACGCCATGGGGATAGCATAAAGAATAGCGAGGTGATTACGCCGGGAGATATTCAGGTGATGAGCGCCGGTACCGGTATCGTGCATAGCGAGTTCAACGACAGCGGTAATGAACAATTGGAGTTCTTGCAAATATGGGTATTTCCCCGTGAGGAGAATACCAAGCCTCATTATGCCAGTTATGACGTGCGTCCGGTTACTTCGGAAAAGAATAAGTTGTCCTTGATCATCGCTCCGGACGGTAGCGCTCCTGCGTCGATCAACCAAGACGCTTGGTTCTCTTTAGGAAACCTAGATGCCGGTCAAGTAAAAGAGTACAAGCTACATAGTAAAAATAATGGAGTTTATTTATTCGTGATCGACGGAGAGGTGGAGGTAAGTAATACGATCCTGTCTAAGCGTGACGGGGCCGGATTCTGGGAAACCGATAGCATTACGATAGAAGTCTTGAAGCACGCAAAAGTTCTTTTGATAGAAATTCCGATGATGAAATAAATGTTGATAGGTTAGTGCTGGCGGGTATCTTAATAGTTGATGTAACAAAGCTATTAGGGTACCCGCTCTTTCCTTGTTAATGTTTTATCGGTTTATCCGTGAAGTAATCGATCATCTTTAAGATCGCCCGGCTACAAGCTGGACAGAATGGAGCGTAATCACGCATCATACAGTGATCCATCGGGCGATAAATGCCTTTAGCGATGTAACCGCCTCCCTCGAATACGCCTGCCTTATCCTTATGGGCGTCATCTAATGGGGTAGGTATCGGTGTATTAGTTGGTAGAAGATCTTTCCATTTAGCATCGAAGTTAACCAAGGTCGTGATGTTCGGTTCCCAAGGCTCGTACTTCAAATTATAAAAATCTTGATAAGCGACCTCGGAACTGAAATATTCATCTGCTAGACCAGCGAAACTATGTCCGAACTCGTGAACGAATACGACCGGGGTACGTGGGTTATCGGCGGTTCCCATGGCATAAAAATTATACATACCGCCACCACCGTAAGCGTCCGTGTTTACCAAGATGAAGATTGCGTCGCAAGGAGCGTTCCATACGGCGTCACGTATAGACTTCATATCCGGGGTGGTTAAATAGCGATCTACACCGAATGTATAATAACCGGAATTCAATGCGGTATTCTTGAATATACCTTTACCGGATACATCTGTTCCCGATTCTTCCGAAACGGCATCTACCGCCCAAATATTGAAATCTTCCCGGCGAGTGTCATAAGGCGGGGTTTTAAACAATGCCTCCGTAAAACGTTTGGCATCAGCTACGAATTTCTCTTGCTCATCCGCCGTATAACCTTCCGCCAAAAATACGAGGTCTACTTTCCCGGAGGAATCCCCGTTATATTGGATTTTTGTGATCCGGTTTTCCTTGAGTTTTCCCCGGTCAATAAAAATACTGGCCGGATCAATCTCTTGTTTCAATAAAAGATGGAACTGCATGTCGGCCTTGTCTCTTGCCGTAATCTCAATGATGACAGGAGCTTTCGGATAGGGGATAGAGATGCTATTTGTCCAAGATTGTGTCTCGGTCTTCGCTTGCTCCGTACTTCTCCATTCTTCGAATAACGTATTGAATCCTCGTGAGTAGATCAACTCTTTACCGGCTTTATCATATACATTAATATAATACCCTCCATAACCAAACGGATCGATCAAGTTTTTGACCGGCCCTGCCCAGACGGGTTCTTCCCGGAGTTGTTGTATAGCGGCGGCTTGGAAATCCCAATTCCCGCTCAATGCGAAATCAATCCGGAGACTTTTCTTCGTGAAGTGTTTTTCAAAATTAGTTTGTGCCAGACAAGTGAAACTGAAAAGAATGGCGAATAATAATAATAAGGTTATTCTTGCTCTCATAGATCTATAATATTTATCATGTGTCAACTTTATGACGCAAATGTATATTATTTTTTTATAGATTTGCCACGATTAGTGTATTATACTCGTTTATAAATAAATTAGACCTATGTTTAGAGAGATCAGACGAAAAGACCGGATTTTGGATAATGAGTTGGCAATTCGTTTATTGGAGGAGGCGGAATATGGTTTTTTGGCCATGTCGGGGATAAATGGGTATGGGTATGGAATCCCGATCAATTATGTAAAGGAAGGGGATTCTATTTATTTCCATTGCGCTCCGGAAGGGTATAAGCTGGAATGTCTACGAGAAAACCCGAAAGTGAGTTTCACGGTAGTTGGCGCTACACAAATCGTTCCGGGAAAATTCACGACAGGTTACGAGAGCACTATCGCTTTTGGAGAGATACATTTGGATTTGCCGGAAGAAGAGCGTCGGTATGCCTTGCGGCTACTCGTGAATAAATATTCATCGGCGTTTAAGGAGATCGGCGAAAAGTATATTGAGAAATCTTTTTACCGGACTAATATCTTACGTCTAGATATCTCGCATATCTCGGGAAAGTGTAAACGATTGTCTCAATAGTATAAGAAAGGGGGCCTAGCCCCCTTTCTTGCAATATATCAATGATGGCTTAAATAATTAGAGACTCCTGCGTTTGTCGCTTTCATGGCGTCTTTTCCTTTGGACCAATTTGCCGGGCAAACCTCGCCATATTCTTCGAAGTGCTGTAAGGCATCGACCATACGGAGAGCCTCGTCTACGTTACGGCCTAATGGTAAATCGTTGATTACATAATGACGGATCAAGCCCTCTTTGTCAATCAGGAACAGACCCCGGTAAGCGACCGGATTTCCTCTGGAGATAAGTTCTCCACTTTCGTTTGTAATATAATCAGCGGCTAATACGCCAAAGTTTTCAGAGATGGTTTTGGAAAAATCGGATACGAGTGGATAAGTCACCCCATGGATACCTCCTTTATTCTTATCTTGGTTTAACCATGCGAAATGAGAAAATTGAGAATCAACGGAGCAACCAACCACCGCTACGTTACGTCTTTCGAATTCCTGTAACTTTTGTTGGAAGGCATGTAATTCTGTCGGGCAAACGAATGTAAAGTCCATCGGATAGAAAAACATGACTACATACTTCTTGCCTACATATTGTTCCAAAGAGAAATCCTCGATGATCTCATTGCCATTCACTACTGCCGGAGCGTGGAATTCCGGTGCCTTTTTACCTATTAATGCTTTCATATTATAATTAATTTGTTTGTTAAGTAACAAGCGTAAGTGAAGGTTTGTTGTTGCTTTTTAGTAAAGAGACTGATTTTCTTGTGAAATAGACCTAAAGTTTATGCTTTAAAATTTCTTTGATTTTCAAAGATTTTATTTCTTTGTAACTTATTGATGTTAATAAAGAAAGTATATGGAGGTTTCCGAGGTAAAACAGCGTTTGCTGACAGATTTTTTTACATATTATCCCATGGGAGGTGCTCTGTATGATAAAAACGGTGCGCTAATTGATATAAATAAGTCCTTAAACGAGAAATTTCCTTTTACAAATGAAGCGGACTTCTTATTAAATAATCTTTTTCGTACAGATTTGTTGACCGATCTTCAAAAACAATATCTGCGTGGGGGAAGCGTGGTTTCCGGTTCTTTGCCTGTACCGTATTCTATCATCCCCTCAATGAAAGAGAATAGAGAGATTCTTGGATATACCTTATTATTAACGGGTAATCCGGCGGTCGGGCAGGAGGCGGCTGGTTATGACCGGGAATTGAAGGAATTGACGGACATGTCGCAAAAGATGGCGGAAGCGGTTCCTGATACGATCCTTTTGGTAAACAAGCAATTGATCGTAGAGCGGATTATCGCTTATGCTGTGGAGACTTGTATAACGCCGGAGTCGATCAATCGGCGTATCGATGATCTTCCGGGTTTCATTTATCCGGATGAGACTAAGCGTCGTGTGGCCACGATCGTGCAAAGTTGCTTGAATAAGTCGGAGATCATGAATTTAGATTTATCGATTCCGGGACATAGCGCTCCGGTCGTTTATTTTAAACTACGGTTGGTACCTGTACATGACCGGTATGTGATTATTTATATACGGAATGTATCGGAGCTCGTTGAGCAGGAGAAAGCGAATGAGGCGTTAAGCAGTAAGTTGTCCGAAAGTCGGATGATGATGGAGCTTGCTTTGCAGAATAGCAAGATTACGACTTATTCTTTTAATTTCAGCCGATTTAAGTCTTGCGATAAAGTACATTGTAACCGTTGTTTCCAGTTTTATGGCACGACCAATAGTTTATTGAAACGTAATCAGTTCATCTGTCAGGCTTTGCCGCAACTTCGTCACCCGGACGATTCTGGCGACTTTTTCTATCTATTCAATACGATCCGTACGAATAAATTGGATGAATATAAAATAGATTTTCGTCTAAAGAACGATGATAACACCTATCGGATCTATGAGGTGATCGGTAAGACGCATGAAAAGGATGAAAATGGTTTCCCGAATTTGATTGTTGGCTGTATGATCGATGATCAAGAACGATTGGAGTTTGAGGAAGACTTGATCTCAGCCAAGGAAAAAGCGGAGGAGGCGGATATGCTTAAGTCGACTTTCTTAGCGAATATGACCCATGAGATCCGTACACCATTGAACGCTATTGTCGGTTTCTCTGATTTGTTAGGAGTGGAGGAGGATTTGGAATTGCGTCAAAATTATATTAGCTTGATCAAGATGAACAATGATTTACTTTTAAGTATAGTCAATGATGTTTTGGATATTTCCAGAATCGAGTCTGATATGATGACATTTACTTATATGGATGTTTATTTACCTTCCTTTATGAAAGATCTATATAACTCCATACAATTACGTAAGCCGGAAGGGGTGGAAATAACCTTGGATGCATGTCCCGATATCATATTTAATATAGATCGAAATCGATTATGGCAAATCTGCATGAATTTATTGACGAATGCGGTTAAGCATACCAAGAAAGGTAGTATCTGGTTTGGATATACGCTTGAGGATGAGGGGAAAATGGTTAAGTTTTATGTCTCGGATACAGGCTGTGGCATTCCCAAGGATGAATTGGATAATATCTTTGCTCGGTTCGTGCAATTAAGCGATTTTGAGCAAGGAGTCGGATTGGGATTAGCAATTTGTAAAGGTCTGGTATTAAAAATGGGCGGTAATATTTCTGTGATGTCCAAAGAAGGATTTGGTTCTACATTTATTTTCACTTTACCTATGAAAAGACCCAATAGTTGGAAAAACTAGTGAACAATACTCTTTGAAATTCGGTTGTCTATATAAGAGATGATTTAGGTTGTAGTCAATTTCCATAATAAGCATTAACTTATATATGCTTTTGGTTTATGTTTTGCCATAAGAAATTCTGGACTTATGGCCTAATCTTTTTGTATCATACCTGTAATCAAAGATTTTATATGACGAAAATAGAAATAAAGAATTTATCTATTCTTTTCGGCCCGGAGAAAATGCGTGCGAAAAGAATGCTAGTAGCGGGAAAAAGTAAACAAGACATTTTGAAAGAAACGGGTTGCACGGTAGCTGTACGTAATGCGAACCTAAAAATTGAGGAAGGGGAGTTATTTGTGATAATGGGACTTTCCGGAAGTGGAAAATCTACGCTGTTACGTTGTATTAACCGATTGAACGAGCCCTCTTTGGGAGAAGTCTTTATCAACGGAAAAAACATAACGACTTCCTCGGATAAAGAATTATTGGATATACGGCGTAAGGAAATGGCTATGGTTTTCCAGCATTTTGGATTGCTGCCCCATCGCACGGTATTGAGTAATATCGCTTTTGGCTTGGAGTTACAAGGGGTTCCTAAAAAAGAAAGAGACCAGAAAGCTGTGGAAAGTGTAGCCCTAGTAGGGTTAAAAGGATACGAGAACCAGAAGGTTAGCGAGTTGTCTGGAGGTATGCAGCAACGTGTCGGATTGGCCCGTGCGATCGCGAATGATCCCGAGGTGCTCTTAATGGATGAGGCTTTTTCTGCCTTAGACCCATTGATCCGTGTACAGATGCAGGATGAGCTATTGAAACTACAAGAGAAGATGCAAAAAACGATCATCTTTATTACGCATGATCTTGACGAGGCGATTAAGTTGGGGGATCGTATCGCCATTATGAAAGACGGGGAGGTCGTGCAAGTAGGTACCCCTGAGGAGATCTTGACAGATCCGGCCAATCATTATGTCTCTAGATTTACGGAAAATGTAGATCGTGGACGTATCGTTACAGCCTCATCGATAATGATAACCCAGCCGGTTGTCGCTCGTATCCGTAAAGATGGCCCGGAGACCGTGTTGAGGAAAATGAAAGAGAAAAACTTATATGTATTGCCGGTTGTGGATGGAAATAGGCAATTTCTGGGCGAGGTTCGTTTGAAAGATGTCTTGGCTCTTCGGAAAGCGGGGAATCATGATCTCTCGTCGATTGTGATGAAAGAGGTTCCTTCGGTTCTGGAAAACACGACGGTTGAGGATATGCTTCCTTTGTTACCGGAGATCCGGCAGGCCTTACCGGTCGTTAATGAGGCCAACCAATTGGCTGGCTTGGTTTCTACTTCATCGATTATAATCGAGATGACGGGGAAGGATAAAGAGGAAATAGATCAAATTGTTCAAAATGCGATAGAATTATGATAAATATAGGAAAATATATAGAGATTGCCATTAATTGGCTGACTGAGCATTTCGCTCGTTTTTTTGATGTGATAAATGATGGGGTCGGAGGATTTATCGATGCTTTTCAAGATGGGCTGACTTGGATTCCGTTTTATGTGATGATTTTGGGCTTGGCATTGTTGGCTTGGTTCAAGGCAGGAAAAGGAGTCGGCGTGTTCACGGCATTGGGTCTATTGTTAATTTACGGAATGGGTTTCTGGGTGGAAACGATGCAGACTTTGGCCTTGGTACTGTCTTCTACCATCATCGCCTTGATGATCGGAGTTCCGTTAGGAATTTGGACCGCACGCAGTGATCGGGCGGATAAGATCATCCATCCGGTCTTGGATTTGATGCAAACGATGCCGGCTTTCGTCTACTTGATACCAGCCGTTTTGTTTTTTGGTTTGGGACCGGTACCCGGCGCTTTCGCAACGGTGATTTTCGCCATGCCTCCGGTTGTACGGCTGACCGATCTGGGAATCCGTCAAGTCCCGGCCGATATTGTGGAGGCTACCCGCTCATTTGGCGCTACTTCCTCTCAGTTGCTTTATAAGGTGCAATTGCCATTGGCTTTGCCTACGATCATGACGGGAGTGAATCAAACGATCATGCTTTCACTTTCTATGGTAGTTATAGCGGCCATGATCTCGGCAGGAGGATTGGGTGAGATTGTCTTGCGAGGAATTACCCAAATGAAAATAGGTTTAGGTTTCGAAGGAGGTATAGCGGTCGTTATCTTGGCTATTATCTTGGACCGTATTACGCAGGGCTGGGCGAAAGGTAAAGTGAATAAACAAAAGAAATAAGAAACATAGAAAAGAAAGAAATAGATATATGAGACGATTTACGATTATTATTGGATGCTGTATGCTTTTGGTGACCTTACAATTTATTTTCAGTTGTGTGGATAGCAAGGATCGAAAGAAAATATCGATAGCGTACGCTAATTGGGCGGAGGGCATTGCTATGACCAACTTAGCCAAAGTGATATTAGAGGAGCAAGGATATCGGGTAACATTAAAAAATGCGGATATCGCCCCGATCTTTACTTCTGTCGCTTCGGGAAAAGCGGATGTGTTCATGGATGCATGGTTACCGGTGACCCATGCGGATTATATGGAACAATACGGGGACCGGCTTGAGACACTCGGAACGGTTTATGAGCATGCGAAATTGGGCTTGGTAGTTCCGGAGTACGTTACCATTCGTTCCATCGAGGATTTGAATGCCCATAAAGATCAATTTAAAGGTGAGATTATAGGGATCGATGCCGGCGCCGGTTTGATGAACTCGGCGGATAAGGCGGTTCAAGATTATTCTTTGGATTTTGATTTGAAATCTTCCAGTGGGGCTACGATGGTTGCTTTCTTGAAGAAATCGATTGATGCGAACGAATGGATCGTGGTTACCGGATGGACCCCTCATTGGATGTTCTCACGTTATCCGTTAAAATTCTTGGAAGACCCGAAAGAGGAATTTGGAGACTCGGAGCATATCGAGGTTATCGCTACGAAAGGATTCTCTGAGAAAGATCCATATGCAGCCTCTTTTTTCAAGAACTTTAAGTTAACCGATGAACAACTGAGCGAATTGATGTATTATATGGAAGACGGGACACGTACGGAATCGCGATCAGCCCGTGCTTGGCTTGAAAAACATCCCGAGATAATCAAATTATTCTTACCTTCGCAGGAGAATCAATTGAATGGGAGCCATGAGACAAATTAAGGGAATCATATGTATTTTAATAAGTATCGTTATGTGTTGGTCTGCTTCAGCCGCAAACAATAAACGTTATGTGAATATCGTATTTATCGGGAATAGTATCACGTTTGGCGCCGGGTTACCGAAGCCTGTCCATGATGCGCCTCCTGTAAAGGCTGCGTTGTTTTTAAGCAAGTGCCCGGAAGTGGCTTCAGTCAAGTATTCCAATAGAGGACAGAGCGGATGCACTACCGTTGATTATTTGCCGGATACGAATACGCTTTTCCCGTGGGCCGTACGTGCTGCCGATAAATTTAAGGATGAGACTTGGGCGGATTTGGTATTCTCTATTATGCTGGGGACGAACGATAGCGCGATAGAAGGCACAAACGGTTGCCCGGTAGCGCCCGAGCGGTATTATGAGAATATGAAGACAATTATCAATCGCTTATTAGCTTTATACCCGAATTGCCGTATTGTGGTGCATCGTCCTTTATGGTATAGCCCGAATACGTATAATGGGGCTAAATATTTGGAAGAAGGCTTACGAAGGCTCCAAGATTATTATCCGCAAATACAACGATTAGTCGATTATTATGCGTCTCATTTTCCCGGACAAGTCTTTCTGGGAGATACGAAGGGATTTGATTACTTTAAGGAAAACCATTTGACAGATTTCCAAGCGGAGAAGGGTAACGCCGGAGTGTTCTATCTTCATCCGAATGAGAAAGGAGCGGTCCGGTTAGGCGAATTGTGGAGTGAGGCGATTCGTCAGGCTTTAGGGCTTTGACCTCTATAAAAAAGCCATGTCATCCCAAGAAGACGACATGGCTTTTTAGGCCCATTTATAGGTATGACAAGCAGGTATTCGTTTATCTTTTTCCTAATCGATGATCCATTAATACGGCATGATGTTCTCCGTATAATTTAAGTTTCTCGACAATATTTTTCGCTGTAGCCTCTTCCTCTACCTGTTCCCGGACGAAACCCCATAGGAAATCTTGTGTCGCCTTGTCTTTCTCTTCGGAAGCGATATCGACAATCTTGTCGATTGATCCGGATACATGCACCTCATGCTCGTAGATATGCTGGAAAATCTCCAACGGCTCTCCCCATGCTGTGGGAACGGAATTAATTACTCCGATCGTCACTTGTCCGCCACGCTTGATGGAGTAATCGATCATTTTATAGGCATGTTCAAGTTCCTCTTGCGATTGTTTTAACGTCCAATGTGCAAAACCATCCAGCCCTATCTGAGTGAAATGTATCGACATGGATAAATATAGGTTGGATGACCACATCTCCATGTTGATTTGCTCGTTGAGAGCATCTGATAATTTTCTGTTTAAAATCATAATGGCTTATTCTATTTTATGTTGTTTATAAATAGAACAAGCCATTATCGGTTTTGTTGAGTTTTTACGAAGGAAAGTGTATCGAGGTTATTTGATCTCGATTACTTTCTCGGCCATTTTAGCCTCTTCCTCAGTTCTTTTCGGTATGCTGATACTCAAGACGCCGTTCTCAACCTTCGCCTCAATCTTGTCTTTCTCTACATTGTCAGGCAAAACCATGGTTTGTTGGAACTTGCTATAAGAGAATTCGCGTCTCAGATAGCGTCCGTCTTTCTTATCCTCATTCTTTTCTTCTTTTTTCTCCATAGATACGACCAAGTTGTTGTTCTCATCGATCTTGATGTTGAAATCGTTCTTCGTCATACCGGGAGCGGCTACCTCAACTCGATAATCCTTATCGGATTCTATCACGTTGATGGCTGGAGCTGTAGAGTTTGCTTTTATCATCCAGTCGTTGTCAAATAAATCATTGAATACATACGGTAACCAATTTTGACTTCTTCTCATCGGTGTCATAATACAGTCCTCCAATTATTAGTTAAACATTCTATTTACTATTCTTATTTCTGAACTCGTCCTTTTTAATCTCGAATTCGCTATAGATACTTCAAATGGCATGCCAATCTGATAATGTGTGTGTTAATGCGGATAAAAGAGATTGAATAAGGTTTAACTCACGCATGGGGAACTTATGATTCGGGGGATACGGGTGCAGGGAATAATATCTTTTAGAAACTGGAATAAAATACAATGAAACGGAAATCTGTAATATTGGCATAATATACGTTATTTTGGCACGATAGAATGACGGACTGGATAATAACTTTTATCTTTAGACGTTCTATTCATGAATCATATGGGATCATGTTATCTAAAACAGTAAAGCTATTATGTCTAGAAGTAAGGAATTGATTTTATTGGCCCAGCGTATCCGGGCCTTGTCTCAGACGGGGTTGGTTTATTCATTAAGCGAGTACGATACGGAACGTTATGAAGAGTTGAGCCGCCTAAGTGATGAGATAACGGCTCTGGCTACCGGATTGAAGCCCGATGATGTGGCGAGTGGTTACCGCCCGGCCCAAGAGTATGTAACCCCGAAAGTCGATATCCGTGCGGTTGTCTTTAACGAGAAAGACGAGATTTTGCTGGTCCGTGAGAAAATGGACGGATGTTGGTCGTTGCCCGGCGGATGGAGCGATGTGGGGTATTCCCCGAAAGAGGTAGCGGCGAAAGAGGTGAAAGAGGAGACGGGCTTGGATGTGCTTCCGGTCCGCTTGCTGGCCGTGATGGATATGAGCAAGCATCCGCATCCCGCTATACCTTATTATGTATATAAGTTTTTTATCCTTTGCGAGTTGAAGGGCGGGTCGTTTACCGAGACCTTCGATATCTTGGGGAAAGGCTTCTTTCGATTGGAGGAGTTGCCCCCGTTGTCCTTGGAGCGTGTGCTGCCGGAGCAGATCCAACGGATGTACGCCTATTATAAGCATCCGGGCGAAGATGTTTATCTGGATTAAGGATACTTTTGTACCTTCGCGACTTCATTTTAAAAACAATGTTATGAAAAGATATTGTCAGACCTTGGATCTGAAAGAGGACGAGCAGTTGATAAAAGAGTATTGCTATTGGCATTCGCCGGAACATATCTGGCCGGAGATACCGGAAGGAATCCGTGCGGTAGGGATCTTGAATATGGAGATTTACCGTTTGGGAACCCGGTTGTTCATGATCGTGGAGACGCCCGATGATTTTGGTTGGGATGCGTCGTTCGCCCGTTTGGCGACGATGGATAAGCAAGCGGAATGGGAGGACTTCGTGGCGAAGTATCAGAAAGCCGTTCCGGGAAGTTCCTCGTCGGAGAAATGGCAGTTAATGGAATGTATGTTTAAATTGCCGGGCGCGAGTAAATAGACGGAAGGATGGAAAAACAAAAGAAACAGTCGCTGGTGGCCGCCCCGGGAGGGAAATCTTATTTGGTCCCGTTTATCTTGATCACGAGTTTGTTTTTGCTTTGGGGATTCGCCCACGGACTCTTGGATGTGCTGAACAAGCATTTTCAAGGAGTCTTCACGATGACCAAGGCAGAGAGCGGTTTGGTGCAATTCTCTACGTATATCGCTTATTTCTTGATGGCGTTGCCGGCGGGAGCGTTCATGAAACGTTACGGATATAGGAAAGGGATTATCATGGGTTTGCTATTGTTCGCTATCGGTGCTTTCGGGTTTATCCCGGCGGCTTTTTTGCATTCGGCTACGCCTTTCCTGATCGCCTTGTTTGTGATCGCTTGCGGGCTTTGTATCTTGGAGACGGCGGCGAATCCTTATTCTACGATATTGGGGCCGTCCGCTTCCGCCGCCCAACGGCTGAACTTATCCCAGTCTTTTAATGGATTAGGTTGGATATTGGGGCCTTTGGTAGGTGGTTTGTTGATATTCGGGGCACCGGAGGGAGATTCAATGGCGTTGACTAAACCTTATATCTTGGTAGGTGGTATCGTCTTGTTCGTAGCGTTGCTCTTCTTTTTCACGAAGTTGCCGGAAATTAAGCCGGAAGAAGAGAAGGAGGTGACCGCTATTGTCGAGGAGAAACCCGCTGCCTCCCTATGGAAACGTAGGCAGTTTGTACGTTCCGTGGTCGCCCAATTCTGTTATTGCGCCGCGCAGACGGGAATCTTCGGGTTCTTTATTAATTACGTGACGGAGATGGACCCGGGTATCAGTAATTTGCGAGCGTCTCGTATTTTGGCATTCGGTGGAATGGCTTTGTTTATGATCGGGCGTTTGAGCGGTAGTTTTACGATGAAGTGGTTGGCTCCGGGCCGCTTGCTGACTTGGTATTCTTTGTTGAGTGCCGTTTGTATGGCTTTGGTGGTGGCTTCCGTAGGTACGCTTTCACTATACGCTCTTTATTTATCCTTTTTCTTCATGTCCATCATGTTCCCTACGATTTTTGCGTTGGGGCTGGAAGGTATGGGCGTTTATACCAAGAAAGCCTCTTCTTATATCGTGATGGGAGTTGCCGGCGGCGCTTTCAGTCCGATGCTGATGGGATATATTGGCGAGGAGAATATGGCGCTGGGCTTCATCGTCCCGTTGATCGCTTTCTTGTATATCTTGTATTTCGCTATCAAATGCAAGCGGTAAATTTGGAATGCTGTTTTTTACTTATGGAATCCGGATAATAAACCAGTATGGCTTGTGTATGAAGGCTTGGGTTTCATGGGATAAATGTTACGCTCAAGAATATCTGCTTATCTATATCGTTTTCATTTTAAATAAAATAAAAGAGAGTGGATATGAATAAAGGTTTGTTTTTGTGTGGGCTATTTATAGCTCTATTTCTGGCTGGTTGTGGGGATGATGAGGTTAAAATCGCTAATCAGATGACTTTATACTCAAGGCCGGATACGATTCATCTGGGGGGTGACTTAGGGATGGATTCCATATTGGTGAAGGGCTTCACGGCTTGTGAGGCGTATGACGCGAAATGGGGAACATTGCCGGAGGTTGTTGCGTGCGAGTTTGATATGAATGCCTCTTATCTCTATTTCTCGTATGAGGCAAAGGTGGTTTTATTGGAAGATAGCATTTATGATATAGGTATAGGACACTTTTTGGATGAGAAAGCGGGATTCTCGGAGGATTTGAGTTCGCATGGCTTCGTTATCAGTACGTTTGGCGTGCAAAAGGATAAGAAGCAAGTGCTGGCGTGTACTTATTTAATATATGTAGAGAAGAATTCGGATGGAGAGAAGATCGATCGCTGGCTTCCTGTGCGGCCGGAGGAGTTGCAATGGCGTTATCTCCGAATAGAAGACTTTGATCAATTAAAAAATATAGAATGATATGAGACATTTAATTGTTATATATCTGACTTTTATGATGGGCCTTAATGTGGCTTGCTCACGGGTGGTGGATCTCGGTAAGGATGATTTGCATTCTGAACCGACGATAGAGATCGTAAGTGGTGATACCTTGGATATTGTAGGGTTCACTCTTGCGCATGAGCTGGCTACTAGTGAAGGACGTTTGCCTTATAACGTAGGGGATGAGTTTGGTTATACGGGTTCTTACACCTATAAGTCCTATGTGGTAAGGACGGAATATACGTATCAGGATGATGGAAATAGTATTTGGGTTTGGGAGGATACATTGAGCTCAATAATAGGTTTTTATCCTTATCTTAGGTCTGAGGTATATGATCTTGCGGATATTCAGTTCCATGTCCGGTCGTGCGCTCAAAGTGGATCGGTCTCTGTCGGAGAAAGGACGGATATTTATGATACGGCTCTACTCCATATCATTCGTTCTGTAAATGGAGAGGATATGGATGTATGGATTCCTTGTAAACCATCGGAATTGAGGTATCGATGTGTTGTATATCATTTAGAAGAGTGAACGGAATGTTTTTAGCCAAGCTCCGGCAGTAGATAATACCCGGAGCTTGACAATACATTATCACTGCAACATCTGCATCAACTTATCCAACTTCGGAGCCATGATGATCTCCGTACGGCGGTTCTTGCTACGTCCATCGGCGGTCTCGTTATCAGCGACCGGCATAAACTCCCCACGACCACAAGGTTGTATCTGTAGCGGATTCACCCCGTAATCCTTGGTAAGGATACGCACTACGGAGGTCGCACGGATCACGCTTAGATCCCAATTATCCTTGAATTGGGCGGTATTGATCGGCTTGCTGTCCGTATGGCCCTCTATATAAACGTCTATATCGTTTTGCTTATTCAACACCTCGGCCAACTTAGCCAACGCTTCCTTGCCTCGTTTATCGACCTTTGCGCTACCCGATTGGAACAGAAGCTTATCTGACATGGCTACATATACTTTACCATTCTTCTCGGTTACGGTCAGCTCATCACTGTTGAAACCCAGCAAAGCGTCTTTCACGCTACTCAACAAATTCTGTACCTTTGCGTTCTGTGCGTTCATCATATCCTGTAGCTCGTTGATGGTACGCTCACGCTCGTCCAGCTCACTCATCTTTTGCTGTAACAAGGCATTCAGCTTGTCCTGCTCACCCATATTGGTATTCAACATGGTCTGGTAATTACGGATATCACGCCCCATTGTGGTCGTATCCCTTATCAAGGCGGCGATCCGGTTGTTGAGCGCGTCGTTATCGTCCTTGCATTTAATCAATTCCTCCTTCAAGGCGTCGCCACGTCCGATCGCCTCCAACCGGCCGTTCTCGGCAAGGAGGTATTTCTTTTTACTCACGCACGAAGAACATAAAAGGAGTGCGGAGACCGAGATAAATAACAATCTTTTCATTTTACGCATAAAATTTCGTGCAATGTAATATTTATTACAATTTCCTACACGCAAGTTTAGGATATTTGTGTCTCATAAACCAATATTAAAGAATCAGCGGTATGAAAATAAGAGAAATAATACAAACGCTGTTCCCGACAAGAACTTGGAAACTAGCCGCTATCATAGCCGGAGGTATCCTTTGCGGGCTGGGGTCTTATACCTTATATGCTTCCCGGGCGTGGACTTATTTGTCCGACGACTCGGCTACTTGCGTGAATTGCCACATTATGGGCCCTTATTATGCTACATGGAATCATAGCTCGCACAGCCGTAACGCCACTTGCAACGACTGCCATGTGCCGCACGAGAACGCCGTGAAGAAGTGGTTCTTCAAAGGTATGGACGGAATGCGCCATGCCTCGGTATTCATGATGCGAGGGGAACCGCAAGTGATACAGGCGATCGACGAGAGCGCGGAGGTAATCATGAATAACTGTATCCGTTGCCATACGCAGTTGAATACGGAATTCGTGAATACTGGAAGGATCGATCATGAGATGGCAATGGCGGGAGAAGGGAAAGCTTGCTGGGATTGCCATCGCGAGGTGCCGCACGGAGGTACGAACAGCCTGTCTTCTACACCGAATGCGTTGGTGCCTTATCCGAAGTCCGTATCGCCGGACTGGTTAAAAGATATGCTAAGTAAATAATAATAAATCAGTATAGTTATGGAAAAGAAATTAAAATCATGGCAAGGTTGGTTGCTGTTTGGAGGAACCATGGTCGTTGTTTTTGTTTTGGGTATGATCGCTGCTTCCGTGAACGAGAGACATGCGGAGGTCACTAGCGTAATGAATAATAAGAAGACGGAGATCACAGGAATCGAGGCTCGCAATGATAAGTTCGAATCGAATTATCCACGTGAGTACCAGACTTGGGAGGCTACGGCGGATACGAGTTTCAAGAGTTTATACAATGGAAATCAGGCGGTCGATGTTCTGGAGGCTCGTCCGGAAATGGTGATCCTTTGGGCTGGTTACGCTTTCTCTAAGGATTATTCTACCCCGAGAGGGCATATGCATGCGATCGAGGATATGCGTAACACGTTGCGTGTAGGCGCTCCGATGACAGAGAACGAGGGGCCGCAACCGGCTACTTGCTGGACTTGCAAAAGCCCGGATGTTCCCCGTATGATGCAAGCGATGGGCGTGGATAATTTCTATAAGGGCAAATGGGCTTCTCTGGGTAAAGAGATCGTGAATCCGATCGGTTGCGCCGATTGCCATGAGCCGGAGAATATGAACCTGCATATCAGTCGCCCGGCTTTGATCGAGGCTTTCCAGCGTCAAGGCAAGGACATCACGAAAGCGACTCAACAAGAGATGCGTTCCTTGGTTTGCGCGCAATGCCACGTGGAATATTATTTCAAGGGCGATGGTAAATACTTGACTTTCCCTTGGGATAAAGGTTCTACGGTTGAGGATATGGAGGCTTATTACGATGAGGCCGGTTTCGCCGATTATACGCATAAGCTAAGCCGTGCTCCGATTTTAAAGGCACAGCATCCGGATTATGAGATCTCCCAGATGGGTATCCATGCGCAGCGGGGTGTATCTTGCGCCGATTGCCATATGCCGTATAAGAGCGAGGGGGGCGTGAAATATAGTGACCACCATATCCAAAGCCCGTTGGCTATGATCGACCGTACGTGTCAGGTTTGCCACCGTGAGAGCGAGGAGACTTTACGCAATAATGTGTACGAGCGTCAGAATAAGGCGAACGAGATGCGTAACCGTTTGGAGACCGAGTTGGCGAAAGCGCATGTAGAGGCGAAGTTCGCGTGGGATAAGGGAGCTACCGAGGATCAGATGAAAGATGTATTGAAATTGATCCGTCAGGCACAATGGCGTTGGGATTTCGGCGTGGCTTCTCATGGTGGTGCGTTCCACGCTCCGCAAGAGATTCAAAGGATATTAGGCAATGGATTGGATAAGGCGATGCAGGCTCGTCTGGCTACCGCGAAAGTGTTAGCGAAATTAGGTTATACGGATGATGTTCCGATGCCGGACTTCTCTACGAAAGAAAAGGCTCAGCAATATATCGGTTTGGATATGGCCGCTGAACGTACCGCCAAGGAAAAATTCCTAAATACAATCGTTCCTCAATGGATGAAAGAGGCGCAAGAAAATAATCGTTTAGCGAAGAACATTTGATTATGTGGAAACAACCTTGGGGATATGCTGAAGGCTGGGTCATCTGTGCCGGTTTACTGATTACGGGATTTGGCTTGCAACTGATCACCGGCCCGGTTCAGGCAGGGTTGTTCCAATATCCGGTGAATGTGGCCGGAGGATTGATTTTTCTGTTGGTTCTATGTATAGGGTTTGTTGTTGGCCGGAAAATCACGGTTGTCCAGTGGTTTTCCGGGTTAACGGCGAGCATTACCTCTTTATCGGCTCTTTTGTCAGTTGTGTTGGTTATGGGATTTGTGGGTCCGGGTATCGAGCGGATTACGATGTCGTGGCCTTTTATCCTGCTGTTTCTCTATTTCTTGTTTGTCTTGGGCTTTGTCACATTGAAGCGTATCGTATCGTTTCGCTGGAGGGATGTTCCGTTTATGCTGAACCATGTCGGTTTATTTATCACGCTGCTGGCGGCGATCTTGGGAAACGGGGATTTACGCCGTTTACGGATGACGGTTCCGCTGGAGAATCCTGAGTGGAGGGCTTCGGACGAGAAGAACGAGATGATAGAACTACCGCTTGCCATCGAGCTTCGTTCGTTTACGATTGATGAATATCCTCCTAAGTTAATGCTAATCGACAATACGACCGGAAAAGTGCTTCCTGAAAAGCAACCCGAGAACATATTGGTGGAGGAAATTCCCTTAGCCGGAAACCTGCAAGGCTGGAAGGTTGAGGTTACCCGTTCACTACCGATGGCGGCTTGCGTGATGGGGCAGGATACGATAAACTTCGTGGAATTTCACTCCGAGGGGGCGACCACCGCTTTATACGTAAAAGCACGTAACGAACTTACCGGACGGCAGAAGGAAGGCTGGGTGAGTTGTGGCAGCTATATCTTTCCATACATATCGCTCCAACTGGATGATGCGGTCAGTATGGTGATGCCGGAACGGGAACCGAGACGCTTTGCCTCGGACGTAATGGTCTATACGAAAGATAAACAGACCAAGGAGGCGTGTATCGAGGTGAATAAGCCACTCTCTATTGCCGGATGGAAAATCTACCAATTGAGTTACGACGAGACGAAAGGTAAATGGAGCCGGATGAGTGTATTTGAGTTGGTGAGAGATCCATGGTTGCCGATCATTTATACAGGGATCTTAATGATGATAGCCGGGGCGATCGGATTATTCCTATCCGCTCCTGTAAAAAAAGAATAGTATGGATTGGAGTTACTTTATTTATTTCGCCGCTCCGACGTTATTTTGCTGGATAGGTGGGGCATGGTTGGCTTATCGTCCTTCTTTTTCCAAGGGGGCTGTCGCTTGGACCGTGTTTGGCTTGGCTATATTCTCCGCTTTTATCATAGGGATGTGGATCTCGTTGGAGAGGCCGCCCTTGCGCACGATGGGAGAGACTCGTCTATGGTATTCTTTCTTCTTGCCGGTGGCGGGCGTGATCACTTATGTCCGTTGGCGGTATAAATGGATACTTTCCTTTAGTACATTGTTGGCCTTTGTCTTTATCTGTGTCAATCTGTTTAAGCCGGAGATACATAACAAGACCTTGATGCCCGCTTTGCAAAGCCCGTGGTTCGCTCCGCACGTGATAGTCTATATGTTCTCTTACGCCATGCTGGGCGCCGCTGCCCTTATCGCCATTTACCTGCTGATCCGTGCGAGGAAGAAGGGGATTGACGAGGGGATGATGAGTTTATGCGATAACTTGGTATATGTCGGTATGGCCTTTCTCACGATTGGGATGCTGTTCGGCGCTTTATGGGCCAAGGAGGCGTGGGGGCATTATTGGAATTGGGACCCGAAGGAGACATGGGCGGCTGCCACTTGGTTGGGGTACTTGATTTATATCCATTATCGCCTTCACCACCGCTTGCGTTATTCAGCGGCGTTGGGGCTTTTGGTTTTCTCTTTTCTTTTGCTACAGGTGTGTTGGGTTGGCGTGAATTATCTACCCTCCGCGCAAGGATATAGTGTACATACTTATAATATGGAATAATTAAAATCAGAGGTATATGAAAAAACTAGTTGTTTTAGTAGCGGGCTTGCTCTCCGTGGCCCTTTTCGCGCAAGCGGAAGAAACACAAAATACGAAAGAGAACACGTTCTCGATGAAAGTACAGATACGTCCGAGAGCCGAGTACCGGAACGGGGTCTTATTCCCCCGGCCTAAAGATGCCGAGTCCACCGGGTTTATCAATAACCGTGCCCGCCTTTCTTTGGGGTATGAGCGGGATCGTTTGTCTATCGGTTTGTCCGCGCAACATGTTGGCGTATGGGGGCAGGATCCTCAAATCGATAAGAATGGTCGTTTTATCTTGAATGAGGCGTGGGCGAAACTGGATTTCGGATCGGGTTTCTTCGTTAAGTTAGGTCGCCAGTCGTTGGTATACGATGACGAGCGTATCATGGGTGCGTTGGATTGGAACGTGGCCGGTCGTTATCACGACGCTTTGAAACTGGGCTATGAGAACACGAATAACCAACTGCATTTAATTCTTGCGTTCAACCAGAATGATGAGAAAACGATCGGAGGAACGTATTACGCTCCGGGCGCGCAACCCTATAAAACGATGCAAACCCTTTGGTATAAGCATCTCTTCGACAAGAGTTTTAACGCATCCTTCTTGTTTGTGAACTTAGGGATGGAAGGCGGTGATGCCGAGAAACAAAACTCGGATACAAAATATCTGCAAACCTTAGGAACGAACCTGATCTATACGCCTAGTAACTGGACGATAGGTGGTACTTTCTATTATCAATTCGGCAAGACGAAAAGCGGACGGGATGTTTCCGCTTTTTTATGGGCGGTAAACGCCGCTTATCAAATCGATCCGCAATGGAAGATCGGTGTAGGTAGTGATTATCTGAGTGGCTCGGATGGGGCCGACGGGAAATATAAGGCGTTTGATCCTCTGTACGGAACCCATCATAAGTTTTATGGTGCCATGGATTATTTCTACGCCTCCTCTTTTGTCAACGGATTGAATCCGGGCTTATGGGATAATCAGGTAAATGTCGCCTATAAACCTTCTTCCAAGGTAAACCTGTCTTTAGCCTATCATTATTTCTCCATCACGGGCGACGTATACGAAGGTAATGATAAATTGAGTAAAGGTTTAGGTTCGGAATTGGATTTCCAAGTGGATTGGGTAATCATGAAAGACGTGAAATTATCGGCGGGATATTCTACGATGTTGGGAACGAATACCATGAAGGTCGTGAAGGGTGGAAATCCGTCTCATTGGCAAGATTGGGGTTGGTTATCAATAAATATTAATCCGACTATATTCACGACGAAATGGTAACAGTTCTCAAGGAAAAGGGTATATTTGCAGGAGTAAACCTTTTTTCAAAACAAGATACGATGGATATAACCGATATGTTTAAAATTCCGCTTTTTAAGAATTTTACGCTTAAGATGCGGGAAGAGTTTTTGGATAAACTTGAATATACAGTAGAGGAGCATCCAAAAGGAAAAACTATAATTCATCAAGGGACGACTTGTAACGCCCTTCATGTCTTATTGAAGGGAAAATTGAACGTGGATGTTTTGGACGTATCGGGTAACATCGTGCGCGTGGAGACGATACAGGCTCCACGCACGTTCGCTACGCCTCATATCTTTTCCGAGAAAAACCAGTTCCCCGCTACTTTTACCGTCGATGAGGATGTGGTATTGCTTAAGGGTTCCAAGGAGTCTGTATTTACCTTAATGCATTCTATGCCGTTATTCCTGCATAATTTCCTTTGTGTCAGTACAAGCTGTAATAAATGTACGATGACTCGTTTGAAGGTGCTTTCGTTTCGTGGCATCCGGAACCGCTTTATTTATTACTTATTCGAACATCAGCAAAAGGATTCGAATGTCGTGGAACTAGAACATACCCAAGAGCAGTTAGCGGAGTATTTTGGTGTTACCCGCCCGGCTTTATCGAAGGAAATCGGGAGATTGGTGGATGAGGGATTTATCAGCATTACAAGGAGAAAGGTGACGATTTTAAATAAGACGGCGTTAACATGTATGCTTTAATGCTTTTGGGAAAAAGGTAAAAAGCGTACATTTGTGCCCAAATAAATAACTCCGGTGTATGGGCAAAGTTTTAATTATCGACGACGAGAAGCAGATTTTAGGTTTACTTTCACGCATTATCGGTTTGGAGGGATACGAGGTCTTACAGGCTGCTACTTGTAAGGCGGGGCTGAGGCAGATGGAGCAACATTCGCCAGAGGTGGTATTGTGCGATGTGTTCTTGCCGGATGGTAATGGTGTGGATTTGGTGTCGGACTTAAAGAAACTTCGCCCTCTATCCGAGATCATCCTACTTACCGCGCATGGTAATATTCCGGATGGCGTACAGGCAATCAAGAATGGAGCCTTCGATTATATCACGAAAGGGGATGATAATAATAAGATCATTCCTCTGGTAGCCAAAGCGATGGAGAAAGCTTCTGCCGCTTATCAACAGCAAAAGAAGGAAGCTACGTCCGTCGGGAGGCAATATTCGTTTGATACGATTGTCGGTAAATCACCCGCTATCCAAGCGGCGATAGCGTTGGCTCAGAAAGTCTCGGCTACGGAGGTTCCGGTTCTGTTGACTGGTGAGACCGGTACGGGAAAAGAGGTCTTTGCTCAATCCATCCATCAACATAGTTCCCGGAAAGGGAAGTCTTTTGTCGCTATCAATTGTTCCTCTTTTAGTCGGGATTTATTGGAAAGCGAGATGTTCGGTCATAAAGCGGGGGCTTTTACCGGTGCTTTGAAAGAGACAAAAGGCTTGTTTGAGGAAGCTTCCGGAGGTACGATCTTCTTGGATGAGATCGGGGAAATGGCTTTCGACTTGCAAGCGAAATTGCTCCGTATCCTTGAGACCGGGGAGTTTATCAAGATCGGCGATACGAAACCTACGAAAGTGGATGTACGCATTATTGCCGCTACCAATCGTGACTTAGAGAAAGAGATCGAGCTAGGACATTTCCGGGAAGATCTATTTTATCGGCTTTCCGTTTTCCAGATCCATCTTCCTGCGCTTCGTGAACGGGTCGAGGATATCCCTCTCCATATAAAAGCCTTTGTTTCCGCTTTTTCCTCCAAGATGGGAAAGAATATCCGAACAATTTCGCCCGAATATATAGATGCCCTGAAAAAACGAGCTTGGAAAGGTAACGTACGTGAGTTGCGTAATGCAATTGAGCGTAGCCTGATTATTGCCGATGGAGATACCTTAACCTTGGATGCCCTCCCTTTGAATATGCAAACCTCCTCTGCGGCGAGTACGGAATCTTATAGCGGTTTTGACCTGAGTGGCGTAGAGAAAATGCATATCCAAAAAGTGCTCAAATACACAAAAGGCAATAAAACCGAAACTTCCCGCCTTCTAGGTATAGGCCTCACTACTCTTTATCGGAAGATTGAGGAGTATGGGCTTTAGTCTCATATTCTGCATTTATGTATACCCGAAAGCATCTTGAAGATATGCAAGGAGAAACGGACATTGCTAAATATTTTATCTTTGCTGAACGTAAACTTAATAATAATCGCTTAAAATACATCACCTATGAGTCTGAAGATTAAAACAAAACTAAGATACGGAATCGGGCTGCTGTTTGCCATGATCGTTTTGCTGGGAGGTCTATCGGTAAAGAACATCTCCGATATGTCTGCCGACACAAGGAACATATTGGCCGATAATTATAATTCTTTGCTCTATTCACGCCGGATGCTGGATGCGCTGGAACGAATCGATAGCGATCCTTCGGCTCAAGCAGATTTCGAGAAAAACCTAGGGCTACAGAAAAAGAATATCACGGAGGTCGATGAGAACGTGGCCACCTCACATCTAGTCGCTCAATACGAGCAATTGGCGAAAGAGCGTAATGAGGAGAATATCCGTCGTGTACGTCTCGCCTTAAATCAAGTCATGAGTTTGAATATGGCTTCTATCTACAGGAAAAGCCAAGTGGCGGAGTCTACGTCTCAAAAGGCTTTATTTTGGATTTGGGGGATTGGCCTCTCTTGTATGGTGGTCGCTTTCGCTTTTTTAATACGTTTCCCCCGTTCGATAAATACCCCTATCCGTATGTTGATGGACGGTATCATGGAGATCGCTAACCATAATTACGAGAAACGCTTGGATCTCGCTAAATATGATGAATTCGAGGGGGTCGCGAAATCCTTTAACCGGATGGCGGAACGGCTTACGGAATACCGGAAAAGTACGTTGGCGGATATTATCCAAGGAAAGAAATATATAGAGGCTATCGTGAATAGTATCACGGAGCCAATCATAGGCTTGGATCGGGATCGTAAGATTCTTTTCGCCAATAACGAGGCTTTGACGATCTTGAATCTCAAGCGGGAAAACGTGATCGGAAAGTCTGCCTCGGAATTATCCTTACGGAACGATTTGCTTCGCAGGTTAGTTCGGGAACTGATCCAGCCGAGCGAGAAAAAAGAGCCGCTTAAAATTTACGCAGATAATAAGGAAAGTTATTTTCAAGTGCAATATATACCGATCCGTGTGTCGGAGAATGGCGAGGCGGAGGTGTATGTGGGCGACGTGATCTTATTGAAGAACATCACGGAGTTTAAGGAGTTGGATTCCGCTAAGACCACTTTTATCTCGACGATCTCCCATGAATTGAAAACTCCGATATCGGCGATCATGATGAGCCTGAAATTGTTGGAGGATGCCCGTGTGGGAGCCATGAACGACGAGCAAAAAGCACTGGCGGAAAGTATCAAGGAAAGTAGTAATCGATTACTGGAAATAACCAGTGAGCTATTGAAAATGACGCAGGTGGAGGCTGGCAAGCTACAATTGAATCCGAAAATAACCAAACCGATCGAATTGATCGAGTATGCGATAAAGGCGAACCAAGTGCAAGCTGATCGCTTCAATTGCCATATAGAGGTGGAATACCCGGAGAAGATTTCCAAGCTTTTCGTGGATAGCGAGAAAATCGCATGGGTCTTGACGAATCTATTGTCGAACGCAATTCATTATACCCCGGAGAATGGCCGTATCATAATCGGTGCCCGCCAGCAAGATCATAGCGTGGAGATCTATGTGCAAGATTTCGGTAAGGGTATTGATCCCCGATATCATCAAAGTATATTCGATCGCTATTTCCGTGTGCCGGGAACGAAGGTACAAGGGAGTGGCCTAGGGTTGGCTATCAGTAAAGACTTCGTAGAAGCTCATGGAGGAACTCTTTCTGTTGATAGCGCAGTTGGAAAAGGAAGTACTTTTGTTATAAAATTCAATGTATAAGAGGGTGAAAAAGAGGGTATTAATTACCCTCTTTTATAATATCGCTTCCTCCGGAAGTGGATGTATCCGATCTTGCCGAACCTTTGTAATGTACATCACTACCTCCGCTTGCCGAAGCCTTGATATAATCGGTTACGTGTGTATAAATATCGGAGCCACCACTGGCGGAACATTCCAACTGGTTTAAGATAAGATCATAAGCCTTGATATCGGAGCCACCTGAGGCGGAATATTCGCCGTTCTCCGCTTTTCCCGTAAGCTTGAGATCGCTACCTCCGCTGGCACGGCCTCGTATTATTCGGGTAGTAAGATCGTTGATGATGATATCGCTACCGCTGGTCGCCTCAATTATGCAATTGGATACGTTGATTGGCTGCTCCATTTTCACGTCGCTACCCCTTGTCGCTATAATTTCCAGATCATCTCCGGATAAAGCGCTTCTCAGGACAAAATCCATACAACCGGACATCTTGATTTTTTCCAGCTTCTTGGAAGTGCCCTCTATTTTAAATCGGGTAGGGCTTAATTGTGTACCATTCTCTGTGGAGATTGAAAGTTCTTCGTTTTTTACTTGAACGTTTATATAAGGATATAAGTTCTCGTCGATCGTGATTCGTAAGGACGCTGATTCTCCTTGCGTATATCCGAAAACGTACGACGGATTTCCCCCACGGCTGAATAGGCTGAACCAACTGTCGCTATACCCCATGGCGGTTGAGCCGACTTTTATCGCTGAATAGTCTCTGACGGAGATTTCTTTCGTGATAATATCCCCATTTCCTTTTACTTTCTTCGCCTCGATAGGCATTGCGCAAAAAGCGATCAACGCAAATAAGGCCATCATTCTTGTTCTCATATGAAGTGTAATTAATTTATACTCTTTTCTTATAAGACGAATGGAGTTGAAAAAACGTTACATCTAAAATGAAAAAAAAGAAGCTATCATTGACTTTCTTTGTGATAGCTTCTTTTTCTTACCCTAATAACAGGGAGGTAGATTAATTACTTTTAGGTTTTTCAACCATATGTTCTACTCTGTCTTTGACGTATTCGACTTGATTTTTACCCGTGTCTACCACGTCCTTTACTTTTTTCTTCGCCTTATCTGTAAGACCGTGGAGTTCGTTCTCCAGACATTCGAACTGTCCTTGATCTTCCATCCTGCGAAGTACGTAACCAACAACTACACCTACGGCTAAACCGAATAATACATTTTTCATAACTACTACTTTTTATGAGTTAAAACATTATTTTTTGTAATTATGAAACAGCAAGTCAACCGATAAGGTTGGTGTTTATTTGTTATTTTTCAGTAAATCCCTAATCTCGGTAAGTAATTGGATATCCGCAGGGGGAGCGACCGGAGCTTTCGGGGCTTCTTCCTTCTTCTTGCTTAAAGCATTAACGCCTTTGACAAGTAAAAAGACGGCGAAAGCAATGATTATAAAATCCAGTGTCACTTGTATGAAATTTCCGTAGTTAATGGAGACCGCCGGAGAGATCACCTTGTCTCCCTCCATTACAGCGTGCTTCAAGGTGATTTTTAAATCCGTGAAATTGACGCCACCTACAAGTAAACCTACCGCCGGCATGATCAGATCCGCTACGATAGAAGATACGATCTTTCCAAAGGCACCACCGATAATGATACCTACCGCCATGTCCACTACGTTACCTCGCATGGCGAACTGCTTAAACTCTTGTAATATTTTTTTCATAAAACAACGCTTTTTATATTATAACAACAAAATTAGCCATAAGTTGAATATTTTCAATGCTTATAGCGAAATTTGAAGAAATTATTTTTGATTTTCATGTTTTTGTTTGACCCATTTGAGCATTGATGTGTTATATCCTCTTTCTTTGGCCTTAGTCAATAAAAAGAGAATAGCCTCTTCAGGGAGTGTAGGCGTACGACTAAGTAGCCATAAATAGTCTGAGGTATTACTGCCTACGAGAGCGTATGAGTAATTATCCTCGTCAATTTCCATAATGTTGTACTCGGCGTAGAACCGCATAAAGAAACACACTTTTAATTTACTAGGACACGTAGGATCTGTTATTTTGGCTATATCTTTCGCTCGTTTGAAGGAACCGGAAAAATTACCCCAATATCCGCTGTTAACAACTTCTATATCTCCATTCGGGAGAAATGAGTATTCCACGGTAGCCCCTACGAGATTATGCTCAAAGCGATGATCAAAGCGTGCTATTTCAAACCATTTCCCCATATAGCGGTGTAAATCCAAAGTCTGGACGGTTTCTTTGTTTATAATGTGTTGAGTGCAAGATAAATTACACTGCATTATAAGACAGATGAGGCCTATTAGTTTAAATCGCATAGGTTTTTATTTTTATCTCATAATAAACATAGAGAGCCTCTAAAAAGTTTGAAAACGTTCATATTTTAGGATTTTTATTTTTTCGACAATCTGTGCTTTAACTTTTAATTTGAAATTTCTATCCTGTCTGAAGTGAGAAATTCGTAGTTGTGGCATTTTCGGACGATAGATTTAGATCCACGTTTTTATATGTTTTTTTGTATTGAAAATTTCATAGTTATGATTTTTCCAAATCATAACTATGAAATAAAAAGTCATAACTATGAAATAAATGACTCTTTACAGTGAAAAAAATATATGAAGATGTTTTAATTGTAAATGCTTGTTTGAGAGTTAGTAATCGTCAAGATGTCTAACTTTGCGTGTTTGTTTTCAATTGGAATTTAAAATAGAGAGATATGGATGAGAAAGATTTGGTGGAAGGGATGCGAGAGTATATAAGTCTGTTACAAAAGGAAGGACGGTATTCCTCGGCGAAAAGTTATCAGGATGCGATGAACTCTTTTATACGGTATAGCGGGACGGATCGTATCCCATATACATATATAAATAAGGATACTCTTCGCCGGTACGAGGCTTATTTGTTGGAGAAAGGCTGCATGCGTAATACGGTCTCCACGTATATCCGCCGTTTGCGTTGTATCTATAACAAGGCGGTGGAGAATGGCGAGGCGGCGTTTATCCCCTCTTTATTCAAGGGGGTTTTTACGGGTGTGGAAAGCCAGCGCAAGAAATCCTTGCCTCTGGGGGATTTGAATCGCCTGATGACTGTCCCGGTAAAAGGAGAGAAGTTGAGGAAGACACAGCTGACGCTTTGCTTGATGTTTCAATATGGGGGGATGTCGTTCGTTGATTTCGCCCATTTGAATAGGGGTAATATCAAGAACGGCATATTGGATTACAATCGCCAGAAGACCGGGACCTCTATGCGGTTGGAGGTCTTGGATACGGCGGAGGCTATGTATAAGGAGCTGGCAGGTGAGAGGGGTGGAGGCTCCGGCTATTTATTTCCCTTTTTAAGTGGGACGAAGAACGGCCATGAGGAATATCTCGAGTACAATGCGGCCTTGTCCCGGTTTAACCGGAACTTGAAGACGTTGAAGGAGGTTGCCGGAATAGCCTCGGATGTGACTTCCTACACGATCCGTCATTCTTTTGCCATGGCATTGAAGGAGCAAAATGTCCCCATTGAGATGATCAGCGAGTTATTGGGGCATAAATCCATCAAGACAACCCAGATTTATCTGAGAAGTTTCTCGTTGGAGAAAATGACGGTGGTAAATAAGTCTTGCTTTGAGAATGTATATAATTATATGCCAGAGGTGGGGTGAGGCTACTTGGGGAGTAGCGTTCATTTCACGGTGCAAATGTAGCAAAAAATAGCAAATAACAAGCAATCATTAGTTTTAGTTTGTGCTCCGGCCTTGATTCTCCTTAAATCTTCGTTCTTATTCCTAGTGTATAGACATGGCAATAGAGACGAAATGATCTCGTATTTCCTACATCATCACGTCCCTTCTAAAAAATCGAACATACATTCCTGTAGAGACGGGGCGTGCCCCGTCTCATCCCCTCCAAATGGTAACTTAAAGATACTATCAGACAGTGGGAGACGGGGCACGCCCCGTCTCTACAACCGGGTGATAACCGTTCTCGCACCTTTTAGGCTACTCCCCAAGTAGCCTAAGATTTCAAGAGATGGTAATTTTCAGTAATGCCACATTTAAAAATATAAAGTACTGTTTATCAAGATAATATAAAAGATTCTTGGTAGGGCTCTGAATTGCCGTGGGGTCTGTTTTCGGACCATGGGATAACCACTGGAAAAGATAATCATAGAGATGGATATATTAACAGGCAAGTGCTCGGATAGGTTCATGGCGCATGTTCTGAAGCGACGTGACCAGGAGGCCGTCCGCTGGTACGTGCTCACGCTCCCTACCGCCGGTGGCGGGCGTGACAGGATCAGCCCCTCGAAGGGGCTGGACGCTGAGCTTTCCCGCCGTGAGCGTCGTGGGGAGGCCTTGTTCGAGTATTTCTCCCCCTCGTATGTCGAGGCGAGGAAGGTGGGCGGCAAGATGGTCAACACGAAACGGCCCCTGCTGTACAACTACGTGTTCGTCCACGCCTCGGAGAACGAGATCTTTAGCCTGAAGCGTACGCTTCCCCTGTATAATTTCCTCCCCCGGGTTTCCTCCGGCGGGCGGTCTTATTTCCCGTACCTCTCGGATCGTGAGATGGATACCTTGCGTTGGGTCGCGGCTTCTTACTCCAACGAGCTTCCCGTATACGTGCCAGATAGCGGCCGCTTGTTGAAAGGCGACCGTGTGCGTATCACCTCCGGCCCTTTTACCGACATGGAGGCGGAGGTGGTGGTGCAGCCGGGCGGTGGGCATAAGGACGTGATGGTGCGTATCCTCGACTGTCTGTGGGTCCCCTTGTTCGAGGTGAGAGCTGGGGAGTACGAGTTGATCGAGCTGAACACGGGGGGCAAGCACGTGTATACCCATTTGGACAACGACCGTCTGTCGGAGGGCTTGCACGGGGCCTTGGGCCGTTACCACGCCTCTGGCGTGGTAGTGGATGAGGATGCCCGTCTGGCCCGTGAGGTCCTGCGTGGCTACGCCTCTCTCCGTGGTGAGACCGACGTGATCCGTTGCAAGCTTTACTCTTTGCTCCTTCCAGCCTATCTGCTTTTGGGCGAGTCGGATGAGTTCGATCGTTTGCTCTCCACGATGCGCAGCATGCTCCCGGTGATAAAAGCGCCGCAATCCCGTGCCTTGTTGCTGGTCACGCTGTACGGCTGTACGGACAGCAGCCTCTACCAGCGCATGGCGCACGAGCTGGTTGGCCCTTGGATGGAGGAGGCCTCGCCCAAGAGGAGCAAGTCCGTGTTGATACGTCGTTTACGGGATTACGACCGCTGGTTCGGGCACGGGAACGGCGATGAATAAAAGATATGAGAGAAGAGAGAGAGACATGCGGCGTCCCTTCGGGCATCCGGCTGATGAACCTGTTGCGTGAGCGTTTGACAGAGATCATGGATCGTGAGCGTGCGAACCGAAACTCAATACACCTGTATTGCACGGGTCCCTACTGGGTAGCGTTCGAGCGTTCGGCCTACCAGCTGCATCGTGCGTTCCCGGATAGCGAGACCACTCCGTTGCGCCTGTTCGCCTACCCGTTCCCGATCGTGATGGTGTCCGTTACGGATCGCTCGCTCCGCTCATATACCCGCAAGCATATCTTGAGAAGAGACGGGTCGGATTACAAGCTATTGACCGTCCCCGGGTTTCCCTTGGCGGACTACCGTGAATGGCACGCCGGCGAGGTGGAGGGCTTGCCCCGGTTAAGCGAGAATTAGATAAGGGCAGAAAAGAAACGGTCGGATCCCCCGGATGGCAATGGCCGTCTCTAGCGGCTAGGAGACCCCTTGGCTTTGGCCGATAGGCTGACCCCGCTTTAACATATACCACTCCGGCCGTCCGGTGGTCCGGCCCTTTTATAATTGAGAATTGAAAATTGAGAATTAAAGAGATGATAATAGCGGTAGATTTCGACGGTACGATCGTCGAGCACAAGTATCCGGCGATCGGTCGTGAGCTTCCTTTCGCCATCGAGACGTTGAGGAAATTGCAATCGGATCGGCATAAGCTGATCCTTTGGACGGTCCGTGAGGGCGGGCTCTTGGAGGAGGCGTTGTCCTTCTGCCGTGAGCGTGGCTTGGAGTTCTACGCGGTGAACCGTGACTACCCGGAGGAGGAGAGAGACCGGAACAACCACTTCTCCCGCAAGCTGAAGGCGGACGTTTTCATCGACGACCGCAACCTCGGCGGCCTCCCGGACTGGGGCACGATCTACGAGATGGTGACCAAGGGACTGAGCTATGAGGACTTGACGCGTAAATACGAGTCGGAATACGAGCCGGAGAAACCCAAAGGTTTCCTGTCCCGCCTTTTCCGTTAAGTCCGTGTCATCCGTGTTTAAAGAAATAAAAACGATAACAAAATAATATGAAGATCAAAAGACTACTGTTCCTATTCTCGCTGCCCCTTTTGCTGGCGGCGTGCACGTCCTACAAGAACGTGCCCTACCTCCAGAACCCGGAGGCGGTGAACGATTTCGAGGGGACGCTTCCCCTGTATGACGCCAAGATCATGCCGAAGGACCTGTTGAGCATCACGGTCAACACGACGGACCCTCAGGCGGCGGCCCCGTTCAACCTGACGGTGCAGACCCCGTTGAACGCGGCCCTGACGAACATCAACACGACGACGCAACCCACGTTGCAGCAATACCTCGTGAACAACTCCGGCGAGATCGACTTCCCTGTGATCGGTACGCTGAGGGTCGGCGGCTTGACGAAGAACGAGGCGGAGAGCCTGATCCGTGAGAGATTGAGGCCTTACTTGAAGGAGGCGCCCATCGTGACGGTGCGCATGGCGAACTACAAGATCTCGGTCTTGGGCGAGGTGGCCCGTCCGGGCAGCTTCACGATCGGGAACGAGAAGGTGAACGTTCTGGAGGCGTTGGCGATGGCCGGCGACATGACGATCTACGGCGTACGTGACAACGTGAAGCTGATCCGCGAGGACGAGAGCGGGAAGCGCAAGATCATCAACCTTGACCTGAACAACGCCGGAATCGTGACCTCCCCGTATTATTATTTGAAACAGAACGACATCCTTTATGTCACGCCGAACGAGACGAAGGCGAAGAACTCCGATATCGGTAACAGCACGACGTTGTGGGTGAGCTCGATCTCGATCTTGGTCTCGATCGCCGGCCTGTTGGTGAACATACTTAAATAATTGAAAATAGAGAATTGAGAATTGAAAATTTAGAGAGATGGTGGACGATGGTATAAATACAAGCAATAATAATAATAACAATCCGGAGGGGGAGGATCGTGAGATCAATCTTTACGCCGTGTTTTTCAAGTATATGGTTTATTGGCCTTGGTTCGTGGCGAGCGTGCTGGCCTGTTGTATCGGCATGTACGTGTTCCTGCGTTACCAGACGCCGGTGTATAACGTCACGTCGTCGGTGCTGATCAAGGAGGACGAGAAGAAGGGGGCTAACGCCGCCAGCGGCCTTGCCGCCATACAGGACCTCGGCATGCTCTCGATGACGAGCAACTTCGACAACGAGGTCGAGATCCTGAGGTCCCGCACGTTGATCAAGAAGGTGGTGAGTGACATGGGCCTATATATCGACATGGAGGAGTCGAACGCCTTGGGCTTCAACCCCCCGTTATACAAGAACTCCCCCGTTAACGTGTTCATCACCCCCGAGGAGGCGGACCGTCTGGTGGCCCCCGTCGAGCTGCGCATGCGCTACACGAAGGAGGGTCAGCTAACGGTGAGAGCGGAGTACAAGATCGACAAGGAGGGTGACGAGGAGACGATGGAGCAGGGCTTCGACAGGCTCCCCGCCATATTGCCCACCCCCGTGGGGGTTTTCAGTTTCACGGGCATGGATTCCATACCCGAGTTGGAGGGCGGGGAGATCGAGCTGGTGGCCCACGTCCATACGCCCACGTCCACTGCCGAGGCTTACGGCAAGGAGTTGAGCGTGACACCCTCGTCCAAGACGACGACGATCGCCAAGGTATCCTTGAGGAACACGGTGAGGCGACGAGGCGTGGACTTCATCAATCGCTTGGTGTCGTTCTACAACCAGGACGCCAACGACGAGAAGAACGAGGTGGCGCAGAAGACGGCTGAGTTCATCGAGGAGCGCATCGGCATCATCAACGGCGAGCTGGGCACTACGGAGAGCGAGCTCGCTGCCTTCAAGCAACGCTCCGGCCTGACGAATTTGACGAGCGACGCCCAGATGGCTTTGCAGGAAAGCTCGAGGTATGAGCAACAACGTACGGAGAACGCCACGCAGATCAACTTGGTGCAGTATCTCCGCAATTATATCGACGATCCTGCGAACATGGACGAGGTGATCCCTGCCAACGTGGGCCTGCGGGATCAAAACCTCACCTCTGTCATCGACCAGTACAACACGATGATCATCGAGCGCAAGCGCCTGTTGCGCACCTCTTCGGACAGCAACCCGGCCATCATCAACATGAACGCCGGCATCGAGGCTATGCGCCGCAACGTGAGGACGACGGTGAACAGTGTCTTGAAGGGTCTCCAGATCGCCAAGGCGGACATCGACCGTCAGGCGAGCAAGTTCGAGAGCCGCATCAGCGACGCCCCGAGGCAGGAGAAGGAGTTCATGACGATCTCCCGCCAGCAGGAGATCAAGGCCACGTTGTACGTCATGCTGTTGCAGAAGCGTGAGGAGAACGCCATCACGCTGGCAGCCACGGCAAACAACGGCCGCATCATCGAGGAGCCGCTCGCCGATGAGCGTCCTGTCGCCCCGAAGAGGATGGTTTTCATGCTTGCGGCGTTGATCTTGGGCCTGGCGATCCCGGTGGGCATTGTCTACCTTCATGACCTGTTGAAATACAAGATCGAGAACCGTGAGGACGTCGAGGCGATCACGGGCGTGGCTATCTTGGCGGAGCTCCCGTTGGTCAAGAAGACGGGTGAGGGCTCGATCGTGGTGCGTGAGAACAAGAACGACCTGATGGAGGAGATGTTCCGGGGGTTGCGCACGAACCTCTTGTTCATGCTAGGCAAGGACGAGCGTGTGATCCTTTTCAGCTCCACGCAACCGGGCGAGGGCAAGTCTTTCGTCGCTGGCAACTTGGCGGTGAGCTTGGCTTACTTGGGCAAGAGGGTGGTGGTGGTCGGCATGGACATCCGCAAGCCGGGCCTGAACAAGGTGTTCAATATCTCCCGTAAGATGGAGGGCATCACGAACTACCTTAGCGACCCGGATCACGTGGAGTTGTTCGACATGGTCCAGCGATCCGATATCAGCCCTAACCTCGATATCCTCCCGGGCGGTCCTATCCCCCCGAACCCGACGGAGCTGGTCGCCCGTGACGTGCTGGAGAGGGCTATCGCCCGGTTGAAGGAACGGTACGACTATGTCATCTTGGATACGGCCCCTATCGGCATGGTTACGGACACGGCGATCATCGGCCGTGTGGCCGACATGTGCGTGTACGTCTGCCGTGCGGACGTGACACCGAAGGCCGGTTTCAGCTACATCAACGTGTTGCGGCGTGAGCGAAAGTTCCCGAAGCTCGCGACGGTGATCAATGGCTTGGACATGACGAAGCGCAAGAACAGCTACGGTTATGGTTACGGCAAGAAATACGGCTACGGCAAGAAATACGGCTACGGCAAGGGATACGGTTATGGCTACGGCTATGGCTATGGTTTCGAGGCATCCTCAAGAAAATAGTAGTACTGTACCCTTTATAACTAATCATAAAAATAACAATTTTCGGACGTTTACTATATATATCATGATGCTAAACCTAGGTAATTTTATAGCGGACAACGTAACTCATCGTGCGGAAAGTATGTTTGCCGCCGATATTGAGAATAATAGAGAGACTCTTTCAAAAGAGATTGAAGGAAAAAGTCTTTTAGTGATAGGAGGAGCTGGGTCTATCGGTTCATCTTTTATAAAAGCGATGCTCCCTTTCAAGCCATCCAAATTGGTGGTGGTAGATTTGAATGAGAATGGACTGGCAGAACTTACCCGCGATCTCCGCAGCACTGAAGGAATGTATGTCCCGGAAGAATATAGAGCTTATACGTTGAGTTTTGCCGATCCTATCTTTGAGCGTATTTTCCGTGAGGAGAAGGGATTTGACATTGTCGCAAATTTCTCGGCCCACAAGCATGTGCGCAGCGAGAAGGACAAATATAGCGTGCAAGCACTCATTGAGAACAATGATATAAAAGCAAAACGCTTTCTTGATCTTCTCTCCGTTTACCCTCCCAAGCATTTCTTTTGTGTCTCGACTGACAAGGCCGCAAACCCTGTGAACATCATGGGAGCGAGTAAACGGATTATGGAAGATATGATAATGGCCTATACCTCGAGGTTTAAGGTCACTACCGCCCGTTTTGCGAATGTCGCTTTTTCGAATGGCTCATTGCCCAATGGATGGATACACCGTGTCATGAAGAAACAGCCTCTTGCAGCTCCGAATGACGTGAAGCGTTATTTCGTCTCGCCAGAGGAATCCGGCCAGATTTGTATGTTAGCCTGTGTCCTTGGCCGTAATGGTGAGATCTTTTTCCCGAAACTGGGGGAGGAGCAGATGCTAACTTTCTCTTCCATATGCGATAAGTATGTCGAGTCAATGGGATGTCAAAAGAAAGTCTTTTCTTCGGATGAAGAAGCAAAACACTTTGCTGCGGATATGCCATTCGACAATAAGGAATATCCTGTCGTTTATTTTGGCTCGGATACGACCGGTGAAAAGGCATACGAGGAATTCTATGTCCCGGGCGAGAGATTGAACATGGATCGCTTTAGTAGCCTTGGAGTTATAGAGGAGGTACAAAAACGGCCGTTGAAGGAGATCGATGCGTTCTTCGTTGAATTGGAATCCATCTTCGCCAGTCCCTCTTTCACGAAAGAGGAGGTCGTGAAGGCTATCCAACGTTTCATCCCTCATTTCGAACATGAGGAGAAGGGGAAAAATCTGGATCAAAAAATGTAAGGAATCAAGATATGTCTGATTATGCGAGAGTCGTGGACTTTATCCACGAGATGTATGGCAGCTTGGAGTTCGTTCCCTTGAGTGTGCCTAAGTTCATAGGTAATGAGAAGAAATACCTGAACGAATGTATTGATACGACATTTGTCTCAAGCGTTGGCAAATTCGTAGACCGTTTCGAGGAGGAGATGGCCCGTTATACAGGGGCTAAGAAAGCGGTGGTCTGTGTCAGTGGAACGAACGCTCTCCATATGTCTTTGCTTCTTGTCGGGGTTGAGCGGGATGACGAGGTGCTTACCCAAGCCTTGACCTTCGTCGCTACTTGTAATGCGCTTAGCTATATCGGCGCTCACCCTGTTTTTATTGACGTGGATCGGGAGACGATGGGACTTTCTCCCCAAGCGTTGCGAGTTTGGTTAGAGAAGAACGCAAAGTTAAAGAATGGTGTTTGTCATAACAAGCGTACGGGCAGACGGGTGAAAGCATGTGTTCCTATGCATACTTTCGGACATCCGGTTAAGCTGGATGAGTTGGTGGATGTTTGCCGGGAGTGGCATATAGAACTGGTGGAAGATGCGGCGGAAAGTATCGGAAGCCTTTATAAGGGACGACATACCGGTATCTTCGGTAAGGTTGGGGCCATTAGTTTCAACGGGAACAAGACCATTACGACCGGAGGCGGTGGGATGATGTTATTCCAAGACGAGGAAATGGGTAAGCTGGCCAAGCACATCACGACTCAGGCAAAGGTTCCTCACCGCTGGGAGTTCTGTCATGATCATATAGGTTATAACTATCGTATGCCAAACATCAATGCGGCTCTTGGTTGTGCCCAGTTGGAGCATTTGGATGAGTTTGTGGCCAGCAAGCGGAAAGTGGCTCAGGAATATGCGGACTTCTTTAAGGATATACCGGATATTGATTTCTTCGAGGAGCCGGAGGATAGTTATTCCAATTATTGGTTGAATGTGGTCATCCTGAGAGATAAGAAGGCGCAACTTGAATTTTTGGAATATACCAACGACCATGGAATCATGACACGTCCCATTTGGGAATTGATGAACCGCTTGCCGATGTTTGAGAAATGCGAGAATGATGGATTGGAGAACACCATCTGGTTTGCGGATCGGGTAGTGAATATACCAAGTAGTGTGAGATTGTAAAGATGCATAATCAAAAAGAAAACGTATTGGTCTTATAGACCAATTTGAGGATATTGTTTTTTAATATTCAAAAGAACAGTTTGAAGAATGAATGCTCTCCTTATTTGATGTATATCCGTAAACGGGATCTGATTCTCTCTGCGTTGTTGGCTATGAGCTTGATGTGGATGATGCGTGTGTTCGTGAAATATTTTTATGTAAGTACTTTTCGTGTGGCTAAGGCGGAACGAGCCTTTATCTATGGCGTGAAGCAAGGTGGGGTGAGTTTGGCGAAGAGTATCCAGAATCAAGATCCGGCCCGGTTTGTACTGGCAGGGTTTATCTCGGATCTGACAGAGATAGGGAATCGGTATTTAATGGGAGTCAAGGTTTATCCGAATAACGAGGATTTGATTGGTGTGATGAGAAGGCTGCAAGCCGATGTTTTGTTGGTATCTCCCTTAAAGGTTGAGGCGATCCGGAATAATCAGGAGATGGTGGATAGGCTGATCAAGGCAAATATAAAGATCTATATGACTCCTGCCGCCCAAGAGTGGGACGGGAGGAGCGACTTGAGCCATACCCAGCTGAGGGAGGTGAATATAGAGGATTTATTGCCCCGTGATAAGATCGAGATAGACTTGGAGGCTGTGAGGAAGCAGCTTACCGGTAAGCGGATTCTGATAACAGGAGCCGCCGGGAGTATCGGTAGCGAGATCGTGCGGCAGGTAGCCCAGTTCGCCCCGGAACGTATGGTCTTGATAGATCAGGCGGAGACTCCCTTACACGATGTCCGCTTGATGATGGCTCGTGGGTGGCCGGATATAGAATCCTATACGGTTGTGAGCGATATTTGTGTGCGTGAACGCATGGAGGAGCTGTTCGAGGAGCATCGTCCGGATTACGTGTTTCATGCCGCGGCTTACAAGCATGTACCTATGATGGAGGATAATCCGGAGGAGAGTGTCCGCAACAACGTGGACGGTACCCGGGTGATCGCAGACTTGGCGGTGAAATATGGCACGAGGAAGTTCGTTATGGTATCGACCGACAAAGCGGTGAATCCCACGAACGTGATGGGCTGCTCGAAACGTATTTGCGAGATCTACGTGCAGAGCTTGGATCAAGCCATCAAGGATGGGAAGGTGAGCGGTCGCACGC
Source organism: Parabacteroides distasonis ATCC 8503 (assembly GCF_000012845.1). Lineage (NCBI taxonomy): Bacteria > Pseudomonadati > Bacteroidota > Bacteroidia > Bacteroidales > Tannerellaceae > Parabacteroides > Parabacteroides distasonis. The sequence goes on from NC_009615.1 coordinate 139,268, forward strand.
AATTCGTGACGACTCGTTTCGGCAATGTGCTGGGATCGAATGGTTCCGTGATCCCGTTATTCAAGGAGCAGATCAAGCGGGGCGGTCCGGTGACGGTGACGCACAAGGATATCATTCGTTTCTTCATGCTGATACCGGAGGCTTGTAAGCTGGTCCTAGAGGCCGGTACGATGGGTAATGGGGGAGAGATCTTCGTGTTCGATATGGGTAAACCTGTACGGATCGTGGATCTGGCTGAGCGGATGATTCGTCTGAGCGGGGTGAAGGGAATCGAGATCCGGTTCACGGGATTGCGAGACGGGGAGAAGTTGTATGAGGAGGTACTCAATGAGGAGGAGACCTCCAAGCCTACTTTTCATCCGAAGATCAAGATCGCCCAAGTCCGTGCGTATGACTATGCTGACGCCAATCTGCGGATTGATGCCTTGGTACATGCTTGTGCCGTGGAGGGGGATATGCAGATCGTGAAGCGGATGAAGGAGATTGTTCCTGAGTTCAAGAGCCAGCATTCTAAATATGAGGTGTTGGATGAATAGAGCGAAATAAAAAGTAAATTATGGATTTATCCGTGAGGGCCTATGCTATTAATGTTGATTTAAATATAGCGTCAAAAAAGAAGAGCCTCCCCAGAGGCATTTGCAAGAAAAGAGAAAGAACCATGTAGGTTTTGTGATGAAAAGATAGGATGATAGAGATTTTGTAGAATCGATATAAGGTCAAGGTTTTGTACCGGTCTTCTTTTCCCGTAAAGGGATTTAGAAGGCCGGTTCTGTTTTTATATATGTATTTGAAAATCCGTATGTAAGTACGGTGTCCGGCCATATGCGGCGCAGGGATAAACATTCCCCCTGCGTTCGCATGATGAAAAAGATCTATGAGCGTTTGAGAGAGAGATTGGGGCATAAGCCCACGGTGAAGAATTTTGACGCATTCTTGGTAACGTTGGGGCCGGATGAGCGGGAGTCTTGGAAAATGGATGTGTGTAGTTTGGGATATGGGGATTATTATAGGAAGATGCCCGGGGCGTACCGTAAATTTATCCGGAAGTATATGGAGCATGACCGGGAGTGCGAACGGTGTTATATACGTAAGTATACGGTGCGTGGTGATTTGTTGTATTCCCCATTTCGTCCGGAACTCTTGTTGGAGCTAGTGAAGCTTGTGGAGTTTACGGATCGTGAGACTCCCCCTTCCTCCTTGGAAATAGCCTCTTGCCTGTTGATGGGGTTTGATTATCTGGGCTCGGTGCGTGGCTTGGCTTCTCATTTGCGAGAGGCGGGGCATTCTGCGGAAGCAGTCTTGGTGCTCGCTGGAAAGAGGGAGGTGACGGATGAGTTTTAAAAGAGATATGGATTTGAATGTTAGTTAAGAATAGCAGGTTTTTATTGTCTTTGAAAAGAGGTATTTTTGGTTTTTTTTATTTTTAATTAGTTGAATATTACTTGTTTGATGGATAAAACTACGAACGTTCGTCTCTTCTGGGCCATCTTACCTTTGTGTCGTGCTCCATAAGGGGTATATAACCATAAAAATTAAAAGATATGGCACAAGGTTTTAAGTTGGTGTTGCGTCCGTCGAAGCCGGGCGAGAAGGATTCAGAGAAAAAGTTTTATGCGGTGTCGAAAACGAATGGTACCTCTAGTATGAAAACGCTATGTAAGTTGATCTCGGCACGTAGTACGGTGTCGTCGGCAGATGTGAAGGCGGTATTGGATAACCTTAATTTCGTGTTGGATATGGAGCTTCAGGAGGGGCGTATCGTAAGGCTCGGCGATTTCGGGAGTTTTCGGATCTCGGTGAGCAGTGATGGTGTAACAGATAAAAAGGATTTCAATTCGAGTATGCTGCGCCCGCCGCGTATCATTTTCACTCCGGGAGGTGAGTTGAAGGATACGAAGAAGACACTGGAGTACTCACGGATCTCCCAAGATGGTACCACTGCGGAGGCTGGTGGCTCTGATAGTGATAGCCCGAGTGAGATTTAACGTGCAACTGGTAATGGCCGTGCTACTTTGCGTGGCCGGCCTTACCTTAGTGTTCTGTGGTTTTTGGGTGGCTCCTTCCGGTGAGATAGATAACAGCGTACTGGTCGCATTTGGGGAGATCTGCACGTTTGCCGGCGCGCTGTTTGGGGTGGACTACTCTTATAAATTGAAAATTAAGGATTGAAAATTTGAGTTAAGATGGAAAAGGATGAGAAGAGATTGACAGAGCATTTTCGTATGGACGAGTTTGTTTATAGTGCGATGGCGGTGGAACTTGGACTTAATAATGCGTTGCCTTCGGAGGTAATACCGGCGATACGGAATCTAATGGTGCGGTTGTTGGAACCTTTGCGTATATATCATCGACAGCCTATGTATATCATGAGTGGCTATCGAAGCGAAGAGTTAAACCGATTGGTGGGAGGTGCCCCTAGCTCGCAACATATGAAGGGGGAGGCGGTAGACATTTACACGGTGGACCGCAACCGACTATTGGAGGACTTGGTGGCAAGCCGCCTGAATTTTGATCAGGCGATCCTTTATCGTACGAAGGGATTCATACATCTTTCATTAAAAAAACATGGGGTGAACAGAAAACAGATTTTATTTAAAGAGGAGGGGGTATGAGTGGATTTTGGAAAAAAGGATACTATATATTGTGTTTTATCGTACGTACATTATATAACTTGTTAAGCCTTGAAAAAAAGCCTAAAAAATAATGCCCGATAAATTTGGACCGTATGTTTTATAGCATTACTTTTGCACCCGCATTCGAGAGAGAACGGCGCTTCAGAAATGATGGAAACGTGGAGGTATCCTTGGGTAGGGGATGAGGTTGGCTGGGCCAAGCGATAATTTCCAACCGCCCGGAGATTGGCTTGAGAAAAAAAACTTGAAAATTTTTCACCGAAAAATTTGGAGGTTAAGAAAAAGTCCTTACCTTTGCAGCCGCAATCGAGAAACGATAGCGAGAGGGTTCTTTGAGAGATTTACATAATTCAACAAGTAGTACAAGTATTAGGAAAAGAAATTTTCCGGATCGATACCGTCAAAAGAAGTATGACTTTGGACTACGATAAACGGATTCCGGAGCGAGGATATTAAGAAACAATTTAAACAACGAAGAGTTTGATCCTGGCTCAGGATGAACGCTAGCGACAGGCTTAACACATGCAAGTCGAGGGGCAGCGGGGTGTAGCAATACACCGCCGGCGACCGGCGCACGGGTGAGTAACGCGTATGCAACTTGCCTATCAGAGGGGGATAACCCGGCGAAAGTCGGACTAATACCGCATGAAGCAGGGATCCCGCATGGGAATATTTGCTAAAGATTCATCGCTGATAGATAGGCATGCGTTCCATTAGGCAGTTGGCGGGGTAACGGCCCACCAAACCGACGATGGATAGGGGTTCTGAGAGGAAGGTCCCCCACATTGGTACTGAGACACGGACCAAACTCCTACGGGAGGCAGCAGTGAGGAATATTGGTCAATGGCCGAGAGGCTGAACCAGCCAAGTCGCGTGAGGGATGAAGGTTCTATGGATCGTAAACCTCTTTTATAAGGGAATAAAGTGCGGGACGTGTCCCGTTTTGTATGTACCTTATGAATAAGGATCGGCTAACTCCGTGCCAGCAGCCGCGGTAATACGGAGGATCCGAGCGTTATCCGGATTTATTGGGTTTAAAGGGTGCGTAGGCGGCCTTTTAAGTCAGCGGTGAAAGTCTGTGGCTCAACCATAGAATTGCCGTTGAAACTGGGGGGCTTGAGTATGTTTGAGGCAGGCGGAATGCGTGGTGTAGCGGTGAAATGCATAGATATCACGCAGAACCCCGATTGCGAAGGCAGCCTGCCAAGCCATTACTGACGCTGATGCACGAAAGCGTGGGGATCAAACAGGATTAGATACCCTGGTAGTCCACGCAGTAAACGATGATCACTAGCTGTTTGCGATACACTGTAAGCGGCACAGCGAAAGCGTTAAGTGATCCACCTGGGGAGTACGCCGGCAACGGTGAAACTCAAAGGAATTGACGGGGGCCCGCACAAGCGGAGGAACATGTGGTTTAATTCGATGATACGCGAGGAACCTTACCCGGGTTTGAACGCATTCGGACCGAGGTGGAAACACCTTTTCTAGCAATAGCCGTTTGCGAGGTGCTGCATGGTTGTCGTCAGCTCGTGCCGTGAGGTGTCGGCTTAAGTGCCATAACGAGCGCAACCCTTGCCACTAGTTACTAACAGGTTAGGCTGAGGACTCTGGTGGGACTGCCAGCGTAAGCTGCGAGGAAGGCGGGGATGACGTCAAATCAGCACGGCCCTTACATCCGGGGCGACACACGTGTTACAATGGCGTGGACAAAGGGAGGCCACCTGGCGACAGGGAGCGAATCCCCAAACCACGTCTCAGTTCGGATCGGAGTCTGCAACCCGACTCCGTGAAGCTGGATTCGCTAGTAATCGCGCATCAGCCATGGCGCGGTGAATACGTTCCCGGGCCTTGTACACACCGCCCGTCAAGCCATGGGAGCCGGGGGTACCTGAAGTCCGTAACCGAAAGGATCGGCCTAGGGTAAAACTGGTGACTGGGGCTAAGTCGTAACAAGGTAGCCGTACCGGAAGGTGCGGCTGGAACACCTCCTTTCTGGAGCTTCAGGATTCCGTACCGAGGTCATACGAGGTATTGATCCCTTGTGCTGCTGTTGAGATTATGTTTATTATATAGATCAATGACCGGAAGGCCGGTCGGAGAGAAAAAGATGAAGCTGGGACGTAAGTCTTGGCAAAGTTGACAGTCCTATAGCTCAGTTGGTTAGAGCGCTACACTGATAATGTAGAGGTCGGCAGTTCAACTCTGCCTGGGACTACTCCGAATGAGGGGGATTAGCTCAGCTGGCTAGAGCATCTGCTTTGCACGCAGAGGGTCAACGGTTCGAATCCGTTATTCTCCACACATCCCGCGAGGGAAAGAGGATCTTTGACATGTTGGACATCAAAAAGAAGAAACAAGTAGAGCGAGCTTAAGATATATCAACCCGTACGTAAAGTACGAGGTGAGAGAAAGTAAGCAAGGGCAGACGGTGGATGCCTTGGCTCTCGGAGGCGACGAAGGACGTGATAAGCTGCGAAAAGCTCGGGGGAGGCGCAAATAGCCGTTGATCCCGGGATATCCGAATGGGGCAACCCGGCAGGCTGAAGGCCTGCCATCCCGTAAGGGAGGCGAACGTGGGGAACTGAAACATCTAAGTACCCATAGGAGGAGAAAATAAACAATGATTCCGTAAGTAGTGGCGAGCGAACACGGAAGAGCCCAAACCCATGTCGTCTAGGCGACACGGGGGTTGTAGGACCACGACGTGGCAAGAAGGAAGGGAAATGGAACGACTTGGAAAAGTCGGCCATAGACGGTGAAAGCCCGGTACATGACTCCCTTACGAAGCCTAGTGGCATCCTGAGTAGCGCGGGGCACGAGAAATCTTGCGTGAATTAGCGGGGCCCATCCCGTAAGGCTAAATACTCCCGAGAGACCGATAGCGAACCAGTACCGTGAGGGAAAGGTGAAAAGAACCCCGAGCAGGGGAGTGAAATAGACCCTGAACCCGTCTGCCTACAAGCGGTCGGAGCGTCGTAATGACGTGACGGCGTGCCTTTTGCATAATGAACCTACGAGTTACCTTCCCCGGCAAGGTTAAGTACCTAAGGTACGGAGCCGAAGCGAAAGCGAGTCTGAACAGGGCGCCAAGTCGGGG
>NC_009615.1:1947500-2135000 GCF_000012845.1 Parabacteroides distasonis ATCC 8503
CTCGATAGCCAGCCAATCGCCGAAACCACCGAAGGGCTGTACATAGCGTACGGCACGACGCTCCAAATAATCCATATAAGCGACCATGGAAGCGTAATGTTGCTCCAGAATACGCACGTCTCCGTATTGTTGATACATTTGCCACGGTACGATCACGCCGGCTTCCATCCATCCCATGGCACCTCCGCCATCCTCCGCGCCGTGTGGAGGGAAACCGACCACGGGTATATAGTTCGCGTAACTACCGTCATCTCCTTGATTATCCCGGACCGAGTAGAGCCAACGGGTGTAAAACGGATCGACATTCATATTATAAGTAGCCGTACGAGCAAATACCTGCGCATCCCCTGTCCAGCCCATACGCTCATCCCGTTGCGGGCAATCGGTCGGAACCGACAGGAAATTACCCCGTTGGCCCCAAATGATATTGCTGAACAAACGGTTGACACGCTCGTCCGACGTCTCATAACCGCTCGTCCGCGCACCGATAGATTCCAGCACGATCCCTTTCACCGCCTCCAAGGGTAACGGCCTCTCCAACCCGTGAATCTCCACGTAACGGAAACCATGGAACGTAAAGCGAGGCTCATACGTCTCACCCGCCGCATCCCCTCTCAGGATATAACGATCCGTGGAAAGGGCGCTCCGGTAATTATCCGTATAGACTTGCCCTTTCTTCTCCTTATACATCGCGATCGTGTACGGGGCGACAGGTTTGGTAGGGATCGTTTCCGGATAATTCATCTCCCCGAAACGGATCGTGATTTCCTGTCCGGCCTTTCCCTTGAAAGTCAGACGGGGAACACCGACCATATTCTGCCCCATATCATAGACATAGACGCCGGGAATAGGCTCTACCATGGACTGAGCGGTCAGGGTCACATTATTTTGTATCGGGCTGCCTACATATCCTTGGATCTCCACATTTACCGGAGGAGCGGCGAATAAGGTCGCCGGTTTCCATGACGAGTCATCAAAACCCGGAGCATCCCAGCCGTTCACCTCTTTCCGGGCATCATATTCCTCTCCATTCTGAAGGCCGTTAAAAGTGATCGGTCCCCGGTCATAACATTTCCAGCTATCATTCGTAACGATCGTCTCACGAGTACCGTCGGCATACTCGATCACGATCTTTCCCAATAAGGACTGGCGGGTTCCGTATTGATCCTGCCAACCGGTAAGGAAACCGCTATGCTCGCTCCACCATCCGGCGCCCAACATCGCCCCGATACCATTATCGCCCGGTCGTAGCAAATCCGTTATATCATACGTATTATACATGATACGGTAACGGTAATCCGTCCAACCCGGATTCAGATAATCCTTTCCAACCTTCTGCCCGTTCACCGAGAACTCGTAGACACCCCTAGCGGTAGCGTATAAACGGGCGCTCTTGACCGGTTTCTCTATCTTTATCGCTTTCCGGAGCATGGGAGCGGATACGTTCTCGCCCGGATACCAGACATTGAGCTTTCCCTCCCCTTTCTCCACATAAGTCTCGGCAGGATTGTACAGAAGCGTATTCCACGTATCCTCGCTGATACACAAGTTGGAGAATGTAGCGGTCTGCCCTTTAGGTTGCAGGAAACCGATCGCGTACAAACGGCAATGATAAACCAACTCTCCATCCGGATAAGGATACACGGTGAAAGCCCCTTCCTTGCCTCCCCAGAAATCACCACGGCTCTTCCGTTCTTTCTCCTCGGGAGTCAAAGAGGAATTCACCAAGGTCTTTCCATCGATCTCTATATCCACGAAATATTTCAAGGCATATTGGGCCGTCGTCACCTTCAACCGGATATGATGCGCCTTATGCTTATCCGAGGCTGGGATGATGGAGGCCAGACTCTCCGAGGCGTCTTGCGTCGTTTTTCCATCCGTGGTATGGCGTAAGATGAAACGGGCGTCCCCCGAACCATTCAAGTCCAGTTCAGCAGACACATAATTATCAGCGTCCCTCGCCCCAAAGACAAATGCGGCTTTATCATTACCCTCGGCCACCCGCACATCATAGTCGATCACATAATGCGAGCGATATTTGGAGAGTTGTGTCTCCGACGAGCCGATCCAACGGGCGCCACTCCATCCGGAACCCAGAAGACCGGTCTCGAACCACGCAGGCTCGGTGGAGGTAATTTCCGTTCCCGATTCATCCCATACGGAAACTTTCCAATAATAGCGAGTGGAAGGTTGTAATGCTTTTCCTTGATAAACTACGCCGACCGATTCCCCGGAAAGAACCTTTCCCGAATCATAGATATAACGCCCGGCAGCCAATTGCTCCGGACTATCGGCCACCCATAACCGATAAGCCTGCCCACAGGCCCCATAGCGATCGGACTCCATCTGCCAGTTAAAACGTGGCTGACTGACATCAATTCCCAGTGGATTGGTTTGATACTCAACCTGTAGGTTCTTCAATACGGTAACCGCACCCAGAGGTAGCCATCCGGCCAGCAACCCTAAGATTATAGACAAAATACATCGTGTGCTCTTCATAATACAAAGAATTAAAATGATAACGGTACAAAAATATCCATTATCATCTTAACTCTTTGTTTCATTTTTGGGAGAAGATGTAGCAGTTTTGACACTACTCAATCTTTCCTACCATCTTGGACGGGTCTACCCAACGATCAAACTCCTCGGCGGTCACATAACCGGACTCGATAGCCGCCTCCCGCAAAGTCTTATTTTCTTGATAGGCTTTCTGGGCGATAGCGGCGGCCTTGTAATATCCTATTTTCGGATTCAAGGCGGTAACCAGCATTAAGGAGCTATCCAGATGGCGTTTGATGTTTTCGTTCACCGGGGTAATGCCTTTTACGCAATGTTCGCTGAAATTCAGGCAACCGTCACCGATCAAGCGGGCGCTTTGCAAGAAGTTCGAGATAATCACCGGCTTAAATACGTTCAACTCGAACTGCCCGTTGGAGCCGGCTATCGAGATTGTCACGTCGTTACCCATTACTTGAGCGGCGATCATCGTCAATGACTCGCATTGCGTAGGATTCACCTTTCCCGGCATGATGGAGGAACCCGGCTCGTTCTCCGGCAAATGGATCTCACCGATACCGGCACGAGGACCTGAGCCCAACATTCGTATATCGTTTGCGATCTTCATTAAGCTGACCGCTACGGATTTCAAGGCTCCATGCGCCTCAACCAAGGCATCATGGGTAGCTAGGGCCTCGAATTTATTCGGAGCGGTTACAAAAGGAAGCCCAGTCAACTCTGATATCTTCTTAGCGACACACTCGTCATAATTGACCGGGGCGTTAATACCGGTCCCAACCGCCGTACCTCCTAAAGCCAATTCGGAGATATGCGATAGGGAATCCTTTACTTTCCGTATACCATATTCTAATTGAGCCGCATAGCCACTGAACTCTTGCCCCAATGTCAATGGAGTGGCATCCATAAAATGAGTCCTCCCGATCTTCACGATCTTCATGAACTCCTCACTTTTTAGCGCCAACGCACGATACAGACTCTCCAATCCCGGGATCGTCACCTCCGCTATCACCTTATAGGCGGCAATATGCATAGCGGAAGGAAACGTATCATTGGAGGATTGCGATTTATTCACGTCATCGTTCGGAAGCAGCACTTTCTCCTTATCCGTTAGCTTTCCTCCGCTCAGCACATGTGCCCGGTTGGCGATCACCTCATTGACATTCATATTCGTCTGGGTCCCGCTCCCCGTTTGCCATACGATCAAGGGGAAGGAGTCATTTAATTTACCCGCCAAGATCTCGTCGCATACCTTACCGATCAACTCGCATTTCTCCGGAGACAAGACACCGGCGTCTTTATTAGCCAAAGCCGCTCCTTTTTTCAAGTAAGCGAACGCCTCTATCACCTCTTCGGGCATCCGGCTAATATCGGTGGCGATCTTGAAATTATTCACGCTCCGTTGTGTTTGCGGCCCATAATAAACGTCCGCCGGCACTTCCACCTCACCTAAGGTATCTTTCTCTATTCTATACTTCATGACACATAAGTTTTATTAATCTCTTCTATGTATAAACTATCTGGATATCGAATTGTTTATGTTACATTCACGAGTATATCATGAAAAGACATTTATCATGGAACAGAATTCAGATCATAGAGAAACGGCTTATTTCGCCTCCGATGTTTTTTAATAGTTTTTCTTCTCGTCAATAATGTATTCGGGACGGGCCTTGATCTCGTCAAAGAGGATACCGACATATTGCCCTAACACGCCGACCGTCAATAACTGTACACCTCCAAAGAAGATAATGGAAGTCATGATAGAAGTCCAGCCAACCTCGGCGTTACTAAAACCATAGATCTTGCCCAACGTGAACCAAACCGCCAAGATTATACCGACCAATACGGATATAAACCCGAGACTCGTCGCCAAACGCAACGGCTTCTTCGAGAAATAAAGCATTGCCGTCGACGCGAATTTCAGCATCTTACTAATCGGATATTTCGTCTCGCCGGCGATACGCGCCTCACGCTCATAATAAAACGGCACTTGGTGGAAGCCCACCCAGCTTATCAAGCCACGGATATATTTTCCCCGTTCCTTAAAACGGTCGAACTCATTCATCACCTTCCGGTCCACTAAACGGAAATCTCCCGTATCCAGCGGGAAATGGACCTCGCTCATATAATTCATCACCCGGTAAAAAGCCTTGGAGGTGAACAGCTTGAAAAGACTCTCCCCTTCCCGTGACTTACGGACGCAATAAACCACGTTAGCATTCTCTCTCTCCTGCACTTCCAGCAGATCCGGAATCAATTCCGGCGGATCCTGCATATCGGCGTCGATGATAATCGCCAAATCAGCGTCACAGTTATTGATACCCGCCGTTACCGCCGGTTGATGACCGAAATTCCGGGAGAAGTGAATCACCTTCACATGAGGATCGGTAGCGGCTATATGATCCAACAAAGAACGTGTCTTATCCTGACTACCATCATTTATATAGATAATCTCCGTAGGGTTCGGCAACTTTACCAAGACCTCTTTCGTACGCCGATACGATTCCTCGATCACGGCTTCCTCGTTGTAACACGGGACTATAACCGCTAACTTCTTCATGCCTTTTAAGCTTTAAAGGTATAAAACTTATTTACTAAAAAATTAATCACCGTATAGAAAGCCATTCCAATCAAGTGGTTGTAGTAATGATCGATCGTAAGTCGGGAATTCAAGATCAGTACCAATCCGTACTGTAAAGCATAACAAATAATAAAAGCGATCGTGAACCGAACCGCCCCTTTCGTCCATCCGGTGGAACTTCCCTTGAAAGTCCATTGCTTGTTCCAGATGAAACTGTTTAATATGCCTGCCACATATCCCGTTAAGTTAGATAAACCTTCCCGGCATCCGAAGAGTTTCATCATCACCCAGATAACGATCATCGTTATCAAGGTATTGCTCAACCCGACTACACCATACTTAATAGCTTGCTTAATCGTCTCCATTCTTATTTATAATCTCGGAAACCTCCTCCGCTGTCAATTCCTTGACATTCGTGATCGTGAAAACATTCGAGAGGAAATCGCCGTATTGGTTACATTCATTGATCACCCGATCCAACGTGGCTTTTATATCCGTACGCACCGGGATCAAGAACACCAACTCCACATACTGCTCACCGATCGTCAAACGCTCGATCTCGCAGTCCGTTTTCGGCAGATAATAAGCGAACTCCCGCTCGATTGTCTGCCGCTGATATTCTTGGAAAGGTTTCTTGCCTTTAGACGTCATCAAGACATAGAAACGCAGCTTCTCCCCTTTTCCTCCCAAGCCGGTCGAGATATAAATTTGTTTCTCGTCGGAGAAATCGGACTCTAAGGAGATACGAGACTCCATCAAAGCCATGTAGGCCCAATCTGTCACTTCTGGGTCCGGATGCTGGGTGTATTCCTCCAACAAGCGGTACGCACGGACGGATTTCGAGGTAGCCAATTGAGATAACAGATATCTCTTCTCGGTCTTGTCCTTGGTTTCCTCCGTCAACAAAGTGTTGTACAGGGTCTCGCACTCATCCTCCGATAAGGGACGAGGAGGCCGGTTTTCCTTCCGTACGTTTTCCGAGTATTTGAAATACTCCATCTGAAGTTCAACCGGCACACGCTGTTCTAGTATATGGAAATGTCCCTCCATCCTACTGAAGGAATCACGGAACTTTTTGAATACATCACCTTCTTCTTTCATAGATCGTCTTTTTTCGTTATTAAACTCCCATAAACAAGAAACAAGAACAAAGGTAATGTTTTTTCCGGAATAAATAAAAATAACGTTATTTAAGCTCCCGCATAAATTAAAAACCCAAGTCCGATCACGAATAAAATAAACATCCCGACATTCAGACGATTGGAAATGGCTGGTGCTCCCTTGAACTCTTTCCAGATAAGGATGCCCCATAAAGCGGAGACTAGCGTGGCTCCTTGCCCCAATCCGTAAGATATAGCCGCTCCCGCTTTCTCTGACGCTATCATACTGAAAGATTGACCGATACACCAGATAACACCCCCCAATACACCCACGAGGTGCGTACTCATATTTCCCTTAAAATAACCGCATATGGAGACAGGCTTACCTTCCACCGGATGTTTCATTGCCAATGTGTTAAACAAGAAATTACTAACAAATACTCCTATGGCAAAAACAAATACGGCGGTATAAGGCGTCAACTTCCCGGGTGCCGGAGAAGCGAAATTCTCCATATCCATGGAAGCGGCGACAAAACGATAGAAAAAGGCCATGATCACGCCGGCCACAACCGATATAAGGATCCCCTTCCCCGATACTTTCTTGGTACCGACCAAGGCTTTCTTATAAGCCAGGCCATTCAAGATGATGGCGACCGTGATTAAAGCTACACCGATAAAGATATAAGTTGGTTCCCCCTTCGCCGCCCCGAAATAGTTAACCAATACGCCTAGCACCAAGGCTAATCCGATCCCAACCGGAAAAGCAACCGACAATCCGCAAATGGCGATCGCCGCAGACAACAAGATATTGGCAGCATTAAAAATAATACCGCCCAAAAAGGCACTCCCTAAACTAGCGAGGTTCGCTTGCGCCAAATCCGGCAGGAAACTGCGTCCTTCCGTCCCGATGCTACCCAAGGTAAAGCCGGAAATCAGAGAAAAGAGCAAGACACCAATCACGTAGTCCCAATAGAAGAACTCATATCTCCAAGTCTTGGAGGCTAATTTCTGCGTATTCCCCCACGATCCCCAACAAAGCATCGTAACGACACAGAATATGACAGCTAAAGAATAATCTTGTACGATATACATAAAAATACTATTTAATAGATCGTTGATGCATCATATAATTCTCTATCAAGGAAGCGACCTCCGTAGGCGGCATCTTCTCGATCAAACGAAGATCACGGCCATTGGGATTTGCCACCCAATTGTTAGTCCCCTCATCATCTACGACATGAAAGGTTCCTCGCTCTACATCGAAATAAGGCTCATAACCTTTTATAGCGACCAATACCGCCGTATGATCCCAGCTCATGCGCCCTTCTGGGTCTCCCTCCGCAAAACAAAGGGCATACGCATCTTTTACAGGACTGTTCTCCACGTTCATTTGCACCAGTTTCTTTCCGGTCAAGATTACGTTCCCGATCTCAAAACCGCTAAAGACAATCTCTGTAGGCCATTCCTCCGCTACGACTTTAGAGGCAGGGACATCGCAATACACATTGAATTCTTTACCTTCCGGAAACAGGCCCGCCATAGAAACCAAACGTTTCACTTTCTTGGCGACTAATTCCTTTCCGGAGAGATCGCTATATTCATCAGCTCCCGATTGAAGCAAATCCCTTAAATTAGAGAAGAAACCAATCGTACAAATAACAACGCTGGTATCCGGTTGTTCGCTCAGAATCTTACGATACACCTTCAGGGCATCCGGAGCGTCGGAAGTCTTCGCCGTATGATGCGGATAGTTAGCGGGTAACTCGTCAGTCCACTTCGTTTTATGCCAAGTAGTCAAGGAGGCCCCCGGTTCGCTCTTTGGTGCCCCTACCGGTATGTCCGGACGGTTGAAATAAGTATTCAGCACCTCAATGCAAGGCACCACCCGCTCATCATGGTTGGAGGAAAGAGTCGCAAGAATATTTACCTGACCGCTATCCGCCAAGGCATGCATCAAGGCCATAGCGCCCACATCATCATAGTCCGGACCTAAATCGGTATCTAGAATAAGATTTACCGGTTGAGGCTTATCGGTTTGAGAAACATTCCCCTTACAGGAGATAAACAAGGCGAATAAGCCCATCAGAAACAATGATTTCTTCATAATCTTTATAATTTTATTGGTGAACAATCTCTTTCGGAGCATCCGAGTAAATCAGTATCTCACCGAAATGTACGGAGACATCATTACGTGGATTTAGCCATTTAAACGTAGCCGTATGTTTTCCCTTGGGCAGCTGATACTTCCAAAACAGGTCGTTCCTACGAGTCGTATAGGATGCCGGAAGGTTCGCCGTCTCAACCAGCTCCCCATCTAGGTACATCTCTACTTTCGCTACGTATTTATCATCTTTAGCGTTCACAAAGCCTTTGAATACGGCGCCTGTTCCCTCAAATGGAAGTTCTCCTACATCGGACAAATTCTTATTAACCGCCACTTTCTCTATCGGATACATACCCTCGAAAGCCTTCTCGTAACGAACGGCTACAGGTTGCTGGCATTTGATCGTCACCTCGTCACCTGAAACGGAACCGCCGTTGCGCTCTATCACTTGCAACGCTTGATCGAAGCCCATTTGGTAAGTCTTATTCAATGAGATGGTCGTATAGGCAAAATCCATATTCTCCACCTCTCTCAAGTTCTTCATCCAATAATCCGGTATACGGCTATAACCAAGGATTGTTCCTAAGATACCACCCGCAGAGGCTGGGTTGCAATCCGAATCTTGTCCACAACGGGTAGAGATATCCAATGTCTTATAGAAATCTCCCTCACCATAAAGCAAGCCGATAAGAATGTATGCGCTATTGATCACGGCATCGATATTGAACGGAACGAAAACGCCATCCGGACAACCAATATCCGAGCTCCATTTCTTCTCACACTCAAACCAAGTGCGTTTCCAATCGTCCGGATATTCCTTATGCCAGCGGATCACATCGCTCATACATTTATAATAGGTACTTTGCTCCGGTATCGTCTTTAACGCCTCGGTCACGATAAACTCGATATCATCCGAGATAAACGATAACGAATACATCGCCCCGACATACACACCGCCGTACCAACCGTCTCCGTAATTCATGATATGCCCGATCTTATCAGAAATCTCGGAAGCCGTATTCGGCATACCCGGCGACATCAGTCCGGCATAGTCCGCCTCGATCTGATAATCCAGATCATCCGCATGAGGGTTATTCAGCCAATGGCCGGACGCCGGAGGCATGATCCCTTGCAAAATATTATAACGTGCCGACTGGTTAGCATGCCATAACGTATATCCCGCCGTAGCGAACGCCATGGCGAATGAGTCCACAGGAGCGTCCAATCCCAACCGGTCAAAGACATCCACGAATGTAAGGTCCATATAAACATCATCGTACAATCCGGGTACATTCTCGTACCACCACTTGATATATCCGTCCGGCCATACGATCGGTACGTATTCTTGAATCATCGTTCCGTTATATTTGAACTCCGTCGGACCGCCATACGTACAGCCTATGGTTTGTCCGGCCCAACCTCCCTTAATCTTATCCATCAACTTTTCTTTACTAATCGTAAACTCAGCGGGCACCGTCGTTTGATCCTTTGCCGAGGGTTGTTGGGAACATGAGGTCACCCCTATAAATAAAGAGACTCCCGCTATCATCGCAAATACTGTTTGTTTCATACTATTAGATTGTTTTTATAGATTAATCAAAAATATCCACCTCATTCCGATAAGGAGCGGAAGATTGCGCTCCCACACGAGTCACGGAAATGGCGGAAGCTTTGCAAGCGAATCTCACGGCTTCCCTTAAATCCCGCCCCTCAGCCAAAGCCACCGTTAAAGCGCCGTTGAAAATATCCCCGGCGGCAGTAGTATCAACGGCTTCCACTTTTATCGCAGGAACCATATCTACCATGGAATCACAATAGATCAAAGCTCCTTTTGAGCCTAAAGTAACGATTACGTTCTGTACTCCCATCTCCATTATAACTTGCGCAGCCTTCTTCGCGGAAACCTCATCCGTGATCTTCACGCCAGAGATCATCTCTGCCTCTGTCTCATTCGGGGTAATCATATACAGATGCCGGAGTAACGTAGCCGACAAAGTTTGAGCTGGAGCCGGATTCAATATTACCCGTTTGTTCTTCTTCGATGCCATCTTAGCGACAAACTCGACAGTATCCATAGGAATCTCCAATTGCATTAAAATCAAATCGGCTTTTTCTATCGCCTCTTCCGATTTCGCTAAATCAGAAGGTAATAGATTAGCATTAGCTCCGGAGGCCACCACAATACAGTTTTCAGCATGAGCATCCACCGTAATCAACGCTACGCCAGATGGATTCTTCGGATCTGAGAAAATATAGGAAGTATCAATCCCCTCTTCCTCAAATAGCTGCTGGGATTGATGTCCGAATATATCACTGCCTGTTTTACAAATAAACGAGACCTGTCCCCCTAACCGCGCAACAGCAACCGCTTGATTCGCTCCTTTCCCACCCGGGTTCATAAAAAATGTTCCGCCCAATACCGTCTCTCCCGGACGAGGGAGATGATTCGTCTTTATGACCATATCGGTATTGCTACTTCCAACAACCAATATATTATGATTCCGTAAGTCTTTCATGCTTTTCTCTTATTAATCATTCGTTTAACAAAAATATCATATATTCCGCTTGGTACACCAGATTTCATGTTAATTTAAATTCATTCACCGATGTCGCAAATATAAAAAGATCCAAAATATAAAAATCATCAATTAATCTTCATCGTAGATAAACCCAAATCGATATATTTGCATCATACAATTTCTCATATTCACTATATATCAAACACTTGATAACATCAAAAGTCCATGAATAACACATACATATTATTAATGCTTGTCAACACCTTGACAAAAGCTGAGAAAAGATATTTCCATCTTTGCGCAAACCTTCAAAACGGTGATAAGGTATACCTCACCCTTTTTAATCTAATAGACGCTAATACGTCTCCCGAACAGCTGTATACACGCTTTTGTCAGATTCAAGACGGGAAGAGTTTCGAGACCGCAGTCAAACATTTATATCGGGTACTTCTAGAATGTTTAGTTAGACTAAGAGAAAAACAGGATGTCCAAACAAGAATTTTCAATTATATATCAAAGGCTGGCGTATTATTCGAACGAGAAATATTTGATGAAGCTTTCATTGAATTAGATAAAGCAAAAAAATTAGCGATCACTTATGAAAATGATTCCTTGCTTTTATTGATTCGGAGAACGGAACTGAAATACTTAAGCGCTCTTGATTTTAAAACAATCTCAGAAAAGCAGCTGGTAAACAAGCAAATGAAAATCAATGAAGTATTAAAATACGCAAGAACCCTTAATCAACATACACAGCTATACGATATTCTTAAACACCGTTTAATTAACAAAGGCTATATCCGTTCCGACAAACAAAAAGAGGATTTAAACGATCTCGTATTGAGCGAACTCCATTTAATCGCAAACAATTCCTACCAAGGATTCGAAGCGCAAAAGTTACATTTGCTATTCCAAGCCACTTATTATCTTAACTCCGGCAATTATAAATCGGCTATCCGATATTACCAAGAGCTTATCAACTTATTTAACGACAACCAACATTTAATATTAAATCCTCCTATCTACTATTTAAGTGCCATACAAGGTATTTTAGACAGTTTATGTATTGCCGGATTATATCATGAAACTCCCTTTTTCCTTTCTAAACTAGAAGAATTAACACAAAATGAGTACTCCACTGAATTCATCTTACATCTGAAAACCTTGATATATATCTACAAATCCAATAGCTTGTTACAAGCCGGAAACTTTGAACAGGCCTTAGAGCTAAGGGATAAGCAAGAAAATGAATTACTAAAAAAAGTAACATCATTAGGACTTGAGTCTCAATTACGGTTATATCTAAGCTTCGCTGTATTAGGCATGTATACGAAAGATTATGTACAAGCTCGCAAATACATGAAAAAGATATTTAGTTTGGGAAAGTTATTTTGCGCATTTCCTTCTTACAAGATAGCAAGATTGGTAAATCTTTTACTCCAAGCAGAATTAGGCAATTATGATTTCTTTAAGAACGAAATTATTTCCATCAAAAGAAACATCCGCTTCGAGAAACAGACTTATATCACAGAAAAGTTAATATTCAAGTTTATACAGGGCTATCCGCTTCCATCATACGAGAAAGCTAGAAATAAACGCTGGCTACAATACCAAAAAGACATTCAAAAAATCGAACAAGATAAATATGAACGCCAACTTTTAAAGACATTTGATGTCCTTGCTTGGATTGAGAGTAAATTAACCCAACGGTCGCTGGCAGATATTTTTGCAGAAAAAGCTCACTGATAGATTAATGCCAGAGCAAGTCATGACGTATGTAAAACCCGGCTTTCCATAATACCACTCATCTGCTGCAACGCCCAATCCACCAAGCCTTGGATATGGGGAATAAGACTTAATCCTCTTTCCGTTAAGCAGTATTCTACTCGGGGAGGAACTTCCGCATAGACCTTTCGTTCGATCAGACCATCCGATTCCAACGTGCGCAAGGTTACGGTCAGCATACGTTGCGATACATCCGCAATGGTTTTATGGATATCACTAAAACGCATGGTACCGTTAGCACTTAAAGTGATAAGCACTAGCATAGACCATTTATCTCCTAGCCGGCTCAATACGTCTCTTACGGGGCAATTCCCTGTCGGATGAAAGTTTTTCATTTTTTAACCTTTTCTATTTACTTGAATCTCAACAATGGTTACATCCATGTAAGTTCCTTATTTATAAGTGCCTTCTTGTTTTCTCTAAAAAAGGGACTTACTTTTACACCACAAAAGTAATAAACTTACGAAAAATAACTATTGTATCACTTAATAATTTACGATTATGGCAAAGAAAGTAGCAGTTTTAGCGGTAAATCCAGTAAATGGATTTGGTTTGTTCCAATATTTGGAATCATTTTTCGAGAATGGCATTACTTATAAAGTATATGCGGTTGCCGATTCAAAAGAGATCAAAACGAACTCTGGCATAGCTTTGACAGTAGACGATGTGATCGCTAATTTAAAAGGGCATGAAGATGAATACGACGCAATGGTATTCGCTTGTGGCGATGCGGTTCCTGTTTTCCAGCAGAACGCTAGCAAACAATACAATATCGATCTAATGGATGTGATTAAGAATTTCGGGGAAAAGGGTAAAATTATGATTGGACATTGCGCTGCCGCTATGCTCTTCGACTTCACCGGAATCACGGAAGGAAAGACGCTAGCGGTACATCCGTTGGCTAAGCCTGCCATTAGCAAAGGACAAACAACAGATGAGGATTCCGTAGTCGATGGCAATTTCTTTACAGCGAAAGAAGAACATTATATCTGTACTATGATGCCTCAAGTTTTGGAGGCCTTGAAGAAATAAGTTCTAAGTATCTTAGCTTCATCAGCAAAGTATCTTAAGTTCGTCGGCAAAGTAACCTAAGATACTTTGCCGATGAAGTTAACTTCGTTGCCGATGTAAGTTGCCTATAACATATCCACCGGATTCTCATTCGCCGCCCTCCAACTTTGGAACGTGACCACTCCTACCGTCAGGATACTGATCCCTAGCAATGCGACAAAATAAATCAAATAACCGACAGGGGCTTTCTCCATAAAATTACTGGCCCATCTCTCCATAAAATAATAGGAAACTGGAATCGAGATAACAAAACTAATGAGCAAGACCTTTAAATAGACTTTATTCAAACGATATAGTATCTCACTCACGAAAGATCCATACACCCGCCTTATACCAATTTCTCGCCGCTGATAGTGGACATCAAACAATACCAGACTTAAAATACCTGCCAATGCCATCCAGATAGATAAAACACTGGATAAAATAACCCGGTCGCCAAACTGGATTTCTTTTTCATACAGATGCCGGGAAAATGTATCGCAAAACTCAAAATCGGATAAACATGAAGGAGAAAGTTCGCTGAGCATGTCCCTAATATAAAGTAAAACATTTCCTTTATCAGCCCCCGGCATCAACTTAATATAAGCGTAAGGCATATAAAATTCCTCATTCGTCACAAAAGCGACAGGATAAGTAGCTAGCAGCTCCGATGCTTTATGTGTGGAAGCGATCACCACCTCATCCGTAAATCCTAATACCCGGGCATCATTCCCCCAAAAGGTTTTCATACGGTCACCCACATGAAGGTTTAATTGCCTTTTCGCTTTTTGGTCAAAAACCAAAAGCAACTCTTTATTCCTCCCATCTTCCATCCTTGAGACACGCCCTTCGTTCGCGGTAATATCCATAAGGGATAAAAAATTAGGTGATACATTCAAATAATAAAAATAAATAGTCTCTCCATTAAACTCTGCGGCCCCGCCACGATTCTCATTGGTCGCTCCTATCTTACTAGCGGCGAAAGCCACATCCTCAATTCCCGCATAACCACGCAAACGGTTGGTAAAATTCTCTTTATATTTCTCGGTTATCTCCTTATTCAATTCTACGACAACTACATTATCATTCCCGAAACCAAAGGAATGACTCCGCATTGTCTCTATCTGCTTATAAATAAACAGTGACAGGACGATCAATATAATTGAAACCGTATACTGAAAACCAACCAGACATTCCCGCATTCTTTTTCCCTTTGGAGACAAACCGAAAGAACCATTCAGCACGATTCGCTGAGGAATAGAAGTCGCATAAATAGCCGGATATGCACCGGCCAATAGTCCCGCACACAAAGCCATAAATAATCCACCCCAAAAAACTATTCCCTTCATATGAAAGCCTCCTCCAATGCAACCTTCATAAACCAATAACAGCAACAAGGATATAGCATAAGACAATAGCGCAAAAAGAAAAGACTCTAACCAAAGAAATCCACGCAACCGCCATACCGAGTCCCCTAGAATTTTGCGGATGTTAATACTTTTTATTCTTGCCGGAACCAATGCCATTGTAAAGTTTATAAAATTAATCACTGCTATCAATACCACTAGAAACGAAGCGCTAAACAACAAATCCGTTTGTCTTTTATTCCCTGATTTTATGTAAGTAACACTATTCATATCATTCATATAATAAATATCGCATAAATTCACCAAACGGGTCTGTACCTCTTGGAGCCTCTCGTATTGCTTGAAGGGAAATGCTTGGTTAAACTGGGAGCAAATGAGATCTTTTTGTGACGGATCATCTAAAAGGACATAACAAAGGAAAATCCAGTTATCCCAATCATCCATACAATAAGTCGACGATAAAGAAGTATAAATGGCATTATTCAATTGTGTGTTTTCCGGGAAATCTTTATAAACTCCTCCTACGACTAGTGATTTTCGTTCCTTGCTCCAAATCTCTTCTTCCGCAAGCAACTCCTTACCAATAGCCGATGACTCGCCAAATATCTTCCGGACCATACTTTCCGGCAAAAGGCATTTCTCCGGATCATCTAAGCAATCTAGTGAACCTTCCACCAATTGGAAGTCAAATATAGAAACGATCCCCGGAGTACAGGTTATCACCGGTTCCTTATAACCTTTGAGAATCTCGTCCCTCCCGATCGTAAAATAAACTTCCCCTACGTAAGGATTTATGATCGTACTTACCAATATATGTGGAGAAGACGAGGCAAATGCTTGGGCGAAAGGCAGGATTTGCGTAGGCCATTGACTTTTACTCGTTACACAATCCAATCGATAAATAACCTCGGCTTTCGAGTGTATTTTATCAAAAGTTCGTTCGGATTCCGTACGGATAGCTACGCTATTAAATAAAGTAAAGGCGATTACGAGGCCGCATATATTTAGTGTTGCCGCCATTTTATTTGCCTTCAACGTGATAATAAAATTTCGATATATAGAGTTCATGATACGCTTGTTTTTCGTATAAAATAAATTGACACAACTCTCCTCTATGCCCTTGAAGACAGGGCATAATCATGTCTAATTCAGCATACGACAAAGCACATAGCAAGAGTATCGTTCTTGCCAAAAGACGGATTTTAATCGAACATAACTTACCCTCCGTTCGTAAAACAACAAAGCTACCGACAGGGTAAACAAAGCGAGGAAAAAAGTCAATGAGGCAATAAGGTACAAAAGTTTCTCCCCAAAAGCGGAGAAAGACGTCAAAGGAGTTATGATTTCTTGAAAAGAGATGAAAGCAGCCGGCTCTTTATTCGCTATTGAAAATAAAGATGTAGAAGCACACACCCGTACCTTCTTTTGGGAGAAAGAATCGTTGGCGACCACAGTCAATGCGGCAAAAACGACCATGCACAAAAACATTGCCTTTAACCACTTCATAACAAGAACAAAATTGATCAAAGGCAAATGTATGGATTTTCACTCAATAAATCCAAACAATAAGCATGCAAATAACACGAATATGTAAATCATTGATTATCATCATCCTTAAAAACATGATTATATTTCTGAAAAAACACGTACATGTTTTCCACAAAAGTCGTACATGTTTTTCGGAAAACACGTACACGTTTTTACCGGGTCATACGACAGAAGACAAGAACAAATATAGAAATAGACAATAACCCTCCTTATCATGATGAGAATTTCCCTCATCAGTCCCGTGTAGGTTTGAGGCTATATCAAAACCCAAGCCCCAACTCAAAGGCGAACCGGAAACTATCCGTCGAGCCGAACCAAGAATATTTAGTGGTGAACTTATTCAAGAAAGTAAGCCAAATCCCGCCACCATAGGAAGTATGCCAACTATGGGAACGCTCACCGGGAAACCAGACCCGCCCATAATCAAAGCCCGCGAATAGACCATATTTTAAGGGAGTGAACGGATTCTTTAGTTTTCCCATGTCCAAGCGTAAATCCGAGTATTGGTAAAAGGATTGCTTTCCGATAAAACGGTTCTCACGGAATCCCCTTAAATCAATCGTGGCGGCTTGATAGAACTCATAGTCATTATCGAATAATACCGTTCCCTTCATCAAGGAGGCCCAAGTAAAACGATCCGAGAACCGTACGTTCCATGAAAGGCTTCCCTGCGCATAGGGGAAATTACGTTCCGGCTTTTTCAAATTCATTTTCCATCCGGCCGTCCATTCGGTTTCCAATAGGGGAAGCCACGAATAAGGCTGTTTCGTTATCCGGTAAGTAGCGCCAAGACCTACGAAATAATTCGTGCGGAAAATAGGATGATCTTCTCCATAAACCGTATAAATATATCGATCATCCGTACGTTTAGCCTTGTACATATCCAAAGAGCCAAAGAATGTCATCACCTCTTCTTTCCTCAAATCCATCTCGAAGGATGGATTAAACATATACGTCCGGAGCTTCACCCGGTTATAATTCTTTTTCTCCTCTTTATAGCCCGCCGTATTATTTCCAAATCCGAAGAAGTTCTCGAAGTTACGGGGTGAAGAAATGGAGGCATTTAGGTATAAACGTCTCCGGCCATCATAATTAGGGAAGATACCTGCATACATGAACCCTTTCAAATAATTATACCCGATCCGATGCTGATAGGTGAATGGGGCTCGTTTAAAGCCATACATCGTATATGTAAAGAACGTACCCAAACTAATACCTTTATCCGAATCATATATTCCCCACGGGGTAAAAGATATCTTATGGTATTTTATCTTTTGGTAATCATATTTATAATCTTTATCGTAGACATGTATTTTCCGGTTATGATTCAATTGGTATTGGTTCTCCCCCTCTCCGGAGATCAAGTATATCGGAAAATCTTTCCGTGTATTTCCCTTCACTTCAAACGTATCGTTTCCCGCAAGCCCATATAACCACAGTTCCTTGGTTTCCTTGCCGGAGAATTGTTGTTCCAACCTACAGTCTCCGGTCTCGGGATCATAAATCCGTAAAACAGTCCGGTCCGGCGCTTGCCGCTCGATCAAGAAATAATCGGATTGATTGGTTCCGGCAACCACTGGCGTACGTTGCAATAAGCGATAATATTGGCTGGCAACCGCTTCCAGCTCTAGCCTCCTTCGTTTCAACTTTCGTTTAATCAGTTCTATCTCATCATGTTTTACACCTTCCGGCAAATAAGTAAAAGCGCTATCGATCAAAGAGTCGGTCATCTGTCTCCGAATTTCTTGGGCTTGGCGTATCCAAACCGACTCATCACTGCGGCCTGCTACCGCCATATCCAGCGCAAAAGCTAGCTTATTGATTTTCTTTGTATCTTTTAAAATCAGGCTATCATAATTACAGATAAAATCCAACGATAACATCTTCAACATTTGCTTGAACAATACTCCGTCCACCTTCGTGAAAGCATGATTCCTATCGATCACGATCGGGGTATAAATTACGCTATCATTGACGGTATGTGACTGCCACTCCCAGTTTTCGTTCGTCTTATTCCAATCTCCGGTCCACATATCGAAAATACGTTCCCGAATGTATAGATTTTGATCCGCCATATAGTTTTTACTCACTTGAAGGCTGTCTAGAAAGTCTTCCGTGGTATACAAATTAGACCTTAAATTAATATCCGGAACATTGATTAGATTGACCAGCCTATCTTGTATATCGCTGCCGTCCGCAACTGTGTCTTTCCGTATGTGGGAAGGAATATAGTAAATACGGGAGGGAGAAAAACTCAATCCCGCGGACTTCGCTAAATAATCTGCGACCAAAAAGGTATAGGGATTGATAATCGTATAAGCATCTCCTAAGAACTCATCCAAATATGTATTCTTAAAATCAGTCTTATTATATATTTCCCGGAAAAACTTCGACTCCAAGAAACTTGTAGAGCCACCCAAGGGCTTTAGCAAATACAATTGCTTACGCTTATTCTCCAACAATAATCCGTGAAACCCTTCCGCTTGCCCGACGATATCCATCCCACCCCCCAACGTTTCTATCGTAGCCGAAGGAACCCTGATCGGGATCGTATAAAGGTGACGATAATGCCTCCCCCACATCCAATTATAGATCTTGCTTTTACCACTATCCGCTTGCGGATAAATGGACTTACGTACCCAATCTTGAGATTGGGAATAAAGCAAGCCGGGCATAAGCACAAAGAGTATGAGTATGATATATTTATAGGACGACCGCATGGACAATTTCTTTCTATCTTTGTTTTACTAATAACAGGGGTAAGACAAGAGTTGTTTTGTTTTTTTAGCCTAAGAGAAGAATCAAGGACTTGAC
The DNA here is from genome assembly GCF_000012845.1 of Parabacteroides distasonis ATCC 8503. Classification (NCBI taxonomy): domain Bacteria; kingdom Pseudomonadati; phylum Bacteroidota; class Bacteroidia; order Bacteroidales; family Tannerellaceae; genus Parabacteroides; species Parabacteroides distasonis. The sequence goes on from NC_009615.1 coordinate 1,966,886, forward strand.
GTATAAACAAGCGATAATTATATATTTTTGGTAGACAAATCTAAAATCATGCTATAAAACATTATTCAGAAAGGTTATAAATACAAAGAAGAAAGTTACTTTTACACGCAATTTCAATAATATTGATACGCATGAAGAACATAAATACACTGTCGGGCTTGTCTGTTGCTAACTTCAGCAAGCAAATTGACGGGAAAGAAACGGCGCTTTATACCCTGTGTAACAAGGTTGGAGCAGAGCTAGCGATCACGAATTATGGAGCGAAAATCGTCTCACTGATGGTTCCGGATAAGAACGGAAAAATGACCGATGTCGTTACTGGCCATAATTCGATTGAAGAGTACTTAACATCAGAAGAACCTTATTTCGGTGCCATTTGCGGTCGTTATGGAAATCGTATCGCCGCTGGAAAATTCACGATCGACGGTATTACTTATGACAAATTAGCCATAAATAATGGCCCCAATAGCTTGCATGGCGGAATCAAGGGATTCAATGCGGTCGTATGGGACGCCAAACAAATAGACGAGCAAACCATTGAGTTGAAATATACCTCCGCCGATGGCGAGGAAGGTTTCCCCGGAGAACTAAAGACAACCGTAACTTATCATCTGACAAATGAGAATGAGGTCGTTATCTCCTATCAAGCCTCTACGGACAAACCTACGGTCTTGAATCTAACCAATCATTCTTATTTTAACCTATCCGGTGCGGGAGACCCTTATATAGGAGACCATATTCTCACGATCAACGCCGACTATTATCTGCCTACAGACAATACGGCAATCCCGTACGGACCTAAAGAGAAGGTAGAAGGTACACCGATGGACTTCCGGACTCCTCATGAGGTAGGCGAACGAATCAATGACAATTTCGAACAGCTTATATTCGGTAAGGGATATGACCACACGTACATATTAAATAAAGAGGACAACGAACTTTCTTACTGCGCTCGCTGCTCCTCCCCCAAGACCGGTATCGTAATGGAAACTTATACGACTCAACCGGGCGTGCAATTATACACAGGTAACTGGATGACTGGGAATTTCGAAGGTAAGAACGGACAACGCTACCCGGAACGGGCCGCTTTATGTCTGGAAACCCAACATTTCCCCGATAGCCCCAACAAACCGGAATATCCGACAACGGAACTCCGCCCGGGCGAGGTTTTCCAAAGTACTACTATTTATAAATTCAGTGTAGAATAAGAGAATAATTTAAGTAATCTAATAATCTAAAACAACAAAAAAGAAATGGAATCAACAGCAAAAAAGAATTACACATTGCCTATTATCATGATGGTGGCTCTCTTCTTCATGATATCTTTCGTGACGGGTCTACAGAACCCATTCGGTATCATCGTTAAGAACCAGTTCGCTGCCAGCAACTTCATGTCGCAGCTGGGTAACGCGGCTAACTTTATCGCCTATGCCTTCATGGGTATTCCGGCCGGTATGCTATTGCAGAAGATCGGTTACAAGAAAACCGCTTTGTTAGCGATCATCGTAGGTTTCTGTGGTGTAGGTATTTCTTATCTTTCCGGTGTGGCTGGTAGCTACGCTGTTTATTTGACAGGTGCTTTCGTGTCCGGTTTCTCTATGTGTATGTTGAATACCGTAGTAAACCCGATGTTGAACACGCTAGGTGGTGGTGGAAACAAAGGTAACCAATTAATTCAGGTTGCCGGCTCCGTAAACTCTATCGGCGCTACGATCGTTCCGGTATTGGTTGGTTATTTGATCGGTGACGCTGCCAAGGCTCAGATCAGTGACGCTAACCCGGCATTGTTCTTGGCTATGGGTATCTTTGCCATCGTATTTATCGTATTGTTCTGCATGCAAATTCCAGAACCGCATATGGTTAAGGAAAATGAAGCCAAGACTCCGGACAAGCACAGCGCGCTTTCTTTCCGTCACTTCATTTTAGGTGCCATCGCAATCTTCTTGTATGTGGGTGTCGAAGTAGGTATTCCTAACTTCATGAACTTGTTCGCTACTTCTTCTGAGATCGGTATCGATCCTACAGTAGCCGGTTCTATCGTGGGTACATATTGGTTCTTGATGATGATCGGACGTTTGTTCGGTGCCTCTTTCGGAGCTAAGATCTCTAGTAAGGCGATGTTGTCATCAGCCGCCACGGTAGGTATGATCTTTATCTTGATCGCTATCTTTGCCCCTGCTACGACTAAAGTTAGTATGCCTGTATTCTTGTCTGATATCTCTTTCGGTATGGTTGAGGTTCCGGTTGGAATCATGTTCATGGCTCTTTGTGGTTTATGTACTTCCATCATGTGGGGTGGTATCTTCAACTTGGCAGTAGAAGGTTTAGGTAAATATACGGCAGCCGCTTCCGGTATCTTCATGGTGATGGTTTGCGGTGGAGGTATTCTTCCGTTGATCCAAGGAGCTGTAGCCGACGCTGGCGGTTTCATTACTAGCTTTTGGGTGGTATTCCTAGGATTGGCATATTTGCTATATTACGCTTTGATCGGTAGCAAGAACGTAAACAAAGACATTCCTGTTGAATAATAAGGACAGGACATAATATGATAAAGAAGAAATTATCCGGCAGAGTTATCTGAATGGGTAATTTCTTCTTGTTTATTCAATTATTTACCTTAATCAAATTAAGTATCATGCAACAAAAAATCAGAACTAAATTTAAAGAGTTATTTAATACCGAAGGTAGCTTATACACATCCCCGGGACGTATTAACTTGATCGGTGAACACACTGATTATAATGGAGGTTTCGTTTTTCCGGGTGCTGTAGATAAAGGGATGATCGCCGAGATCAAACCGAATGGGACGGGCAAAGTCCGGGCGTTCTCCATCGACTTAAATGATTACGCTGAATTTGGCTTGACCGAGGAGGACGCTCCTTCCGCAAGCTGGGCAAGATATATCTTTGGCGTATGCCGGGAGATTATTAAACGAGGTGGTAATATCCAAGGTTTCGATACCGTATTCGCTGGAGACGTACCTCTGGGCGCTGGAATGTCTTCTTCCGCCGCATTGGAAAGTACTTATGCTTTCGCATTGAATGACTTATTCTCATTGAATATCGATAAATTCGAGTTGGCTAAGATCGGTCAAGCTACAGAACATAATTATTGTGGCGTGAATTGCGGTATCATGGACCAATTCGCTTCCGTATTCGGCAAGGCCGGAAGTTTGATCCGCTTGGATTGCCGTTCTTTGGAATATAAATATTATCCGTTTAATCCGGTTGGTTACAAACTCGTGTTATTGGATTCGGTCGTTAAGCATGAGTTGGCATCCTCAGCCTACAACAAACGCCGTAAATCCTGCGAGAACGTGGTAGCCGCCATTCGCCGCAACCATCCGGAAGTAGAGTTCTTACGTGACGCTACGATGGAGATGCTGAACGAGGTAAAAGCGGATGTCAGCGCAGAGGATTACATGCGTGCCGAATATGTTATCGAGGAAATCCAACGTGTACTCGACGTATGTGCCGCTTTGGAGAAAGGCGACTATGAGACTGTCGGCGAAAAGATGTACGGCACGCATCAAGGTATGAGCAAGCTTTATGAAGTTAGCTGCGAGGAACTGGATTTCTTGAACGATATCGCCAAGGAATGTGGTGTAACGGGTTCTCGTGTCATGGGTGGAGGATTCGGCGGTTGTACGATCAACTTGGTTAAGGATGAGTTGTACGACGATTTCGTGAAGAAAGCCTTCTCCGCTTATAAAGAGAAGTTTGGCCGTGAACCTAAATTATATAATGTAGTAATCAGCGACGGAGCACGCAAGCTCTGTTAATCTTTAAAATCCATAAAACGATGTCAGCAGCTTTTTATCAAGACGAAGTAAAATTCTATGTTGCCGTAGATTGTATCATTCTAGGGTTTAACAATAAGGAGTTGAATGTTTTATTATACAAACGTTCGTTCGAGCCGATGAAAGGACAGTGGTCTCTTATGGGAGGCTTCGTGAAATCCGGGGAAAGCGTGGATGAAGCAGCATCACGGGTATTAACCGATTGCACGGGCATCGAGCATCTTTTTATGGAACAAATAGGGGCTTACGGAGATGTATCGCGTGACCTAGGGGAGCGGGTTATCTCCGTAGCTTACTATTCCTTGGTGAATATGAATGATTTTAGTCCCGAGATATTGGAAAGCCATAACGCTACTTGGACCAAGATATCCGAGCTTCCCGACTTGATTTTCGACCATAACCAAATGATAAACGATACGTTGTCCGTCCTTAAAAAGAAAGCGGCAAGCCGCCCTATCGGTTTCAATTTGCTTCCCGAGCAATTTACCTTGCCCCAACTACAGACATTGTATGAGGCCATCTACCAAACCCTTTTAGACAAACGAAACTTCCGCAAAAAGCTAAACGCCATGGATATTTTGGAAAAACTGGATATCAAAGACAAGAAAAGTTCTAAACGAGGAGCTTTCCTCTACAAATTCAACGAGAAAAAATACAACAAATGGGTTGAACAGGGTTTTGACTTCTCGCTCTAATCCGAATGATGTATACCCGCAAGAATAAGGCGCTCAGCGGGCTATCTTAAATATCTCTCAATTTATCAAAAATATAAGAAGATAGGAACCTTTACCGAAAAGGAATTGTTTGATTGATATAACGGCTCTTACAAAGAGTTTGATTATCTTTGCAGTCAAATAAATAATTCATCTGATAAAATGAACGATATTCAAGTAATGAACAAAGCAGCTGATAACATCCGTATACTGGCTGCGTCAATGGTGGAGAAAGCGAACTCCGGGCACCCGGGTGGCGCTATGGGTGGTGCAGACTTTGTTAACGTACTGTTCTCAGAGTTCTTAATATACGATCCCAAGAATCCCAAATGGGAAGGACGCGATCGTTTCTTCCTTGACCCGGGGCATATGTCTCCGATGCTTTATTCCGTACTGGCTTTAAGCGGCAAATTCACATTGGATGAACTTCAACAGTTCCGCCAATGGGGAAGCGTTACTCCGGGACATCCTGAGGTAGACGTTATGCGTGGTATCGAAAACACGTCCGGCCCGCTGGGACAAGGACATACTTATGCGGTAGGTGCGGCTATCGCGGCTAAATTCTTGAAAGCACGTCTGGGTGAGGAAGTAATGAACCAGACTATTTACGCATATATTTCCGATGGAGGTATCCAAGAGGAAATCTCCCAAGGTGCCGGACGTATCGCCGGAACTTTAGGACTGGATAACTTGATCATGTTCTACGACGCTAACAACGTGCAGCTATCTACCAAGGTAGAAGACGTCGATGCGGAGAACGTAGCCATGAAATACGAGGCTTGGGGCTGGAAAGTCATTCAAATAAACGGTAACGACATAAACGAGATCCGCAAGGCTTTAAAAGAGGCTAAGGCAGAGATCTCCAAACCGACTTTGATCATCGGTAACACCGTTATGGGGAAAGGTGCTGTCGGCGCTGATAACAGCTGTTACGAGAATAAGGTATCTACTCACGGACAACCTTTATCCGCGGCAGGAGCTTCCATCGCAGATACGATCAAGAACCTAGGAGGCGATCCGGAACATCCGTTCGCAATCCTTCCTGAGGTAGCCGAATTATATGCCAAACGTGCGAAAGAACTGGAAGTAATCGTCGCCGAGCGTTACGCCGTGAAAGACCTCTGGGCGAAAGCTCACCCGGACTTAGCGGCTAAGATGGAGCAATGGTTCTCCGGTAAGGCTCCTAAAATCGACTGGGCCGCAATCGAGCAGAAAGCGAACCAAGCGACCCGTGCCGCTTCCGCTACCGTATTAGGTGTGCTTGCTACCCATGTAGAAAACATGATCGTAGCTTCCGCCGACCTTTCCAATTCCGATAAGACAGACGGCTTCTTGAAAAAGACTCATGCTTTCGTGAAAGGCGACTTTAGCGGAGCTTTCTTCCAAGCGGGTGTAGCCGAGCTTTCTATGGCTTGTATCTGTATCGGTATGTCTTTACATGGTGGCGTGATCGCCGCTTGCGGTACTTTCTTCGTATTCTCCGATTACATGAAGCCTGCGTTACGTATGGCCGCATTGATGGAGCAGCCCGTTAAGTTCATCTGGACACACGACGCTTTCCGTGTTGGAGAAGACGGACCTACGCACGAGCCGGTAGAGCAAGAAGCTCAAGTTCGTTTATTAGAGAAATTGAAGAATCATAAGGGACACAACTCCATGTTGGTACTTCGTCCGGCAGACGTTGTGGAGACAACAGTCGCATGGAAACTAGCGATGGAGAACGTTTACACTCCTACCGCATTGATTCTTTCTCGTCAGAATATCACAGATCTTCCCGCTAAGGAAAACCGCTATCAAGAGGCTTTGCAAGCGGAAAAGGGTGCCTATATCGTCAATGAAGACGCTAATGCGGATGTAATTCTTTTGGCTTCCGGTTCCGAGGTATCGACTTTGGTCGAGGGCGCCGCCCTGCTTCGTGCCGATGGCATAAAGGTTCGTATCGTTTCCGTACCTTCCGAAGGTCTATTCCGTTCACAAAGCAAAGAATACCAAGAATCCATTCTTCCCGCAGGAAGCAAGATTTTCGGCTTAACCGCTGGTCTTCCGGTTAATCTGGAAGGGTTGGTAGGTCCTAACGGCAAGGTATGGGGACTTGAATCCTTCGGTTTCTCCGCCCCTTACAAAGTATTGGACGAGAAATTAGGTTTCACGGCTAAGAACGTTTATAACCAAGTAAAAGAATTATTAGCATAAAGATGGGTATAGTAGGTTTGTGTAGCGATCACGCTGGTTTTGAGTTAAAAGAATATATAAAGACAATCCTCGATGAAAGGGGATTGTCTTATAAAGATTTTGGAACTTATTCCTCTGACAGTTGCGATTATCCGGATTTCGCCCATCTGATGGGCAAGGCCGTAGAAGCTGGTGAGGTTTATCCGGGAATAGCTGTCTGCGGTACAGGGAATGGCATTAGTATGACCTTGAACAAACATCGGGGTGTCCGTGCCGCCTTATGCTGGCGAGAGGATATCGCGAAACTGGCACGTGAGCATAACGATGCGAACGTGTTATCAATGCCCGGTCGTTTTATCAGCAAGGAAGAGGCTAAGAAAATCGTTGAGATATTCTTGGATACACCTTTTGAGGGTGGTCGCCACCAACGTCGTATAGACAAGATCCCTTTGTAGAGTCCGCGTAAAAGTCACTTTATAAAATAAAGAAGGCTCTCCCATGGTTCGCTTACCATTCGGAGAGCCTTTTCGTATCACCGTTTAAACGGCAACGTACATATAATAGATGACGGATGCCAAATTTGAGGACTTTCTACTATTAAACAGTCGATCTCGCTTTTTGTTCTTTCCATTTAGTTAAAAATGTACGGGCTACCGTCGGGAACAACTCCAGCAACAGTATTTCTTTCTCATTCTCAGCTAATAGCACATCCAAATCCTCCAATACAGGATTCTCTTGCATCACGTAATGGGAACCGTCGTAAGGCACCTCATTTTGTACGCCGGCGATTTTCAACCGAAACGCCGGATCTACCGGAATCGGCGTCTTGCCATACTCTCCTTTTACCAAGGCGATAAACTGGTTGGAAGGATTACTATACATCGGGCGACCTTTCAGCTCATCCAGCGCACAGGAAACCGCTTGCGCCCCGATAATCTGGCTCGTAGGCGTCACCAACGGAGGTAAGCCGGCATCCATCCGTACTTGCGGAATGAGCGACATCGCCTTCTCCAACAAGTCGATCTGCCCCAATTGCTTCAACTGGGCAACCATATTCGTATACATACCTCCCGGGATCTGCGCTTTTTTCACCAACTCGTTCGGCTCGGGGAAATCAAAATACTCCTCGATCGCACGGCAATAAAGCAGCAAATCGTCCTCCTTATCTTTCCGGGCGGCCTCGATGGCATCGTTGAAGAAGCGGTCGATCTCGGCGGGGAAACTATCCTCTACGGGATTAAAGGGCCTCGGGAATTTCTTCGCGGTATCGAACACGGAAAGCTCCTTGCGGATCGTCAATAACTCCTTGTTGATCTTAGCGATCGCGTCCATATCAAGATCCAGCTCGATACCCAATTTCTTGCAGAAGATATAGACCAGCTCCACGGCGGGAGCGGCCGGTCCTCCGGCGAAGTTCCAGATATTCGTATCAACGATGTCCACCCCATTGATAATGGCGGATACGACCGACGCCAATCCGTAACCGGGCGTACAATGCGTATGGAAATCCACCGGTACCTTCAGGCTCTTCTTGAACAATCGCACCAATTCCGCCGTACGAGCCGGAGGTATCAAACCACTCATATCCTTCAGGGTGATCATATCAGCGCCCAGCGACTCCAGTTGAAGGGCCTTGTTTAAGAAATACTCATTCGTAAAAACAGGCTTATGCAAGGGCCGTCCATGCAAGGCGGCTTTTATACGTTCTACCGGGGAATGGTGAGGATCTATCGTATAACAGATGGCACAGTCAGCCTTTCCCCCGAATTTCTTCACATAACGGATCGTGGATTTCACGTTATCCACGTCGTTCAAAGCATCGAAAATACGCATGATATCGATACCAGAACGAATCGAGTTCCGGCAAAAGCCTTCTATAATCTCGTCGGGATAAGGATTATAACCGAATAAATTACGCCCACGGGAAAGAGCGGATAACTTGGAGGAATTTCCTATTTTCTCTTTGATGATCTCTAAACGATCCCACGGATTCTCACCTAAATAACGCATCACGGAATCGGGAACCGCCCCACCCCATACTTCCATGGCATAAAAGCCTGCGTCTTTGTAGTAAGGAAGTACACGGTCTATTTGCGCTTGAGACATTCTTGTAGCGAATGCCGATTGCTGACCATCGCGAAGAGTCAAATCACGAATCAATAATTTACGTATCATACCAAATTTGTTTAGATCGTTTTAGTCAATATTCTGATTATATAACAAGATCTAAACAAATTTGATAAAGATTACGGGGTTAATAATAACCAATTTTTCTAAAACCTCAGTCTTTTACTTCCACAACGATCATTACGGGAAAGTGGTCGGAAGGGGTACGGGCCTCATATTTACTCAATGACACCTCTTTCGGGAAATTACCGTTTTGCTCCTTCCGGGCGCTTTCTTTCGCCTCGGAGCGATAAGTATCCGTTAAGATTCCATACTTCTTCACCTCAAATTCTTTCGTAAGAAAAAGGTGGTCGATACGGCTATCGGTCTTGCGGTCCGGATGGAAACCGTTGAAGGTACCATTCGGGGCATAGCGGAAATCAGCGATCTCATAAGAGTCACGCATGATACCGGAACCATCTAACAACTGATAGGACTCACTTGTTTGGTCCACGTTGAAATCGCCGGTAAGGATAGCGGGAAGTTTCTTGGGGAACTCCTTGATCTTCTCCAAGATCAGCTTGGCGCTCTCGGCACGTGCCTGTACGCCTACATGGTCCATGTGAAGGTTGAAGAACAAGAAAGTGAAACCGGTTTGCTTATCCCGGAACTCACCCCACGTACAGATACGGGGAAGGACGGCATCCCAGCCCTTATTCGGACGGTCGGTGATCTCGGATAGCCAGAAATCGCCATGCTCCAAAACCTCGAACTTGTCCGTGCGGTAAAAGATAGCCGAATGCTCTCCCGCCCGCTTACCATCGTCACGTCCCACACCGATATAATCATATCCGGGCATGGCTTGCCTCAAGTCCTGCAATTGCGAATATTTGCCCTCTTGGGTACCAAAGATATCGAACCCGTGAAATTGTACGATCTGGGCGATGTAGGGATAGCGTTGTCCCCAACCGTTACCGTTCGTGGAATCGCCGCCGTTGGCGTTACGCAAATTATAGGTGGCAACCACCATTGTCTCCGCCTGTAAGGTTAATACGGCGCAAAAAAGAAAAATAAAAGAATAAATAACTTTCTTCATGATCTATGTTTTTAATTATCCTCGAAAGCTGATAATATCGGACGGGCGATCCACACCTGCGGCTGCGGTACGTCCAATAGGTAAGCCATCGTACCGGCGATATCATATACCATCGTGCTCTCCGGGATTTTGAAGCCTTTCTTTACGTTCTTTCCATAGAAAACGATCGGGGTTTGCATCTCGTTCATCGTCTTGCCACCGTGACCGGTCTCGATACCGCCGTGGTCGGCCGTCAGTATAACCACCGTATCATCCATGATACCCGCCTCACGAACGGCGTCCATCACTTGCGTCAAGCAACTGTCCAAATGATTCACCATGGCGAAATACTCCGGGGAACTCCATCCCTTGCCATGTCCGGTACCATCCGGCTGATCGTATATAATCGCGCAAAGGTTCGGCTTCTTCTCCTTGATATACTGAACGGCTACCGGGGTACATCCGTTCGGGTTCTCAGCCGACATCGGGGCATGCTTACGGAAGCTCATGGCCAAGGTATCCACCAGATAATTCATGCCTTCCCACTCATAGATATAGCCAATCTCAGCCTCGGGAGCCTTATCCCGGTACATGCCGAAGATATTCGGGAAACGGTTGTCGCTATTCACGACACGGGAAGGAAGCTCCGGCGTACGAGATCCCCACTCCGTATATCCGTGCAACTCCGGTCCTGCTCCCATAAACATGGAAGCCCAATTACAAGCACTCGACGAAGGCAGGATCGAACGATTCTCTAACGTGGAAGCACCTTCCGCCATCATCTTACGGAAAGTAGGCATATCCGCCCCATTATTCAAGCAATGGGCGCTCAAGCCGTCGAAACCAATCAAGATTACATGCTTTGGCAGATTCTTCTCTTTCAAAGGCACTTGCTGAGGTGCCGTATTACAGGCGCTCAGGCAGTATGCGATTACCGCACAACAAATAAATAAGATTTGCTTTTTCATCTTACCGTGTTTTTCTTTTATGATTAATATTGAAGTATCTTAGATTCCGTCAGACAAAGGTACAAAGTTTAAATAAAGTTCAAAAAGATCATTTATCTTTGTAGCTTAATCTAATCTTATTTTAATAAATACGTATGTACAAACATTTCCTGACAAGCGTATTGCTTGTATTTTTCATGCTATCCTGTAGCAAACTTTCCCCTTTTGAAGGAAAGATGCGAGAATGCGTACAAACCTCCCTAAGCTGGAGAAACGACACGACCGGTATCTGGGAAACAGCAGGCTGGTGGAACTCGGCGAACGTATTAACCGCCACCATTCGCTACGGTGCCGTAACCAAAGATCCGGCCATCCCTTCTGTCATAGAGGATGTATTCGAGAAAGCCCGTCATTACCAAGTAGGCGTAGACTCAACCGGTACTCCCCGTTATTGCGACAACTTCATCAACGATTATTACGATGACGAGGGTTGGTGGGCATTGGCATGGATCGAGGCCTCCAAACTGACCGGAGAGAAAAAGTACCTAGATATGGCCGAGATCATATTCGATGATATGACAACCGGCTGGAGCGACGCTTGCGGAGGCGGCATTTTCTGGAAGAAGAATCCACTGCATTACAAGAACTCGATTGCCAACAACTTATTCTCCCTTACGGCGATCCGTTTATATAAAGCGACCCAGAATCCGGCATACCTCGACTGGTTCAAGAAGAACGTAGATTGGTATATGCGAACCGGCATGATCAATACGAACATCTACCAAATCGAAGACGGTACCAAAGACGATTGTACCCCCAACCGAAATGCCCACTACACCTATAACCAAGGCGTAGCCATCGCTGTCTTAGCCGAGATGTATCTCCAAACCAACGATAAATCTTATTTGGAACTAGCGGAAAAGATCGCCGACGCTACCATCACCACACAATTGATAACTGACGAGGGTATTCTCCGTGAAATGAAGCCCGAGATCGATGATAGCAACGACGGTGTCCAATTTAAGGGTATCTTCATCCGTCATTTAGCCTTCCTGTATGAAGTGACAAAGAATCCGGCTTATAAAGATTTCATCTTGAAAAATGCGGAATCCATCATCACAAAAGATTATGATCCCACATCCAAAAGCTTCGGTTGTTATTGGTACGGCCCTTTCCACAAGGAAAACTCGGCAGCAAACGCTTGCGCTTTGGAATGCGTGATAGAGGCTTATGATTTAACGAAATAGGTATCCGGAAAGACGCAGCTTGTCGTTATTCACATAGCCAACGGGCGATATTCCGCTCTGGCTCCCCCGGAGCTGGAACGGATGTAACATACGGCTCTGGCTCATTGACAAAAAAACGGGACGGCGGACATCTCCGCCGTCCCGCCCAAAAGAGACAGCCTTATCTCTGTTTGTATTCATGTCAAGGCTGGTTTTTTACTGATAACGGGGCCATATAAACCCTGTTTTTCATATCGTGCACAAACATAAGACTTCTTTTTCACAAAAGAACAAATTCCTTCTTCTTTCTAGAAATACATGCTTTATAACATACCGCACGCCCTCTCGGTTGCTAGCGTGGACTTCTATTACAAAGGATAGGCGACGCAGCACGCTACGTCTCCCTCCGTTTTCTTTTTACCAATAATAGGTATCCATAATCTCCTTCATTTTAGGGGTATTCGTGTCCTCATCCTTAACATCTTTCCGCAGCTTCAGCATCTCCTCCTTCATTTGCCGGATGATCTTAGCGTATTGGGGATCGTTATAAGCGTTGTGATTCTCACGAGGATCGGATTGAAGGTCGTAAAACTCCCATGCTGGTGTCGTGGTCTTATCCTCCGAACCAGTCATATTCAGACGGTCGCCATAGAAAAACATCAGTTTATACCGCTCATTACGGATACCCATATGGGCCGGACGGTTCGAATGTTGGGTCCAATAACGATAATACATCTCCTTACGCCAATCCTTTGGGGTATTTCCTTTCAGATTATCGCGAAAACTATGGCCCTGCGATTCATTCGGGGTCTTCACGCCTGCGTAATCCGCCAACAAAGAGGCAAAATCCACGTTCAAGATCATATCCTTATTGCGGGTCCCCGCCGGGATCTCTTTCGGGTAACGGATCACGAAAGGCATACGTAGAGACTCCTCATACATCATACGCTTATCAAAGAAACCATGCTCTCCTAAGAAATAACCTTGGTCGGATACGTACACCACGATCGTATTATCGGCGATTCCCATATCGTCCAGCGCTTTCAATAACTTCCCGATATTATCGTCGATCGTAGCCCCGCAACGCAGATAGTCGCGCACCAATTTCTGGTAAGCGGCGCTACGGGCGGCAGATCGATGCATCCCCTTCGTCGTAAAAGGCAACTCCGGATACCGGCACCACCATTTATCAGGGTCTTGCGACGCCACGTCCCAACGACGGGCCAACTCCTCCAAAGGCTGTCCGGAGAAAGTACGTCCATTCGTCTCCGGCCCCCAATCAAATAAGTTCTCCGGTTCCGGGAAAACAACGCCGTCATACAAATGCCTCATCCGTTCTGGAAAATCCCAAGGTTCGTGTGTAGCCTTGAAATGACAACACATCATGAAAGGCCGGTCCTTATCGGCCTCTTTCATCCAACGGATCGCCTTATCTGTCACGATATCCGTGGAGAAACCTCGTACCCGCTCCCCGAAATTACGCTCACCCGGCCAAGGTTCCGTACAATTTATAAAAGTAGGGTCTCGGTACTCGCCTTGGTCATGGAACACGGAATAGAAGTCGAAACCTTGCGGTTGCGTTTTCAGATGCCATTTACCGACCAAAGCGGTCTGATAGCCTCCCGCCCGCATTTGCTTGGCGATATTATCCTGCTCCGGATCAAAAGAATCACTTAACGTGTAGACACCGTTCACGTGACTATAGGCTCCGGTCAAGATCGCCGCGCGACTCGGAGAAGAGATCGAGTTCGTACAAAAACAATTATCCAATACGCAACCCTCCGCAGCCAAGCGACGGATATTCTCGTTGCGGGCATATTCCCCCAACACGCCCCCGTAAATACCCCACGATTGGGAAGTATGATCATCCGATAGGATAAACAAGATATTGGGACGTTCCTCTTGCGCCGGTTTATTGGCGGCAAAGAGAGACTGCCCGTTTCCCGAAAGGCAACAGGCAGTCATTCCGATACTAATGATCGATTGTTTCATAAGTCATGACGTTTTTTCCCTTGTACTAAACCCGGTTCCCTACGTTCCGTACCCTTCATACGAGTCAAGTCATCCCCTAACTCATGGCGTTTCTGGTCCGCGATCTTCATCAATTTAGCGGCTTCCTCCGGATATTGGGTAATCACGTTATAACGCTCTCCCGGATCACGGCGCAGGTCGTACATCTCCGGCTTCATGATCTCCAGATTCGTCAACTTACCCGGCTGGCCGTCGTTTCCCGGCTCATAAGCCCCATAAGTAACGTATTTATGGGGGAATACCAATTTGAACATTCCATCCGTAACAGCCTCCAAGTCATTCTTTCGATAGTAATAGACGAAAGACTCACGTGGGTTGGCGTCTTTTTTACCCTCGATCAACGGCAAGATACTTACTCCGTCAATCTTGCGAGGAGGAAGCGGAGCCTGCGTGATCTCGGCGAACGTAGGAAGAAGGTCGATATTAGAAGCTAACTTATTACAAGTCGTGCCCGGTAACGTCTTACCTTTCCAGTACATGATACAAGGAACCCGGTTACCACCATCAAAGGTCGTAGCCTTTGCCTCACGTAACCCACCGGCTGAACCGGCATGATTCCCGTAATTGGTCCAAGGGCCATTATCGGAAGTCAAGATCACCAACGTATTATCTTCCAAGCCCAGCTCACGCAATGCCTTGAATATCTCACCTACACTCCAGTCGATCTCCATCATCACGTCGCCATATAAACCCTGCTCGCTCTTTCCCTTGAATTTATCGGAAACGGCCAACGGTACATGGGGCATATTATGGGCCAGATACAAGAAGAAAGGCTTATTCTTATTCTTCTTGATGAAATTAACAGAACGGGTGGTATAATCCGTAGTCAACCGTGTTTGGTCCGTATTATAACCGATAATCTCATTTCCGTCATAAGTCGGCAAATCCGGGAAATTAAAGACCTCACCTTGTTGCGGGTGGAATGGCCACATATCGTTAGAATACGGCAACCCATAATACTCATCGAAGCCATTTTGCAAGGGGAGGAACTCCTTTTGGCTACCTAAATGCCATTTACCGAAGATAGCGGTACTATATCCTTTCTGTTTCAATACCTCTGCGATCGTCATCTCCTCTGGATGGACACCGTAGTTCGAATCTGGCCCCGGAGCGCCGGAAAAACCGATACGATTCGGATAGCAGCCGGTCAACAAGCCGGCACGAGAGGCTCCACTGATCGGCTGTCCTACCAAAAAGTGCGTAAAACGAACGCCTTCCGCCGCCATCTTATCGATATTCGGAGTGGTATATCCGTAAGCTCCATTAAAAGAAAAATCTCCGTAACCCACATCATCCAAATTGATTAGGACGATATTCGTGTAATCAGCGGCTATGCCTGCCATTGAAAAAGCTGAGGCGGCCGTCAGTAACATTAGTTTATTCTTCATGATATTATTTATTGAAATATTGGCTTTGAAGTGCCATCCTGTGTTTGGCACTTCAAAGATAACAGTTTTTAATTTACCCAAGAATTAATCCCAGTTCGGATTTTGCTCCAAATTAGGGTTCAAGACTGTTTGGTTATAAGGGATCGGCCATAAATAATCTCGTTTCGGATTAAAAGAACGTTTCACGACTTCTATTCCCTCATAATTATGCATCATACCATTATTTTCTTTCTCAGCGGTTTTCCAGCGCAAGATATCCGAATAGTAGAGTCCTTCAAAGGTCAACTCGATACGGCGTTCACGGCGGATTACCTCACGCATCTGATCTTTCGTCAAACCTTTTGGTACTTCCGGCATATTGATATCCGGACGCCTACGCAATTGGTTGATGGCATCATAAACTGACTGATCAGGACCACTCGCCTCATTCTGCGCCTCGGCATACGTCAACAGAACTTCCGCATAACGAATCAAAATGAAATTGAAAGCCGAACGTTCTACTAAAGGAATCGTTACATCATCCTCATAAGAAGTGTATTTCTTCACACCGAAACCCGTAGTCGCCACATCTTCTTTTGTGATCGTCTTTCCTAAATACGGATAACCGATGCAAACGATCGATTTCAATAAACGGGGATCTCTGTTCTCATACGGACGAGTCGGATCATAAAGTGGTGACTCTTCTATCGTCTTCCCGTCAACACAGAGATATGTATCAACCAGTTCCTTCAAGGGAGCCGGACGATTCAAGCGCCAGATATTCTGATCATAATCCGTTGGATACTCTGGCAATTTCGCTTCTATATCAAAGATTACCTCACAATTATATTTATTATCTTCGCTAAAGAAATGACGATAATCATTGAATAATTGATAAACGCCAGACTCCATTACCTGCTTAGCAGCTTGGGCCGCCTCCGCCCAACGAGAATTATATAATAAAGTACGGGCTTTTAACGCTAACGCAGCACCTTTTGTCGCACGTCCCAAGTCTGAGCTAGCATAGGTGTCCGGTAGCACGGCAGCGGCCTCCTCCAAATCCTTGACAATCTGATTCACTACCTCTTCCTTGGAATTGCGAGGTAATTCGGCTTGCTCATCCGCATTGGGAGCATCTATAATCAGTGGCACACCTCCGAATTTATCGACCAGACTTAAATAATAGAAAGCTCGTAAGAACTTGGCTTCACCCACCATCTTCGCCTTCTCCGACTCGTCCATATCGACACCTCCTACATTAGCGATGAAAGTATTCGTACGGCCAATGCCAACGTAACAGTTCTTCCATAAGCTTCCGATTAAAGCCGTAGTAGACAAATGTTCACCTTTTCCAATTGCTTGCGTACCATTCGCCTCGTTATAAGGCATCGCATTCGCTGTCAACATATCGAATTCCATCGTATGCAATGAACGCCAAAGTTTCAATGCGTTGTAACATCCCATTATACCGGCACTCGCATGCTCTTTTGTCTTCCAGAATGTTTCCGTGGAATATTGATCGGAAGGATCTACATCCAACCAGCTATCGCAAGCGGTTAAACTCATACAAGCGACAGCGACACATATCATCTTATATATTTTACGTCTCATATTATTATTCCTTATTATTTAAAATGTGACATTAACACCTGCCGTATAAGTCCGTACAGACGGATAGGCATACCAGTTGCTTCCCTTCAAGTTCTTCTCCGGATCAAAATCCTTCATCGGAGAGAACGTGAATAAGTTTTGCGCATTGACAAAGACCTTCAATCTCTTAACAACACCGCTTTTCAAGAAAGAGACCGGTACGTTATAAGAAAGTTGCAAGTTCTTCAAACGTAAATAAGAGGCGTTTCTCAACCAGAAATCATTTGTACGGAAATTCTCATTCAAGCATCCTTCATATGTAGTCAAGATAGGCAATGTAGCGCTGGTTCCCCGCTCGGGAGTCCAAGCATCCGTCAACCATTGTTCCGGCAAACCACAACCAAACCATAAAGGAGTAGCACCAATGCGGTCTCCATATGTATAGACATCAGTTACACCTTGGAAGAAAGCGCTCAGATCCCAATCCTTATATCCTAAGTTGATATTGAATCCATAAGTTATCTTAGGAATCACACCACCACGTATCTGGCGGTCATCTTCGGTAATTTTCCCATCTCCATTCGTATCCTCAAACTTCAGATATCCCGGTTTAGTAGCCGCGGTTTGATACGGACTATTCTTGATTTCCTCCTCAGATTGGAAAATACCGATAGCATGAAGCATATAATAAGAATCGATAGGCTTTCCTTCTTCCAAGATAAACATTCCATCAATGATTGTTTGCCCCTTCAAGCTAACGATCTTATTTTTGATAAAGGTCATATTTCCATTTACCTCGTAACGGAAGTTCCCGATATTGTTCCGATACCCCATATTCAACTCGAAACCTTTATTGCTCACCTCGCCGATATTACGGATCGGCCCATCCAGACCACCTACTTGATCCGGCAAAGTAACCTTACGCAAGATGTCGGAAGTACGTTTATCAAAGAACTCGAAAGAGAAATCCAAGTTTCCGTTTAATAAGCTAGCGTCAATACCGACATTCGTCATGGTCGTTGTCTCCCATGTAATGTTCGGATCGTTATAAGCGGTAATAGCCGCTCCGGATTGCATCGCTCCATTCAACGGGTAGTTATAATCCGTGATTGAACCATCATTTTTTATCACCTTCAAGTTCATTAGGTCCACGTAGCGGAACAAATCGATACGCTCGTTACCCAATTGTCCCCAAGAAGCTCTCAATTTCAGATTGTAGATCCAAGGAATATCTTTCATAAATTCTTCCTCGCTCAAACGCCATCCGGCAGAGAATGAAGGGAAAATACCCCAACGATTTCCTTTGGCAAAACGGGACGAACCATCATAACGAAAGTTACCCTCAAATAAATAACGGTCTTTATAACCATAATTCACCCTACCAAAATAAGACATCAAGACTGATCTCGAGGAAGTGCCCGCTACACTCGGATTACTAGAACCCGCATTTAATTCGTGCAACTCGTTCCCTAAGAAACCTTCTACCTTAGCGGAAAATTCAGTCTTATCATCACTCTCAAAACTATAGCCAGCCAAGACTTTTACGTCATGGGCATCATTGAACTTCTTGCCCCAAGATAAGGTATTGAATACCGTAACTGCCAAGTTATTCTTATCACCTTTATAAGCATGGCGTGTATTCTGACCGTCATAAACCACTCGTTTTTCCTCATTGGTCTTCAACTGATATTCGTATACATCAGGCGCAAAACGAGATTGCAGATAATCATATTTGTTTAAACCGACATTCAAGTTATAAACGATATCAAACGGAAGCTTATATTCCGCAGACAAATTCGCCAACATACGCAAGGACTTATGCTTGTTCTCGCCCTCATCGGCCAACGCCAACGGATGGCGATAGATATTATGCCCAGGAGTACGGATAAAAGTATCCGCATAGCGACCATCGGCCGTATAAGTCGGGTGGAAAGCCTGCGCTTTATAAGTCATCTCCACTAAGTTTGCCACACCCGCTACCGGCTCATTATAGATCTGATAATGCGCATTGATATTAGCGCCGATCTTCAAACGGCTATTTACCTGAGCAGTCGTATTCACGGCTAAAGTATATTTATTGGAGTCCGTACCACGCAATACTCCATTTTGATCGCCATAACCTAAAGATACGGAATACGTATATTTATCATCACCTCCGGAGAAACGCATGTTATGCTCCATGATAAAGGCATTATTATACATGATATCCAACCAATTATTCTGCGGATACATAATCGGGTCTGTCAACATACCTTGTTTGTACTCCTCGATTAACGCATCAGAATAATCCACCGTTAGTTTACCTTCGTTCCGTTGCGCTTGGTTTCTCATTTCCATAAATACGACCGGGTCATATACGAAATCCGGCAGATAGGTAGCCTGCTGCACGCCAAAATAATTATTATAATCGACGGTAAACTTACCTTTCTTTCCCCCCTTTGTCTTTACCAAGACAACGCCATTCGCCGCACGAGAACCGTAGATAGCGGAAGAAGCCGCATCTTTCAATACGGAAATACTCTCAATATCATTCGGATTTACCGCTTCCAACGGAAACTCGATGCCATCCACCAAAATCAATGGATTATTATCGTTCAAGGTTCCCTGACCACGAATACGAATCGTCGCCCCGTCCGCTCCCGGCTGAGCACCCGCTTGATTTACGTAAACACCTTGCGTACCTTGCAACGCTTGGGTCGAGTTGGTGATCGGGCGATTCTCCAACGTCTCCGCATCCAAAGAGGAGATCGCTCCCGTTAAATTCACTTTCTTCTGCGTTCCGTAACCTACGACCACGACCTCATCCAACTTCTGGGTATCCTCGGACAGGCTAACCATTACTTTCGAAGAATTACCGACCTCGACCGTACGATCCGTATAACCGATATAAGAAACTACCAAGATCGCATTGTCCGGTACTTCCAGACTGAAGTTTCCATCGATATCCGTAATCGTTCCGTTCGTAGTGCCTTTAACGACAACATTCGCCCCGATAATGGGTTCTCCCAACGCATCTTTTACTTGTCCGGTAATCTTTCGTGGCGAAGACTGGAATAAGGCATTCGGATGTGAGACACTTGAAACACTCTTTGACTTAATTATAATCTGCCGGTCTACAATCTCATATTGGTATCCCGTATTTTTCAAGGCTTGCTCTAAGACCTCCTCTAACGAGGCATTATTTGCTTTTACACTCGTTTTCCTATTTACATTTACTTGATTATCATTCAAGAAGAACGTGTACTCACTATTTTTCTCTATTTCTTTTAGCACTTCCGATATACTGCAATCCTGTTTATTCATGGAAAGCTTATAATTCTGTCCATAGGTAGAAGCGGATACAGTACATGCGAAAGCCAAGGATAACAACGTACTTATCTTCATGACTCGGTTTACTTTTCTGATTTTTTTCATAACTTTGTAATGTTTCTGATGAATAAATTAGCAGGTGTGTCGGCCTCTCAACTCCTAACGCCTGCCGTCAAGAACATTTGCTCAGGAGGAGAAACCTAGTTTGTCCTCCTGTTTTTTTATTAGACTTAAGAACTGTTAACAAGCATATCTTTTAGAATTTAACGTTAGACACTCATTTATCTCCCTTTATATATAGTTCATATTCATTGTCTTTCTCTCTGTATTTAATGGGTGACGTATTGCTCAGCATAAACAGGATTCGCTCCAAGGATTCATCCCGTACCTTAAACGTAAACCGATATTTCTCCGCTATCTCCTTCGGGCATTTTATCTTCCGCCCGAACCAAGGCTCCAGACGGGTAAGGATCATGCTCAAGCGTTCGTTCTCAAAACTGAGGACACCGTTACGCCAACCCGAATACTCCTCGGCATTAACCGTCTTAACTCTAACGGTATTCGCTTGTTTGTCGAAAACCAACATCTCGTTCGGATTCAATATCACCTCACGCCTGTTCTTCATATTGGGACCTCCCAAGCCAATCTTCACCTTACCGTTTAGCAGGATCGTCTCCAACTTGCTCTCGGAATCATAATTGAAAACCTCGAAGGCCGTGCCCAAGGCCGTTACATCCATGTTCTTGGTATGCACGGTAAATGGTCTTTCCCGATCTTTCGCCACGTCGAAGAAGGCTTGCCCTTTTAATTCCACATCACGGGTCTTGCCATCGAAACTCTTTGGGTAGATCAATTGGCTATTAGGCCCCATTCTCACGGTCGTACCGTCCGATAAGGAAACCGACTCTATGCAACGGACACCGGAGGCCATTACATATATATATTGATCTTCTTTCGTATGAGACCAATAAACTACGCTTCCTACACCTAAAAGTAGCAATATGGAGGCGGCTATCGCCGTAATCTTATAGACCCAGAGTTTACGGACACCGTTTGTCGCCATTGTCCGGGCTATGATTCGTTCCCACATGCGATTCCCCACCACGGGATTCACGCGATCCGCAGCCTCGTCCCATTGGGAACGCATACGCTCTTCCACTTTTGGGTCACACAGCAAACGTTGCCGATCTTTCTCATCCAGAGCATCCCGCATCAACTTCTTCAATATCGTTCTCGTATCTTCGCTCATGTTTATTATTCTTGTTCTATTTATAAATACACGCCATGTTTTCCTTCCCCCTATTGGGTGATAAAAAAATTTCACTTAGGTATACAAGAAATATAACGGATCTTCCTTGCTTTCCATCCTTATATTTCCGTCCTTTGTATTCAATGAAATTGGTTGCCGACGGTGTCGGCAGTATTTCCGACGCCGTCAGCAATATTTCCGACAGCGTCAGCAGCATTGCCGAGGGCGTCGGCAACCGATTTCATCAAATAGAAACGCCAAAGAGATAAACGTTAAATCTCCGAGGCATCCTATACATTATCCATTTAAATAACGAGAAAATCATGGGAAAACCAAGAAGTGGCATCCAAGTCAGTATTTATAATACACCGGGCAATGAACAACGCGGGCCAACATCCTGCGCACGAGTCATCACCAGAGATACCAAACGCATGAACGATATATGTGAGTATATTTCCGAATGCTCATCCGTCACCTCCGCCGACATAAAAGGTGTATTGGAGGCACTTACTTCCTATATCGGCAGGGAATTATCCTATGGGTACAGCGTGGAACTGGAAGGATTGGGACATTTCTCGCCATCGGTAAAAAGCAAAGAAGTAACGGACCAGAAAGGAAATACTAAATCAAGCGCTAGCATACACGGCGTTAACTTCCGCTGCTCTCCCCGACTGAAGGAGATGGTAAAAAAGAACGCCCCCATCTTGGTTAAACGGGAAAATCTGCCCAAAACGGGAATCGAGGGAAGGAAGGCTAAGATGTTATCTTATCTAGAAAGAAACTCATATATAAATCTCACCGATTACGCCGGCTTGAACAATTGTACCCGCTACCGTGCGAGCGAGGATATCAAGCAATTTATCAAGGATAACGTAATAGCCAGCGTAGGATATCGAACACACCGGATTTATGTGCTGCCTGAAAAAGAAGACGGGCAAAACTAAAACTTAAGACGCAGTGGCACTTCCGGACTCTACAAATACGTGACCTAGGAAAGCGCTAGATAAACCAGATAAGTAACATGATATTTTTCTTCAAGAACTTCAAGGCTTCGCTGATCTGGTTCTCAACGGTCTTCTCGGAAATATTGAGTTGGAAGGCTATCTCTTTATAGCTTTTATGCTCCTTCCGGCTTAGATTAAAGATAACCCGGCGTCTTTCCGGCAATTCCTCTATCAAATGATCGATATACTCCCCCAAGTTATAGGCGGTGATCTCTTCCTCTAAGTCGTAGGAGGTATCCATAGCGGACAAGACCGTCATTTTATAAAAGTCCTCGTTCACGTTCTTCCGGTGATGATTAAAGATCAAGTTACGGGTGATGATAAACAGAAGACCCTTGAAGTTATCATCCTCCCGGATGAATTCCCTCGACTCCCAGACCTTGATAAACACCTCTTGTACCACATCCTCGGCTACATCCCGATTATTCAAATAAAGCCCGCAGAAATGATAAACCTTTTCCCAATATTGTTTATACAACATCGAAAAAGCCTCCCTATCTCCTTCTTTCAACGACTTTATAATTTGTCTCTCTTCCATTTAGCATCACATATCGTTTCGCGAAGATAATAAAATCATATACTAATAAAAGTTAATGATATCCCAGTTCTCCCGGACTTCTTTGTACTATTAATATAGCACGAGAAATAATGGAAGAAGAAAACAAATATATAAGCGATTTATTAATCCGATATGTAAATGGACTCTATACACGGAACGATATAGAGACCTTGCGGAAGCTAGCCGCATCCATAACCGAGCGAGCAGAATTAGAAAGCGAAATGGACCGGGTCTGGAACGAGGCGCAAGACTTACCTCAATCCGATTCCCATAATCATCTGCTTTATAAGAAGGAGGCGCAAGACCTGTTGGATAAGACACGTAAAAGAGAAAGAAGAATCTCCCTATCCACTTTCATCAAGTACGCGGCGAGCATAGCGATTATCGTTTCCATCGGATTCGGAGCGAAACTATACCTAAATCATTCAGCAAAGCAGCATACATCTGCCAGCGACCATCTCCTAACGGAAATAAGCGTCAATCATGGCGAACATAAGCAAGTCACCCTTCCCGATGGCACGGTCGTTCATCTAAACGCCGGTACCGTCATGCGATACCCAACGGAATTTACCTCTGACATCCGTTTGGTAGAAATGGAAGGAGAAGCTTTTTTCAATGTCATGAGAGACGAGGGCAAGCCCTTCATCGTCCGTACCCGGCAAGCCGACGTAAAAGTACTCGGAACCTCTTTCAACGTAAAAGCCTATCAAGAGGATGAGTTGATGGCCGTCAGCGTTCGGACCGGAAAAGTTGAGGTGGATATGCCCGAAAGCGTAATGCGCCTATTACCGAACGAGCAGATAATCGTGAATAACACAAATGGAGAGATTCTTAAAAAGAACGAGGACGCCCAAAAAGTAACGGCTTGGCTGCAAGGCGGCCTTTATTTCAACCGGACACCTATCAGTAGCGTTATACACGATTTGGAGCGGATGTATAATCAAGAGATCGTACTCGATCCGAATGTCGTATTCGACGATTACATCTATGGCGAGCACGACAATAAAAGTCTGGAAGCCGTACTGAACGCAATTCAATATTCAACCGGCATCCGATACCGGAAAGAAGAAAGTCGGATCGTGTTATATAAAACGAGTCATTAACCTTAAAATCGATTTGCCCATGAAAGATACGACATAAGCTTAGCCACATAAAAAAGGGAAACCGACCTCTGACCTTCGATCTCCCTTTATCTTTCCCGATATGTACACCCTTGGATTGGACCCCCTTGGAGATTACATAAATCGGACTGTTTTTAAAAGTGTATAAAAACAACCTTTAAACATACAAAATTATGAACTTTCCAACTATTACTAGGAATAATTGGATGTGTTGTTCTATTATTTTAGTTTTTTTAGCGTTAGGCTCCCCTGAACCTCTGCAAGCGCAAGAAAATCAGAAAGAAAGAATAACAATTCAAGTCAAAAACCAACCCATACAGAAAGTCTTTGATGATTTGTCGAAGCAGACAGGATTAAAATTTTTCTATGGAGAAGCCATCGCGAACCGGAACGTACAGGTTAACCTAAAGTTCAAAAACGCTCCCGTCAACAGCGTATTGAACGAGATCACCCGGCAAGCCAATCTTTATTTTAAGCGGGAGAATAACACGATAGCCGTCAGTCTCGGAAACGCGGGCAACGCCTCCGTTCCGGTGACGCAAGACCGAAAAGTGACCGGTATCATTACAGATGAACGGGGCGAACCGATCATCGGAGCGAATGTCGTGGTAAAAGGTACGTCAAATGGTACAGTTACCGACCTGAACGGTCAGTACAGCATCGAGGCGAACGGTAAATCGATCCTACTCATATCCTACATCGGCTATTTATCGGAAGAAGTGGCCGTAGGCAACAACAAAACCCTCAATATCCAGCTAAAGGAAGACACCCAGAAGCTTGATGAGGTAGTCGTGATCGGTTACGGAACACAGAAACGAAGCAATCTTTCCGGAGCGATCTCGAAAATATCCTCCGAGGTAATCGACTCTAAGCCGGTTACAAATGTCCTGTCCGCCTTGCAAGGAGAAATTCCCGGTATGGTCGTTCAGCGAACATCCGGACAACCGGGTAACGAGGAATTCGACTTGAACGTGCGTGGCGCCTCCTCCACGAACGGAGGGAATACCCCGCTAGTCTTGGTCGACGGAATCCCCGGGGATATGAATATGATCAACCCGCAGGATATCGAGGCTATATCGGTATTGAAAGATGCCTCAGCCTCCATATATGGTTCCCGTGCCGCCGGAGGTGTTGTATTAATCACGACTAAGAAAGGAAAGAGCGGAGCACCGAAACTTACTTACAACGGGAACTTGGCGATCACGAAAATGACCGGAATCATGAAAGCCCCGACAAATTATGAGATGGCGATTATGGATAACGAGGCGAACATACACAACGGTGCCGCCCCACTCTATACCCAAGAGCTTCTGGATCGCATCTTAGCGAACGATCCGAACCCTATCGACCATCCCACCCAACCCGGCTGGAAGCTCTTTTTCACGAACACGGACTGGATGGACGAGTTGCTGACCAATGGCGTACAACATCGCCATAACCTAACAATCTCCGGTGGAGGCGAGAAGTCTAACTATTACCTATCCGCCGGCTACAGCAAACAATTTGGCGTGGTAAAATATGCAGACGATAATAATACCAAATACAATCTGCGTATGAATTATGATTATCGATTGGCAAAGTGGCTAAAATTAGAGACAAAGGTATCTTTGGATAACCAGAAACGTACGGACATAGGAAGTAATGGCGCTTGGGTGATCGGCGAGGCGATGTTTGATATGCCGAACTTCCCGATCTATAACGCCAACGGAGAGTTCTTCACGCAAGGAGGCTGGAGCAATGCGATAGCGCTGGCCAAGGAAAGCGAGACCGCCACGTTCAATACCCGGGAGATGAACGGTAACTTTAGATTGATCGCCGATATCACGGACGGACTCGTGTTTAACGCTCAAGTGGGCTTAAACTACAAAAACAAGAATAACGAGGATATAGCGAAAGCCATCCCGCTCTATACATGGGACGGTGACATCAATTATTATACGGGAGCAGGTAGTCCCGAACAATCCGCTGTAGATCGTACGACCGAGGAAACCATCTATCAAAATTATACGGCTTACTTGAATTATAATAAGAACTTCGGACTGGATCATCATTTAGATGCCATGTTAGGTATGGCTTATGAGGCAGAAGAGGTCCGTATGTTCATGGCACGCCGAGATAATTTCATCACAGACGAATTATGGGAACTCAACCTTGGTGGCACCGGAAATATGAAGAACGACGCCAAAGCTGAACATTGGGCGACAAGCTCGGCTTTCGCCCGTATCGGATACAGCTTCAAGAATAAGTATATCTTGGAGACAAACTTCCGCTACGATGGTTCCTCCCGCTTCGCCCCGGGTAACCGTTGGAGAATGTTCCCCGGCGTATCCGCTAGCTGGCGTATCTCTCAAGAGGAATTCCTAAAGAGCTCTAAGGTATTCAACGAATTGAAACTAAGAGCTTCTTACGGACAAACAGGTAATCAAGAAGGTATTCGTCTATACGATTATATCCAGTTGCTAAAATTCAGGGACGACGGTTGGGGAACTAAATTGACCTATCCTTTCGGCAGCGGTTCACAAACACAAGCGATGGGGCTGGATGTCTTAGCCGGCGTAAATCGCACATGGGAGATCTTGGAGAATATCAACGCAGGTATTGATGCCGCTTTCTTAGACTCCCGCTTAGGATTCTCTTTCGACTACTTCGTGAAGATGAACAATAATATGTTGATCCCCGTAACTTATCCCAGTATGCTAGGGGCAACTCCCCCGGATACGAACTCGGGCAAATTGCGTACGAATGGCTTCGAGCTTACCTTAAACTGGACGGACAAAATCGGTAATGTCGAATATTCCGCACAATTCCAATTGAGCGACGCTAAGAACAAGCTCGTGGAATACGGAGGCTCGGACACTTATGAGCTAGGCTTGAACAAGACGAGAGAAGGATATCCCATCAACTCCTATTTCGCCTATGTATATGATGGCGTAGTCAAGGACCAAGCGGATCTGGACGCTTACAAGAAGCTGGAAGGCGTACCCTCTAATATCGGTATCGGCGATGCCAAATTCAAGGATCTGAACGGCGATGGGAAAATCTCCACTTACGGTGATAAGGAAGGGGACGACGGCGACGCTAAGTATGTCGGCTCAACCACTCCCCGATATACATTCGGATTAAACTTGGGTGCCAAGTGGAACAACTTTGATATCAGCGTATTCTTCCAAGGAGTCGCTAAACGCACCTTGTTCCGTGAAGGTGAGTTCTCCATGCCTTGGAGCGACTGGTGGAGATATCCGCCTCAGTTCTATTACGGGCAAACCTGGAATGAGGATCGTCAAGACGCATATTATCCTCGTCTGACCCACGGCGATATCAGGCATTGGAACTACCAAGCGTCTACGATGCAAAAGATCAACGCCGCTTACGTACGCCTAAAGAACATCCAGATCGGATATACCCTGCCGAAAAGCTTATTGCAGAAGATCGGTATCGAGCGGACCCGTTTTTATGTAAGCGGACAAGACTTATTCGAGATACACGGGGTAAAAGGCGGTTGGGACCCAGAGTCTGACACTGGAGGTTTCAACTATCCGTTCCAACGTTACTACTCATTTGGTATCGACTTGACTTTCTAAGGTTTTCTATTTAATAAAACGAATATTATGAAACGATTCAATATAATTATCACGTTATCCGCCACCTTAGGACTATTCAGTTGTGAGCTGGATAAAATGCCAATGGATCAAGTGTCGGACGCTGTATTCTGGCAAAAGCCGGCCGACTTTGAATTGGCCGCCAACGATTTCTATTTTGGGCTCCAAGAGGTCTCCCAATATATAGACATGAACTCGGATATCGCCTTTGGTTCCGGCACGAACGATGTCAGCGACGGTTCCTATCTGGCCCCGGTCAACTCGGATGATTGGGACAACCCATGGAAATTTGTCCAATCTACCTCTTATTTGCTTAAGAAAGCGGAGGAATCCGGTTTGTCGGACGAAGAGATCGGACGTTGGAAAGCAGAAGCGCATTTCTTCCGTGCCTACAACTATTGGAAATTGGTGAAAACTTATGGAGGAGTGCCTAAGATAGACATCCCGTTAAATACCTCCTCGGAGGAACTTTACACACCTCGTTCCAGCCAACAGGAGATCATCGATTTTATTATCGAGGACTTGGATAAGGCCATTCCTCTCCTTCCGAAGCAAAGCGGACTGACCGCTGAGGAATTAGGACGTACCACGCAAGGGGCGGCATTAGCTCTCAAGGCCCGTGCGGCCTTGTTCGAAGGAACTTGGCAAAAATACCACGGGATGGCGGACGCAGGCAAATACCTCGACCTAGCTATCCAAGCGGCCCAAGCCATTGTCGATTCCAAGGAGTATGAACTATATCGCGAGAAAGGAGAACTCAGTTACAAATATCTTCATATCCTAGAAGGCGACGACAGCAAGGAAGTCTTGTTGGCAAGACGGTATTACAAATTGAGAGCGACTCATAACTGGACCCGGGAACTATTATTAGGTGCCATGGTACCGACAAAGAACCTTGCGGACGTATACCTTTGTACCGATGGTTTACCTATCGATAAATCCAAGTTGTTCAAAGGATTCCAAACCCAGACAAGCGAATTTGAGAACCGGGATTCCCGGATGGCGCAAACGTTTGTCGTACCCGGTAGCGAGATATTCTCGGAAGGGGGCGGATGGGCAACCGTAGAGCCGGGATTCATCGGTAACAATTCCACCCGGACCGGATACATGATCCGCAAGTTTATGGATGAAACGCTGGATGCCGTACAATTCATTGGGGAATACGATTTCAAGGAATTCCGTTACGGAGAGGTCCTATTAATCTTGGCCGAGGCTTTATACGAGAAGAACGGACAGATCACGGACGAGCAATTAGACCTGACCATTAATGACCTGCGAAACCGGGCGAATATGCCTCGCTTGACCAATGCGTTTGTAGCGACGAACGGACTGAATATGCAGGAAGAGATCCGGCGTGAGAGAACCGTGGAACTGGCATTCGAAGGATACCGTCGGGACGACCTACGTCGTTGGGGCACGGCAGAAACAGTTCTTCCCCTTGCGATCCGTGGCGTGAAATTCGTGGGTACGGAGTATCAACAGAAATTCCCGGAGTTGGTGATCGGACAGGATATACAGGTGGATAGCGAAGGCTTTATCATCGCCCAACCTGCGTCCGCCCGCAAGTTCCAGACACCGAAGCATTGGCTATCCCCGATCCCTTTGCAACAGGTACAATTGTCGAAAGGAACCTTGGAACAGAACCCGGGTTGGTAAGGGTTTTTCCAAGAATAAGCGACTATATACATGAGGGTAGGCCCAACCTATACGAGAAGGGAGGGCCTACCTATCTGGGAGGGGAATCCCATTTAAATATGAATTATCTTAAATTTTTATAGCATGAAGAAATACTTTTTAGCGGTAGCTAGTTTTTTTATTTATTCTCATATCAGTCTAGGCCAAGTGTATCCGGGGCAGATGGATTCCACGTTTGTCCCTGTACGGAGTCACCACTATGACCCGGAGTTAACATTTGATTTTTGCGTGAATGAACCCGCTTGGAGCAATCAGGCGGGTATCCATTCCGCCTTCGGATCGACCGACCGGCTTTATTTCCGGAAAGAAGTACCCGTAAACCATGACAACGATTTATCATCTTCCTACTCTACGACCGTTTGGAGGGGGGAAAGAGCGAATGCCCAGATATTGGTATGGTCGTCAGAAGCGTTGGAACAAGTACGTGTCTCTACGCAAGACTTGAGGAGCGCCGAGGGAAACATCATCCCGAAAGACCGGATTACCTTCGAGTTGGTGCGTTACGTATTGTCCAATTATCCGTATGCCGAGAAAAAAGCCATCTGCGGGGAATCTCCCTACAAATCCGGCTTCTCGATGCCAGACCGTTTCGAGACGCTGGACCGCTTCGATCTCCCTTCCCAAACCACCCGTCCGGTATGGATGATGGTGGATGTGCCGAGAGGAACCGCTCCCGGTACGTATAAAGGCAAAGTGGAGGTACGGGCGAAAGGCAAGGCTCCTCAACTATTGAATCTGGAGATCGTGGTGCAAAACCAGTTGCTCCCCTATCCGAAAGACTGGAAATACCGTCTGGACCTATGGCAGAACCCATGGGCCGTGGCATGGTACAATCACGTGGAACCTTGGTCACCAGAACATAAGATGCTTCTCAAGCAGCATTTGAAGCATTATGCCGACGCAGGTGGTACCTACATCACGACTTATGGAGTACATTCTCCTTGGTCCGATAACTCCTATATGATCGAGGGGGGTATGATCGAGTGGATCAAGAAAGCAGACGGCACATGGGCCTTCGACTACAAGATCTTCGACGAGTACGTAGAATTAGCGATGGAATGTGGCATCGACGAGGCAATCACCCTCTACACCCCGATTCCTTGGGGATTCCGTCACCGCTATAAGGACGAGGCTACAGGCGATTATTCTTATATCAACTGGGCGCCAAGCTCGGAGGAATTCAAGAAGATGTGGAATATCTTCCTCACGGATTTCAAGTTCCATCTGGAGGCTAAAAGCTGGTTGGACATCACCTATATCGGAATCAACGAGAATCCGATGGAAGAGACCTTAGCGGCTATCCATGTCGTGCGTAACCATGATAAATGCTGGAAGATCACTTACGCCGGCAATTGGCATAAGGAATTGGACGGACTGCTGGACGATTATTCTTTCCTCTACGGGGAGGAACCTACCATCACCGAGCAAAAGGCACGGACCGCCACCGGACGCACGTCCACCGTATACGTATGCTGTAACCCGCCGATCCCGAACAACTTCGTGTTCTCACCTCCTATCGAGGGACGTTGGATCAGTTGGTATGTAATGGCGTATGGGTACGACGGCTTCTTGCGATGGGCTTACGACGCTTGGCCGGAAGATGCCGATCGCGACGCACGTCATGGCTCTTGGGCGGCGGGCGACTGCTATATGGTATATCCGGGAGGCAAGAGTTGCATCCGCTTCGAGAAGATGAGAGAGGGTATCGTGGATTTCGAGAAGGTCCGTATCTTACGGGAGCTGACCGCCCAATCGGGTAATGCTCAAGCCCAAGGCTTATTGAAGCAGCTGGACCAACATTTGTCCATCTTCCCCAAAGAGAAAGAGTTCGACGAGAGCAAGATATCGGCAGACGTACGTAAGGGTAACCTCATCATCCGTCAACTGTCCGATCTATTGGCGAAATAATGGGCTTATATAGCAGGAAAGACATGAAAGCATATCGTTTAATCCTATCACTCATGGCAAGCGTAGCCGTAGGGACAGCATTCTCGCAGACAACAGGTGTTGTTTGCGAGGAGTTCGACCAGATACAGCTGACGCACGTATTGACGCCCACCGGCCCGCTACCGACTGCCTTGGACCCGAATGGCGTATACCCCTATATGAGTTATAGCGAGACCTCAAATCGTCCGGTGCCTAAAAGGTACCGGATGATCTCGCTAGAGAACGAGAAAGTCAAGGCCATCATCTGCCCTGATCTTTGCGGGAAAGTAATATCCCTCACTCACAAGGAGAGCGGCAAGGAGGTCTTGTACAGGCCGGACGTAATCAAATACACACGGATATTACCCCGCTTCTATTTCGTGGCCGGGGGGATCGAGGTCAGTTTCCCGATCTCCCACTCTCCCACGCAAAATGAGCCGGTGCTTTATCAGATCGATCATACGGGAGACCGCACATATGTAACATGCGGAGAACGGGAATCTCATTACGGTATGCAATGGTCTGTAGAATATTCCTTAGGAGATAAGGACGAATGCCTTACCCAAAGGGTTGTTTACTACAACCCGGGAAAGCAAGCCTATCCATGGATGTCATGGTCCAACGCCGCCCTTCCTTGCGCACCGGATACCCAATACGATTTCCCGAACGGAACCGTATTATCCCATGCCTCCACGTTGGATACGATCGACTGGAAAACGGAAGGAACCCATCATGAACGGGATATCAAAGAGATGACCGGCTACTTCTGGAAGACGAAAGACGTGAACGCTTTCGGGGCTTACACCCCCTCCTTGGGTAGCGGCCTCTACCACATCGCCGACGAATCCAGTACGCCCGGTATCAAGCTATGGAGTTATGGCGTAGCCGGCGACAAGGAATGGTCTATGCTCAGTACCCCCGACCGGCAGCCTTACGTAGAAATCCAAGGTGGCCCGATCAGCGACCAATCTATCAAGCTCGAATTGCGTCCCGGCGAGAAAAAGAATCACGTAGAATATTGGATACCGACAGATCATCCTTTGGATATCTATTCCTTAAAGGTTCCGGCATTAAGGCTTCGCCCGATCGATCGCATCCCGCTATTCGACTGGGCCCGGAAGAATGAATCTTCCATCTGGATCGCCTTAGCCGATGCCTATAAGAATAAGTCCACGCTTCCCGCCGCCCCCTATCCGGAAGACGGGCAGTGGGCTCCATCCGGCATGGAAGATCTGGACGATGCTTTTCGTTGGGCGATCCAAATATCTCCCCGGCCGGAACGGGATTATTGGCAATTCCACTATGGGACTTGGTTGGCTGGAAGAGAACGTGTAGAGGAGGCGATCGAACAACTATCCATTCCGGATATCGATCTGGCGAAAGCTTTATTGGCAAGGCTATATGTTCGTCGGCAGGCGTGGGAAAAGGCGAGAGATACTTACGCCGCTATCCCCGAGACCTCGTGGTTGAACCTACATCCCCAGTTGGTTATCGAGCGGGATAAAGTATTAAAGAAGTTTGGAACAGAGGCTTTACCGGAACGGGAAAAATGGTTGGATAAGATAAACGCGTCCTCTGATGAATGGGTGGTCGAGCGAAAGGTACAGCTACTGATTGATAAGAAGCAATATCAAGAA
This sequence comes from Parabacteroides distasonis ATCC 8503, assembly GCF_000012845.1. Lineage (NCBI taxonomy): Bacteria > Pseudomonadati > Bacteroidota > Bacteroidia > Bacteroidales > Tannerellaceae > Parabacteroides > Parabacteroides distasonis. Next base: position 2,000,011 of record NC_009615.1, read on the forward strand.
GCCAAGGATTTATTACTATCCACCCATTTCCAGAAAGTGCATCAAACTTACACCCGTACGGGACTTTGGGAACAGATCAACGAAGGCTTGGGCCTCTCCCCGCAACCTGTACCGGAACAACTCGGCGAGGATCGCTTAGCCCGGTTCGGTGCCTATCGGGAATATGAATAAAGGGAGGTGTGTTTTTAGAGCAGTAGCTTCATATAAGTCTCCGCATATTTAGCCAGAAACGCCCGGATCACTTTCAAGGCCGTAGAGATATGTTGTTGTACCGTATATACCGAGATACCCAAACTGTCGGCTATCTCCTTATGGGATTTCATATCTTTACGGCTCATATCAAAAACCCTTTTTTGTTGTGGGGTCAACGTTTCAAGCGCCTTATCCAACAATGCGTTTAAATCCGTATCCAATACCGAGTCCTCCGTCTCGTTCGTGCTATCCAATGAGGCGGACCGTATCTTATCCCTCAGCTCCAACTCACGATCCAGTCCCGCCAACAGGTTTAAGATCCGATTTTTCACGATCGTATACACATACGGGCCAAAAGGTACATTCGGGTTCAAGAAACGGCGATTCTGCCAAATAGAGGCGAAAGCATCCTGAAAAACATCTTCCGCCATATCCCGGGATTTAAGGAATTTCAAGGAAAACCACATCAAGCGGTCCTTATACAGGGCATATAATTCACAAAAGGCCGACTCGTCCCCTTCTAGCAAGTCCGCCACAAGCCTTCTTTCTTTCTCTGAATCAATGTCTGCCATTCGACTTATTCTCCCACTTCGATTACATAGGTTCAAATGTATGCAAAATTCCCAAAGGTAAAAACAAATTGAACCAAAATCAGCAACTCCATCATACAGCTTTATAAACTCACGATAACAAACATCTTTGCTCATTCGGAAATAATCATGTATTTTTGTCTGTTCATTTAAGAAAGGATGATGTATTGATGAAAGTTTGTATCGCCGAAAAGCCGAGTGTGGCCCGGGAAATCGCGGAAGTATTAGGGGCAACCCAACGAATGAATGGGTATATCGAAGGAAACGGATATCAGGTAACTTGGACATTCGGGCATTTGTGTACCCTGAAAGAACCGCATGAATACGCGGAGAACTGGAAACGCTGGAGTCTGGGGTCACTACCTATGATCCCTCCCCGGTTCGGTATCAAACTAATCGAGAATCCTACGTATGAGCAACAATTCAAGGTAATCGAGAGCCTGATGCAAAATGCCGAGATGGTCATTAACTGCGGTGATGCCGGCCAAGAGGGAGAGCTGATCCAACGCTGGGTCATGCAAAAGGCAGGTTGTAAATGCCCGGTCTACCGCCTTTGGATCTCCTCGCTTACGGAGGAGGCGATTCGGGAAGGTTTCCAAAAACTAAAAGAACAGACGGAATTCAATAAGTTATATGAGGCCGGGCTATCCCGTGCCATCGGTGACTGGTTGCTGGGGATGAACGCCACCCGCCTTTATACCTTGCGCTACGGGCAGAACCGGCAGGTATTATCGATCGGCCGTGTGCAAACCCCGACGCTCGCCTTGATCGTAAACCGGCAAGCCGAGATCGACAATTTCAAACCGGAACCCTATTGGGAATTAAAGACCATTTACAGGAATACGACTTTCTCCGCCACGAAAGGTAAGTTCACGAAGAAAGAGGAAGGTGAGGCTTTTCTGGAGAAGGTAAAGGAACAGGATTTTACCGTTACCAGTATCACCGAGAAGAAAGGGAAGGAATTCGCCCCTCGCCTATTCGACTTGACCTCGTTGCAGGTGGAATGTAATAAGAAATTCGCGTTTACGGCGGACGATACCCTAAAGCTGATCCAATCGCTCTACGAGAAGAAGGTGACAACCTACCCGCGTGTCGACACGACTTTCCTTAGTGATGATATTTATCCGAAAGTTCCCAATACCTTGAAAGGGCTGGTGGATTATACGGAGCTTACCGCTCCTTTGATGAATCAGAAATTGCCGAAGAGCAAGAAAGTGTTTGATAACTCGAAGGTTACCGATCACCATGCGATCATCCCTACCGGAGTCCCCGCCCGCAATCTTACGGATACGGAACGGAAGGTGTACGATTTGGTAGCCCGTCGTTTTATCGCCGCCTTTTATCCGGATTGCGAGATATCGACCACTACGGTCTTGGGTCAAGTGGATAAGGTGGAATTCAAGGTAACCGGAAAGCAAATCCTCAAACCGGGTTGGCGTGTCGTATTCGGAGCCGAGCAGAAAGATCCGGAGGCTGAACCTACCGAGGAAGAAGGCGTATTACCCGATTTCGTGAAAGGAGAAAGCGGCCCGCATAAACCGATCTTGAAAGAGACTTGGACCCAGCCTCCGAAACCTTATACAGAAGCTACTTTATTGCGGGCGATGGAAACCGCCGGTAAATTAGTGGATAATGACGAGCTGCGGGATGCCTTAAAGGAAAACGGCATCGGCCGTCCTTCTACCCGTGCGGCGATCATCGAGACTTTATTTAAGCGTAATTATATACGAAAGGAACGTAAGAATCTTTATCCCACCGCTACCGGCGCGGAATTGATCGGCACGATCCATGAGGAACTGCTGAAAAGCGCAGAGTTGACGGGGCTTTGGGAAAAGAAACTACGCCAGATTGAACGAGGGACTTATGAGGCCCGTACTTTTCTGGATGAGTTGAAGCAGATGGTAAACGAGGTCGTCATAAACGTCCTTTCCGACCAAACCCGGCGAACGATTACGATTGAGGATACGTCTAAAGCAGCTAAAGAAACTCCCAAAGACGAACCCAAGGAGAAAAAGGAAAAGAAACCTCGTAAGCCTCGTGCCAAGAAAGAGAAAGCAGAGGCTACTCCCGAATTGGAGCTTCCATCAACGGATAAGCCCGTTTGCCCCATCTGTCACAAAGGCTCTATCCTCCGGGGCAAAACCGCTTATGGCTGCTCTGAATACAAGAATGGATGTACGTTCCGCTTGGATTACGCTACGTATGGAAATAATTTAACGGATGAGGAGTTAGGTACGGTTATCAGTAAATTAAAGTCTATTTAAAATATGAGAACAGAATGGTTTCCTCTGGTAAACGAGGAGGGTGAGACGATCGGAAAGGCTACTCGCAAGGAATGTCATAGCGGAAGTAAGTTGCTACATCCCGTAATCCATTTACATATCTTTAATAAGGATGGAGATCTATATCTCCAAAAACGTTCCATGAACAAGGATATACAACCGGGAAAGTGGGACACGGCCGTAGGTGGGCATATTGATTATGGAGAAAGCGTGGAAGAGGCCCTGCGCCGTGAGGTTCGTGAGGAATTGGGCATTACTGATTTTACGCCTGTCTTCATCAAACGTTATATATTCGAGTCTTCCATAGAGAAGGAATTGGTAAACAGCTTCCGGACCACTTACGATGGCCCCATCACCCCCGATCCCGAGGAACTGGACGGAGGACGTTTCTGGCCGATCGAGGAGATCAAAGAGAATCTGGGGAAAGGCGCATTCACCCCGAATTTCGAAAAGGAATTCACCGCTATTTTCCTATAGGATAAAAACGCTACACTTCAGCTAGAATAGTTATTCAAGAGCCTGTTCATTCTTCGTAAGATACTGTTACATTCCACAAACCACGGCGTGAACTGTACAGACCACGACGTGAATTATACAAACCATGCTGTGGTCTGTACGATTCACGCCGTGGTTTGTGGAATGTAACTATATATGATTATCTTTATATATAGTAAATAAGATGTTTTGTCCTATAGTAATCGACCTATTATATTATAGCTGTAACCCCATATGTATCTTACCTCGAAACCTAACAATCTTTGCCTAAAGCACTAATACCTCTACCTTAAATCTAATGTTTGTTCAGACCTTAAAACTAATCTTATATATTAATGTGTGGTTTATACATATCTTGCGCTGTCAAACCGCATTCCTTTTTCATACGGATACAATAATCGAGCGTTCCTACCTCCGGCGTGATATTGTTGGAACCGAACGTGAACTTTACACCCGCGGCTTTCGCTTTCTGAATGATCGCTTTATTCGGAATATGATAAAGCTCGTTTATCTCCAAAGCCTTTCCACTTTTTGCCAAGGCATTCACGAAACGGTCGATACGCTCTTCTGTCCAAAACATATCATATCGGTCACTCATCGCATCGGGAAGGAAACAGGAATTCACGTACATATCGACCGGCTCTTCCAAGACAGAACAGATACGGTCCAACATCATATCCATATATGCTTGCTCATCATCGATAATCACTTCCTTGTTTACCCATAGGTGCGTACGCCGCCCCTTATGATCCAGAAACGTCATGGCATCGGTAAACACATAGTCAAAGCTGTTGCGGGCCGCCTCCGAAAAGGTTGTTACCCACTCACGTCCTTCCGCTTGCATAGCCAAGATAAAGGGTTGGGTACGCATGGTATCCAGATAATTATACAACTCCGTATCGTTCGTGATCGAGAAGCCGATGCCACAATTGATAGCCAAGCCATAATTAACACCCGTCTGGCGTGACTGCCGTGCGGCTACTTCCTTCGTCAATCCACCTTTTAAATGAACATGATAATCAAGCACGGGGAAGTCCTCTTGGTGCAAACGAATAATCTCGTCCGTCTGCTCATCCACGGCATTCGCCCATTGAGCGGGAATGTCTATTCCTTTCGCGCTGAACGCCTCTAACGAGATATTCTTAAACTGAAGATTTCCACGTCCCGTACCTACCAGCGAGATAGTACCTTGGGATAACAATGCTTTAGCGTTCTCCTTCAAACGGAAAGGTTTGGAAGGCTCTATATATTCTACGACAGTCTCACCATTAATCCGCACCCGGATAAGCCGTCCTTCTACCCGGATATTCATCTTGAACCATTCGTTCTCTTTCACGAAACTCTTCGTCAGGTTCCGGACCGACACCAAGCTACCCGTCATCCGCCACCAAACCGGATCTTCCCGATCGTTGTTCAAGGCGATACGGTATCCTTTACGATCCGTAGCGTCTGTATGGATACCAATATAACCTTTGCCACCGGTCGTGGTACGTACATCCATATCTAACTCGAAGTTCGTATAGCCTTTGCCATCGTTCAACAAGGCACGGGCGTTGGAACCGGCCAACGTAAGGACATCATTTTGTATGACTACGACGCCGGTTGTCTTCCATGCGTTGTGATCGACCGTATCGGATACGTTCTCTTTCGTAAATCCCGTGAACACCAAACAGGCAATCACGGCAGCGATCATTAATTTAATCTTCATGGCATCTCTTTTTAAAAGTTATGCCGCAAATGTATCCGGGAATAAGAAGCAAAAAGAAGATTGATATAAAAATGTAGACAGTACGATCCGCTATCCTATTAAATACAAATCAGTTAATAAAGATCACCATCCTAAAAAATGTAGATTGATTATAACGGATTCCGGTTAATCCCGATCCTCATCACCCAACCTTCAAACTCATCACGAGGCACTAACGCCTTATTACGTACCTTGGTCCGGTAGTTATAGATCGTACTCAACGAGCAACGAAGAAAAGCGGCTATCCTTACGCTGTCCGTAACCCCCAACCGCATCAAGGCGAATATACGAAGTTCCTTATTCAACAGATCCTCCGATTTCAAAACGATACGTTCCTCGGGCTGCAACAAAGCGTTGAAGTCCTTGACAAACGTAGGATATAATCCAAGAAAGATTCGATCGAAGTTAACATAAAGCGCTTCCACCTCATTCTCCACCATACGGGTCGAACGGAGCATCTTGAATAACTCGTCCAACTGTTTATTCATCGCCTTCTTCTGTAGCGATTTCTGGTAATCCTCCAGTTTATTAATATAGGTGGAGCAGAGATCGAGGAAATGAGCGATGTATTCCTCCTTGATATGGTTTGACTCCGATAGCTGTATATTTCGCTCTTGCAATAAATCATTCGTCTCGCTTATCTCTCTATTCAACTTTACCAAACGGGCATTGGTATTAACCAACTCTTCTCGTATCGCTGAGATCTTCCGCATCTGCCTATACACATAGGCAAGAGAAAGGATCAGAAAGAGCGTCAATAGGCTGATCGACAAGAAATAAGTCATCAATTGCCTTTTGCCCTGAGCTTCCCGTGTCTGATAGGAAGCATTAATGATAGGATAGAATTTAGATATCTCATTCATGCGGAACTGTATATTGCAAGTAACGGCACCTTCTATAGCTAGCTGCGCATATTTAAGGGCATTGGATAGATCACCACTTTCATAATAATTCAACGCCAGCTTTTGGATAGAACCACTATCCAAGAAGGCCCTCTTGATATCGGCGATAACCGACAAGGTATAATAGTCTCGGGCGAGATCGGTACGCCCATCCATATCATAAACATCTCCCAGCAGATAAGTGATCATCGCGAAATTCGGGTTATACCGCTCCTCTTTCTCCAATAAAGGGATGAGCACCTTCTCCGCAGACCTCGCCTGTCCGTGAGCCAGATATTTCTGCGCCAGATTTATCTTATACCGATAAGAGACCGTATCTAAGACAGACAATAACGAATCCTTGTATAAATCAAGTTGTTTCCTATATTCAAAAGAACCCAGATTCGTACTGTAATAAGAGAAAAACGAATAATAAGCCTCATAGAAATCCTGTTTCTGCTCTTTAGACAGCAATTCACGGTCTATGCTTCGCAACAGACTTTCCGACTCACGGTACATCCCGGAGAAAGCATAAAGCGTAGCCAGTCGTAAGCGGGAAGTATAGATGCGTGCCGTATCCTTCATAAATGACGCTATTTCCATATTCCGCTTTATGTAATAGATGGCCGAGTCTTGTTGTATTTTCTTGAATTCCTCGTATAATTGGTGGTTGATCTCATATTCCTGCCACAACGATATCTTGCTCAAGAGAAACATGTCCTTTAGCTGCGTGATCCGTTGCTCCCGTTGCTGCAGATAAAAAGATCTATTCAAGACAGCTTCATCCAGCTCCTTGGCCAACATGTCCCCTCTCAGCCCTCCCCATGCGAAGGCTTGAACCATCCCGACAATTAGAAATAAGATTACCTTTATTAGTTTATTCATTACACGAACTGAGAATTATCCAAAAGAAAAGGGTTCAGTCAAATCAACAGAGCATAAATAGCTTACCTCAGCTGAAGACTGAACCCAATATTTTAAAACGCCCCGAAAGGGTGTTATTTACACATCTCGTTGATGATCTGTATTAATTGACCGCCTAATTCCTCGGCTTCCTCCATCGTATGGGCCTCAGAGTAGATACGGATGATCGGTTCCGTATTGCTTTTACGCAAATGAACCCATTTATCCGGGAAATCGATCTTCACGCCGTCGATATCCGTAATATCATATTGAGAGAACTTCTCTTTTACTTTCGCTAAGATAGCGTCCACGTCGATCTCCGGCGTTAACTGGACTTTTTGCTTGGAGATAAAATACGGAGGATAGGAAGCCTTCAACTCGCTCGTCTTCATCTTCTTCTTTGCCAGATGAGTCAGGAACAAGGCGATACCTACCAAAGCGTCGCGTCCGTAATGGCTGGCCGGATAGATCACTCCACCGTTGCCCTCACCACCGATCACTGCATTCGTAGCCTTCATCTTGGTAACCACATTTACCTCACCTACAGCGGCGGCATTATATTCGCAGCCATGAGCACGGGTAACGTCACGAAGCGCACGGCTGGAGCTCAGGTTACTTACCGTATTACCCGGAGTATGGCTTAATACGTAATCACTGACAGCGACCAAGGTGTATTCCTCGTTGAACATCTCGCCATTCTCGCAGATAATCGCCAAACGGTCTACGTCCGGATCTACTACGAAACCGACATCCGCTTTCGCATGTCCCATCAAATCGGAGATCTCTGTCAAGTTTTCCGGAATGGGTTCCGGATTATGAGAGAAGTTTCCATGAGGGGCGCAATGCAGCTTAAAGATTTCCTTCACACCCAACGCATATAACAAATCCGGGATCACGATACCGCCTACGGAGTTCACGCAATCGATAGCTACACGGAAGTTAGCGGCCTTAATAGCCTCCACGTCCACGAGATCCAGATTCAAGACGCTCTCAATATGTTTTTGCTTATAAGTCGCATTCGGGATTACCTTGCCCAAATGATCCACGTCGGCGAACTCGAAGTCCTCGGCGGCAGCTATGCGTAATACCTCAGCCCCCTCAGCGGCATTCAAGAACTCACCTTTCTCATTCAAAAGCTTCAAGGCATTCCATTGCTTCGGATTATGACTGGCGGTAAGGATAATACCTCCGCAAGCCCCTTCCATAGCTACGGCCAATTCGGTAGTCGGGGTCGTGGCCAGATCGATATCCACCACATCAAATCCCATACCGGTAAGCGTTCCTAGGACGACTTGTTTTACCATCGGACCGGAGATACGTGCGTCACGCCCTACAACGATCTTATTGGTCTCCACTTTTGTGTTTTTTCGGATGAATGTAGCATAAGCGGCTACAAACTTAACAATAGCTAACGGATTCAATCCGTCTTCCGGGCTACCGCCTATTGTACCGCGAATACCGGAAATAGATTTAATTAGTGTCATAAGTTTTCTTCAAATATATATTCTAGAATTTCGTAATATACAGGTTGACCGTTTGATTGATCATTATAGGCTCCTCTTTTGAAAGGCACTATCATTTTCACTTTAGCCCGATCTCCAACATACTTCAAAGGCTCTTGCATTCCCTCACTTACATAATAATAAGAGGGATCATAAGGTGAATTCTTCGAATAATCCCCATATGTAAAAGCGATAGGAGAAGTTCCATTACTATGCGGGCCATAGTTCTCAATAGCGACAATAGTAGAATCCATGAAGTAACTCATCTTACAACGGTACAACATTTTCGTCTTATATTGCACCGCTCTCTGATCGCTTCCCTTATCAATAATATTCAAATAGACACCATTATCCAAGAGCACAAACTGATTTTCCTTAAATACGCTATCAGCAGGAAAATCATCTAAGATCTCAAGGCCCTTATCATCGATAAAACGCTCGATTGCCTTTTTCTCATCTTTCAACATATCCGTGTACGACTTTGTCTTGCTACAAGAGATAGCAACTAATGCGGCACACAGAATCAACAGGATATTAAAACCTTTCTTCATTTGTTAGTCTTTAATTGAATGAATCGCAAATGTAAATAATCTTCGTCAAACCTTACGCATGTTTGCCTAAATCTTCTGATTTATTAGGATTAAATTCCTGTAAACCTTTCTCAAACACGGCTACGGCCTCAGATAAAGAGCCATAGAACTCACCTCCGGACGCATTTTTATGTCCACCCCCGTTGAAATAAGTAGAGGCAAACTGGTTGCAAGGGAAATCGCCCACGGAGCGAAGCGATACCTTTATGTAATCGCTGTCCTCACGAATAAAGACACTAAAGCTTACGTTCTCTATGCTTAACGGTAAGTTCACGAAACCTTCCGTATCTCCAGTCTGGTACTGAAAACGATCCAGTTCCTCTTTCGATAACGTGATAAGAGCCGCCTGTTGTTCCGGATAGACCCTCATCTTCTCATACAACACATATCCCATCATACGTAAACGGCACTCGGAATAGACCTGATTCACCTTACGATAGATCAAATCCTTATCAATCCCCTTCTTGATCAATTCGCTGACGATCGTATAAATCTCCGGTTTATTCGAATTATAGGTGAACGATCCCGTATCCGTCATCATACCCGTATAGATACAAGCGGCGGCATCCCGATTCAATAAATCGAACATCCCCATACGACAAATAAAACGGAAGATCATCTCACTGGTAGAAGACATCTCCGGATACGACATCGTCACACGACAAAAATCTGCGGGGTTCAAATGATGATCAATCATCACCTTGCGGCCTTCTGAGGCGATCACCGCCGGAGCCAGTTTCTCGATACGTTTGGGTTCATTGAAATCGAGGCAGAAAATAACATCCGCTTCCTTGATCAATTTCTCGGCGAAATCCGGATATTTCTCATGTATCACGACATCCTTAGCGCCCGGCATCCATCTATAAAAAGAGGAAAATGCGTTCGGTACCACTACCGCTACATTATCCTTACCGTAAGCGGATAGGAAATGATATAAACCAAGGGATGAACCTAATGCGTCGCCGTCTGGTGAGACATGCGTCACGATAACAAAACTCTCGCCTTTCTCTACGTATTTTTTGGCTTTCTGAATCTTCTCTTCTTGAATGATTTTAGTGATCATATAATCTTTTTGTTTTCACCCCCAAAGGTACGACTTTTTTAGTTTCCGGCTATCAAAAAAAGTTCAATAAGGATCTTTACTGATATTATTAACAAAAGGGTTAAGGCGGCTAACAAAACTTTTGGTTCCCGTATCTTCATATATATCAAGCATAAAACAAGAAACCCATAACCTCCTAGCATCTCAAAGAAGCTAAAACGACCCGTAATCGTCGCATAAGGCATAACGCTAAACACGTCCACTACCCTTACCATGCCATGAACCAGCCCTTCTACGATCTTCTGTATCCAGTCATATCCATAGAAATCCACCGGATAGCCTAACCACAAAAAGGCAAAAGGAATCAAAAACATAGCCAAGAGAGTGACCGGTAGATTCGTAAACAAGAAAACTGTCGAAAATTGTCCAAAATAATAAAAACAGAGCAAAGCAGTACCTATCTGTGCAGCAATAGACACCGTAATCCATTCCCAAGGCATGGCCAACAAAGGATTTCTCACCACTATCCATTCCTTGAAACGAGGCACTAGGAATAAAATAAAAAACACAGCCAAATAGCTTAACTGAAAACCGACATCAAACAGATAATACGGATTATAGGCCAGCATACAGAAAGCGGCGGCGGCCAATGTATTATATCCATCCGTAACACGCCTAAGCGCCCTTCCTGTTAAATATAAAGATAGCATCAAGGCTGCCCGTACCGCCGAGGGCGCTAATCCTGTGATAAAGACAAACCCCCAAAGACTTCCCACCAGAATGATATAACGAACCCAACGTCCTATCCCCCATCTTGGCATAAACGAGCAAAAGAAAGATAAGAATCCACAAATCACGGCAACATGAAAACCGCTCACCGCTAATATATGAGACACGCCCGCCAAAGAGAAGCGCCTTTTCGTTTCCCGACTCATCGCTTTCTTATATCCCAATGTCAATGTAGCCAAAATAGATTTCTCCTCATCAGATAAACGCAAACGATCAAATGTATTTACCAAAGAATATTGAGCCTTGGTAGCCAATAAATCTAAAGAAGAAGCAGGCTCATTTACAAGCGCTATACGCCGGTCACTATACCAACAGACCTCAACCGCCAAACATACAATCAAAACGGAGACTATAGCTCCCCATATCCAACGGGAATCGTATTGCAACTCAGCATGCCCTTGCCCCCACGAGAACCCCAAAAAAAGAAAAACCAAAGCAGATAAAACCCCTAAAACATATAGGAGCGAAGAGGCAGGTAAAAACGCATAGCATAAAATTCCGGTTATCCATAAAAAAAGCGGCCGTACAAAAGGCCGCTTTTGTATTTCCTCAATCATGATAGTTAGGTTTTGTGATATATTAATGTGTTCTACAAAGCTTTCAAGTCTTTAATTGTTTGTATCGGATCTGGAGATTTGAATACGAAGTTACCGGCGACTAACACATTGGCACCGGCGTCAACCAAGCGCTTCCCCGTCTCTAAATTCACCCCGCCATCTACCTCGATCATAGTACTCAATCCCTTCCGGTCTATCATTTCTCGTAAACGAGCCACCTTATCTACGGAATGCTCAATGAAACGTTGACCACCAAATCCCGGATTCACGGACATCAATAAAACCATGTCCACATCTTGGATAATATCTTCCAATAAGCATATGGGCGTATGCGGATTCAAGGTGACACCCGCTTTCATGCCCGTTTCCTTAATAGCCGCTACCGTCCGATGCAAATGGGAACATGCCTCATAATGCACGTTCATCATATAGGCTCCCGTAGCCGCCACTTCGGGGATAAACTTCTGGGGCTCCACGATCATCAAGTGCACATCCATCGGCTTCTGGCATATAGGCTTTAATGCGTTAAGTACCGGGAAACCAAACGAGATATTCGGCACGAATACCCCATCCATAATATCCAGATGCAACCAATCGGCGTCACTTTTATTTATCATCCCCATCTCCTTCCGCAAATCCAGAAAATTAGCGGAAAGCAGGGAAGGTGCTATCAAATGCTTCATAATCTTGTCTTTTGTTTTTACAAAAGTACACAAAAAAAGAAAGAGAACCTAATAATATAGATTCTCTTTCCGTAATTCTTAGTTCAACACATACCCGCAGAGCTCCGGACGTACAGCCGGTTCCGCTTGATAAGCCCTCGCAAACTGTTTCAAGAAATCCATCGTTTGCTTCCGAGGCGAACTTTTCGCCTCCGGGGCACTTTTCACTTTTTTCTCCAAATCATCCATGCATTGCGTAGAAAGCTTCCTCATAGGCACCTCTATTTTTATCTTGTTTGCTAATAAAACGTAGGGACCTAAGACTTATTGCATGGAAAGAAAATTATTTTACACCATAGATAGCTCGATACGGTTCTCATCGGCCATACGACGCATATTCAAGATAGCGTAACGCATACGCCCTAAGGCCGTATTGATGCTAACCCCCGTGATATCGGCGATTTCCTTAAAACTAAGGTCTTGATAGTAACGCATCTCCAACACTTCACGCTGGTTATCCGGCAAATGCTTTACCAATTTCTTCACGTCAGACAATACTTGATGGCGCACGATATTATCCTCTATCGTACCATCGCAAAGCTTGATATTATTAAATAAGTCGATTTCTACCTCATCATTCGAGATCGTGTTTTCGCAACGTTCTTGACGGAAATTATCGATAATCAAGTTATGGGCAATACGAGTAATCCATGCCTTAAACTTGCCGTTCTCAGTATAGCGACCTTGTTTTATAGTCATGATAACCTTCACGAAGGTCTCTTGAAAGATATCCTCCGTAAGCTCTTTGTTACGTACTATGAAATAAATGTAAGAATGAATGCTACTTTTGTATCGATTTAATAAAATATCGAAAGCGGCATTATTACCTTCTGCATAAAGGACAACCAATTCCTCGTCGGTCATCATTTTTAAAGTCTTCATTACTTTCACATTTTTAGTTTATTCGAGTAATGTTTATGCTATAGGCGATGGGGGTTTAACTGTTATACAATGTTATTTATGGAAGCAAAAGAACGAAAAATATTTTAAACCAACAAACATTTTATTTCAAATTATAAAAAGAATGTCCCCTGCCCGCACCTTTAACATACGAACAGGGGACTTTACTGATCTAAAATATATGTATATTAGAACTTGTATCCCAATGTCAAAGCTACACGAGTCGTGTTTGTTTTCATCGTGGCGGGTTGGGCTTCGAGGAATGGTTTCGGATCATCTCCCGCAAACATATTAGAGAACGCATAAACATCTTCCTTATGCGTACGGAATACACAAGCCAAGTCCGTATAGAAGTTCGGGGTGAAGCGATAACCGATACCTACCGTATAATTCATGACCCCTTTATCGATCGTATAATTAGGAATCGTACCAACCGTAAAGACCTCTTTCTCTCCATTCTTCAGTTTATCCTTGATCGGACTATCGCTGTAGGCGACACCTGCTCTTACGGCAAATTGAGGAGTAACCTTTACCTCCGCACCTACACGGATCGTATTCATTGACTTGAAATTATCCGTTATATCTTGGTTAGTATACACGTTACTGCTACCATCCGTTTGATACATACGCATATTCTTATAATTCATCAACTCGTAATCAACGCTTATCAAAGCGGTCGTACCCAAGATAGCGGCGGCACTAAAGATCCATTTATCCGGAGAACGGAATTCATAGTCATAATAAGCATTATTAGGGGTAGCGGCATCTAGTTTACGCTCTTTCATCTCCCCTTTATCCATAAAGGTCAGATAAGAACCGGCCTCACCATAATAACGATCTGTCATCTTATACCACGTAGGTGAATTATAAGCCACACCCAAGCGAAGAAAATCGGCGGGACGGACGATAGCACCCACATTAAATGAATACCCGGTACCATCCGTATCCAAGTAATTATCTAAGTATAAATTATTGCCGTTCGTAAATTCCTCATCATACGATGACTGATATCGATAGTTCAGATCCGTAATCGCAACCGTAGCGCCAAGCATCACAAGTTCCGATATATTTATACCGAAAGCCAAATCATATTGATCCACGGAACCTCGCTCTGAAACTTTTAATTGACCTCCTTGCAATAAATATGGACTCCATTGCCCATCCGCATTATTATCTCCGAACGCACTATAATACTCTTTATCATTATCGTTATATGAATCCATATAACCGGCATTGTATCCTAGAATAGATAGCCAATCACCCAAGTCTTGATTGTTATAAGGATTATAGTCCTTATCCTCCCCTAACAGTCCGCTAGGCATTCCTGCCGCACGCATGGCCACATAATCAGAAAGAGAAGTATTCAAATCACCTCCTGTAGCCATCGTATAGTTCCGGCTATAATTCTTCAAGCGATTATAAGAGAAACCAACGTTCCAGCTCACGATACCCTCATCATTCGCTGTCGGGAAATATCCTACGTAAGCGATATTATCGAAACTCACCTTCGTACGGCTGTTATCCACCTTCGAACCAAGCCAATCGGTCTTCGCCGAGGCCGAAGACAAACTCAATGTCGTAACCACCTCCGAGCTTTTATAAATCGCCAAGCCTGCCGGGTTCGTATTCATAGCGGAAATATCACCACCTAACGCACCAAAAGCACCACCCATTCCTAAATAACGAGCCGTACCATTCAACTCCGTCTGGGAATACTTAAAGGCATCCAACTGTGACTGCGAAAAAGCGGTGCCGCCACACAGGGCAAGCACCGACATTATAATTCCTATCCTTTTCATCGTATCTCTAATTTTATCAACCTAACACTTTTACCTGCGACCACCACCGGCACGGCCACCTCCGCCACCAACAGAGCCTCCACTAGAACGACCTCCACCGAAGCTACCGGAAGAAGAACCTACCGAACTACTACGAGAAGGAGAGGAACTTCTAAATTGACTGGAAGAAGAGCGACTATTTGAGAAATCGCTACTGCTCCTAGAAGAGGAACGTGTTACCGGAGCTGAATATTGACGTCCGGAAGAAGATGCGGCTCCAGAACTACTTCTGGAAATCCTTGTTCTCGCCGAGCTATTACGTATGCCCGAGCTACTTCTTGTCGTTGCCGAATTTCTAACAGAAGAAGAGGAACGACGTCCCGCACCAGAGGATATAGCAGATTCCCTACGGGTAGATCCCGCACGTCCATTGCTCAATGAACTTGAAGACGAAGGTCTTGTAGTCGATCCTGAATTTCTCAAGGAAGAAGAGCCACTGCTCCGCCCACCTGTATAACCGGAACCTCTGCCACTCGCATAAGAGCGATTATCTCGATAAGAGGAACGTCCGTTTGAATAATGTCTACTTGGAGTCGAGTAGTAACCGGGATAGTAATGGTGATGATGTCCCCAATGGCCACCCCAATAGCCTCCACCCCAGCCCCAAGACGGGCCATACCATGGATCGTACCACGGACTATAATAGCCGGCATAAAAGCCTCCCCAGCCCCAGCCGAATCCCCAAGACGGGCCGTAGAAGCGAGATGAATAAGTCCACCAAGGGCTATAGCTATAGAACCAAGGATCGTACCAACCTGTATACCAAGGCGAGCCCCAGCCGTTGCCGACATTGATATTAAAATTCACGTTCGCGCTACCGTTCGAATAATCCGTATCATAGCCGTAACCATAATATCCGTCACTCAGATACAAATCGACTTGATCCGCTCCGGCGATCGTAATCTTACTCGGCGAATGATAACGAATGATACGTTCCGTATATTCAGTATCCGAACGACGCTCGGAAGAAGACTCATTCTCATCGCTATCCTCATAGATAACGGAATCATCCTCACGATAAGGCTCCTCTACCTCGACTGATGTATAACGACGGTTATATTCATCCACATCCCGGCTGTCTGAAGAAGCTGGGCTCTTGGCTGTAGCGACCAGGGCCCTAGACTCCTGTTTCGGCTGAACAACCTTTTTCTCTTCAACCTGTTCTTTCTTTTTCTTGTTTTTGGAAGAGAAATACACATCATCAAAGAACTCCTCCTGAGCCGCGGCACTAAACGCGATCAGAAGCATCATCACTAAAGATGTTAATTTCATGGGTTTCATATTTGTTTCTCCTCTACATTAAATAAATATTTTTCTCTTTTCATGTTTGACACCCTTTTATGCAAAGGGTTTAAACGCTTTTTAGTTTTATAACAATAAACTCAATGCAATGTATGTACAAATATAATCGGTTCACGCTAATGTCCCAAGATTTACATATACTTTAACTTATAAAACTCACACATTCATTGTTATCTATAAAAGAAGATGCAAAGTTGGCGTAAACGCTGCAATCTCCGCAAATTCTTATTATTTTTGTTTCAAATTATAACGAAAAAATTACGCATATGGTATTAGCCTCGACAATAGATTTCACATTGCCCTTAGCGGACCCGGTATTAAAATTTCTCTTGATTCTTTTAATTATCCTGGCCGCTCCCCTTTTATTAAACAAGCTGAGAATCCCTCACCTGCTTGGACTGATCATTGCCGGCGCAATTATCGGACCGCACGGCTTTAATCTCGTATTACGGGATAGCAGCATTATCTTGTCCGGGACGGCGGGATTGCTTTATATCATGTTTCTCGCCGGATTGGAAATCGATATGGCGGATTTTAAGAGAAATAGTACGAAAAGCCTAGCATTCGGCATGTACACATTCCTCATTCCGATGATCCTAGGAACGGTTGTCGGAATATGGGTCCTGCGATTCAACGTATTGACCTCCGTTTTACTCGCCAGTATGTTCGCCTCCCATACATTGATCGCCTATCCGATTATCAGCAAACTGGGTATCAGCAAAAACAAAGCTGTCAGTATCACCGTAGGAGGAACGATGATCACTGATACCTTGGCATTGCTCGTCCTAACGATCATTGTCGGCATGGCCACCGGACAGGTCAACGATATGTTTTGGATTCGTCTGGGGGTTTCCATCTTGATATTCGCGTTAATCGTATTATTCGGTTTCCCTTTCATTGGGCGTTGGTTCTTTAAGCATGTACACGATAATATATCACAGTATATATTCGTGCTGGTGATGGTATTTCTGGGATCTTTCCTAGCTCAGGTAGCGGGTATGGAGGCGATCATCGGGGCGTTCTTATCCGGACTAGCCCTAAATCGCCTTATCCCGCAAAGCTCACCCTTGATGAATCGTGTCGAGTTCGTAGGAAATGCCATATTCATCCCATTCTTCTTGTTGGGCGTAGGTATGTTAATAGATTATCGTACGTTCTTTACCAGTTTCGAGACCATTAAAGTAGGGCTTATCATGATTATCGTAGCTACGGCCGCCAAATACATAGCCGCTTGGATGACCCAAAAGACTTTCCATCTGTCCACAGATCAGCGAAGCGTTATTTTCGGCTTAAGTAACGCACAAGCCGCCGCTACATTGGCCGCCGTGATGGTCGGATATAACGTAATCACCGGAACAGACGCTAATGGGGAACCAATCCGGTTATTAAATGAGAGCGTGTTGAACGGTACGATCCTGATGATACTTGTCACTTGTACCATCGCCTCTTTCGCCGCCCAAAAAGGCGCTCATAACATAGCGGCCCAAGATATATCCGATAAGGAGGAAAACAAAAAAGAATCAGAGCATATCTTGATACCGGTCAGCAATGAAGAGACCGTGGAAGAGCTGGTCAACCTCAGCTTGGCGATCAAATCTCCCCAAAACAAGAACGGCTTGTTTGCCCTAAAAGTGATAGATAACCATCATTCAGACGAGAAAGCGTTAAAACAATCCCGCAGGGTTCTACAGACCGCAGTCAATACGGCTGCCGCCACGGATACCCGGATGAAAGATTTATTAAGATATGACTTAAGCGTATCGAATGCTATCGCCAGCGTGGTAAAAGAGCGGGAGATCACAGATCTGGTAGTGGGATTGCACAAGGAAAAAGATATACCGGCGGCCTTCCTAGGCCATATCGTGGAAAGTGTATTGGCGGAAAGTAGTGTAAGTACATTCATATACAAGCCCGCACAACCCATATCTACCGTTAGACGGCATCTGATCATCATCCCGGAATTGGCCGAAAAAGAAATCGGTTTCAACCAAATCATCTTCCGGTTACGAAACGTGACCCAGAACACAGGTGCAGCGACAGTCTTTTACGGTTCGGAAGCGACCTTGAATGCCTTAAAGAAATTATTAGCCAAGAAAAGCGGAGAAGCCAGTTATATCGAATTCAACGACTGGGATGACTTCCTGATCGTTTTCCGGGATATAAAACCGGACGACACGATGTGGATTATCCTTAGCCGCAAGGAAGGACTTTCCTACGCTCCCGCCATGGCCCGTATCCCCAAGTACCTCAACAAATACTTCCAGGCAAACAGTTTCGTATTGGCATATCCCGTGCAAGCTGGCATGAACGAGGGTACTCGCTATCTGACTTAACCATTACGGAACCAGCCTCTCACGCCAAGACTTTCGAGGTGAGTACGGCATTTTCCGCTTGGCGTATCCCAGACGGAGGCTCAAGGCTGGAATCTCGTTGGTGAAAGACAAGTCTTTCGCCAGCAAACCGGAAAGATCACGCACCTCACAAGGCTGGTTCAAAAAGGCGAAAGCGATATTCTTTTCCGTAGCTCTCAAAAGAAAACGTTGCAAACTCCGGCCTAGCGCAAACCATTCCGGTAGCGTATTTATCCGTAAGGCGAACAAGGCTAAATGAGAAGAAGAGTCCAGCTTCTTCTTGTCTCCCCTATTTTGTATGCCGGCTTTCAAGACACTTCCCATGATTGTCTCTGAGATAAGACGGGGAAGGTTCGGCGCCCCGAACACCGCATAACTCAGGCCGTCCGATGTAGCTCGTACATGATTCTTATTAAAACGCATCCATGATTTCAGCTCTCGCTTAAACAGACGATCGTTCATTTGCCGGTTATTCCCCGCAAATATATAAGAAGAAAGCGTATCGAACTCCCACTCTCCTTTCGACCACAAATGCAGACTGATATTTTCCTCCAAAGGCGTATTCCTCAAATAGCTCAGTTGATCCGATGGAATCATTTCCCCGGAATATATGCCTCGATTCGTCTGTCTCACCGAAATTTCCTCGATAAGCCCACTCGTCTCCTTAATCATCGATGCCTCCGACAAGAGTACGGTGATCTCCCCCGATCCTGAAAAAAACGGTAGCGGAGTATATCCTTTTGCCTCAGCCGCAATGCAAAGATTCTCGGTGGCGCATCCTAAGCTAATAAATAACTCACGGTTATCCGGATCTACGGCCGGAAGGGACTTACTCATATCCGGAAGAATCTGTATCCTATCCTTTTGCACACGAAACAACCAAGGTTGGGTATTATGCCCCGATGGGGCTTTCACGGCTTGTTCCATCATATAGATAAAATCCGGCCGTATATCACTTATCCGCAATGATCCTGTTTCCATATTATTATACACTTTCTCATTCTAGCGATGCCCGCTACCTCTTTCCGTTTGTGCCCGGACAAACGCCTCAAAAACAAAAAATCCCGTAAAGCTTTCGCCTTACAGGACTCTCTGCGGAAAGACAGGGATTCGAACCCCGGGAACCTCTCAGTTCAACGGTTTTCAAGACCGCCGCAATCGACCACTCTGCCATCTTTCCAATAAGTAAATCGTGTGACCTGGGAGGGGCTCGAACCCTCGACCCAATGATTAAGAGTCATTTGCTCTACCAGCTGAGCTACCAAGTCAACATGTTATTTGTTTGAGTGACCTGGGAGGGGCTCGAACCCTCGACCCAATGATTAAGAGTCATTTGCTCTACCAACTGAGCTACCAAGTCATTCTGTTTCGCTATCGTTACTTTTTCAAACCACCGTTTGTTTCTCGATTGCGGGTGCAAAGATAGAGGTTTTATTTTTCCCCGCAAACTTTTCGACTACTTTTTTTCATAAAATTTTAATCAAACTCGTAAATATCCGAGGGTGTAGTCCGCTTCAACGCTACCAATGAGACATCTTTCCCTACCCTTATGCCCTCTTGGAAAAGACGTATATCCACTGTCTTATAGGCCAGTTCGGGATGGTTATTGTCCCGGCTGAGATGGCAAAGCCAGATATTCTTCAAACCGGTATTATAATGGGTCGCCAAGAACTCCGCGGCCTCCCTATTACTCAAATGCCCGGTCGGGCTCGCCACCCGCTCTTTCAAGAAAGCAGGATATGTACCGAAACGAAGCATCTCCTCGTCATAGTTCGCTTCCAATATTAAATGGTTCGCCATGCAGATATATTTCCCCACCGTGTCCGTGATATGGCCTACGTCGGTAGCGAAAGTGAATTTATGATTACCATACTCGATATGGTACCCCACATTATCAGTACTATCGTGAGGCACCTCGAAAGCCGTGATACGGAAATCACGGATAAGGAATGGAACTTCTTTTTCTATAACCTTACGGGAGACACATAAGGTCTCCTCCACATACCGGCTCTTATCAATCCCCCGGTGCACGTCGGCTGTCGCATAGACAGGAATGCAAAGCTTCTCGCCCAAATACCCGACCGTCTTGATATGATCCGCATGATCGTGGGTAATCAACACGGCCACGATCTTGGTAAAATCGATCGACCGGTCCTTCAATACTTTCTTTATGGTCCGGATTCCGATACCTGCGTCAATCAGCATACCGAATTCCGAAGTCCCCAAATAATAGCAGTTCCCACTGCTCCCACTCGCTAAACTCAGAAATGATAGTTTCATACTCTCCTATTCCGCAACACTGCTTTTTTTCTGTTTTACATAGTATACACTAGGGGCGGAACGTCTCAGGGATCGATACCTCCCCGATCAACGAGCAGTTCATATGCTCCTTCACCTCGTCGGGTGTCAGCCCATGGCCGAAGAGGAACATTAGCTTCGTCACGGCGCTCTCCGTCGTACTATCGAAGCCGCTCGTCACGCCTGCCTCCAACAATTTGTGCCCCGTCTCATAACGGTGCATCTCCACACTTCCGGCCCTACACTGAGTAACATTCACGATAACGATACCACGGTCTACAGCCTCCTTCAACATATTCAAGAACCATTCCTCGCACGGAGCATTTCCGCTTCCGAATGTTTCCATCACCACACCTTTCAGACCCGGGATATTCAGGATACTTTCCACTACTTGCGGAGAAATTCCGGGGAATAGTTTTAGTATAGCGATATTTCGGTCCAACAAATAATGCGGCTTCAGCGGCTTACGCGATACCGGATGATATACCTGCGGCAGATCATACTTGATATAGATACCCGCATGGGCCAAAGCCGGGTAATTGTACGAACGGAACGCATTAAAATTATCTGCGTTTATCTTACTCGTACGATTCCCCCTCAATAAATCATTCTCAAAAAAGATACAGACCTCCGGGACCAACGGTAAGCCGTTCTCCTTGGCAGCCGCTATCTCGATCGCCGTAATCAAGTTCTCCTTCCCATCGGTACGCAACATCCCGATCGGTAATTGCGATCCCGTAAGGATCACCGGCTTACTTAGGTTCTCAAGCATAAAACTCAATGCCGATGCCGTATACGACATTGTATCCGTGCCATGCAGTACCACGAAGCCGTCGTATTTCTGATAATTATCGGCGATGATTTTCACGATCTTCATCCACGAGTCCGGCCCCATCTCCGAGGAGTCCATCGGAGGATCGAACTGTATCGTGGCCACCGAATACCCCAGTTTCTTCAACTCCGGCATATTGTCCTTCAAATGCTGGAAATTAAACGACTCTAACACTCCAGTCTCCGGATTCTCGATCATACCTATCGTCCCACCCGTATATATCAACAGGATGGAAGCCTTTTCTTGTTGAGTATGCATGTCCATATAATTATGCAAAGTTAATAAATTATTCTTCTCCTTTCAACACCGGAACACTTATATGATATTTTACGGCGATTATACGTGCGAGGAACACGCTCAACGCCGATACGAACTGTATCATCGCCGCCGACATAGAAGTTTGCATACATATATAATATATCAAACCGCCAAAGACACAAGCCAACGCATAAATATCTTTCCGGAATATCAAAGGTTCCTCATTAATCAATATATCCCTCATCATACCGCCAAACGAGCCGGTTATAGTTCCCATCACGATCGCCACCCACATGGGAAACCCGAAATCCAAGGTCTTGGCGATACCTACCACCACAAACAACCCCAATCCGATAGCATCGAATATAAAAAATGTATTGTTCAAACGGATCACGTATTTTCGGAAAGCGATAACGAACAACAAAGCCAAGGCCGAGACAATCAAATAAGAGGCTTGTTCCATCCAAAAAGGCACCGCATTCAATAAAATATCACGAATCGTACCTCCTCCTACAGCGGTCACGACACCCACCACATAGGCGCCAAACCAATCAAATTGTTTCGCAGAAGCCAATCTTATGCCACTTATGGCAAACGCAAAGGTCCCTGTATAGTCACAAAAGGTGATAAAATCTATCATTTTGTTTTTTTCGCAAAAATACGGAATAGTTCGCAAATAACAGCATTTATAGAAAGAATACCTAACAATAATTTAAACCAAACGAATCCCTTAATGTTTATTATATATAAGTTTGCGGAGTGGTTATAACCGTAACCTATTGATTTTTATTTACAAAAGAGAATTGAGTTAGATGAGGATGAAAAAATGCATGTTGATCGGGTTGATCTGTCTGCTATCCAGCCAATGGATGTGGGGGCAACACTTCCCTCAGATGGATGCCCGCAATTACGTGAGCGACACGGCCCTTTTCATTCCACGCCGCCCTTGGTTGGCAGCAAGCGAGGTATTCGGAATGAACATGGCCGTCTGGACTTTCGACCGTTTCTTAATGAACGAGGATTTCGCGAAGATAAACGGACATACGATTAAGCAAAACTTCAAGACGGGGCCTGTTTGGGACACGGATAAGTTCTCTACCAATCTGGTCGCCCATCCCTATCACGGATCGTTATATTTCAACGCGGCCCGTAGCAATGGACTGAATTTCTGGCAATCCATTCCATTCGCGGCGGGAGGCAGCCTAATGTGGGAATTCTTTATGGAAACGGAACCGCCCTCCATCAATGACATGCTTGCCACCTCTTTCGGCGGTATAGAATTAGGTGAGATTACCTACCGGCTCTCCGACTTATTCATCGACAACCGCTCCCACGGGGCGGAACGTGTGGGACGGGAGATCTTATCCGGTTTGATATCTCCGATGCGGGCGATCAATCGTATCATCACGGGAGAAGCTTGGAGACACAGCAGCTCCAAGGGGCGTGTCTACACCTCGGTTCCCGTAAACTTCATCGTGGGTGTTGGTCCTCGCTTCCTTGCCGAGCAGGAAGGCTCCAAGCATGGCACTACGAGCATGCACGTATCCTTCAGGTTGGATTATGGAGATCCTTTCAATGATGATTTCTATTCGCCCTATGAATGGTTTCAGTTGAAGGCCGGGTTCGATTTCTTTTCGAGCCAGCCGCTCATCAGCCAAGTCAATGCCGTTGGGGCTATCTGGGGGAAACAGGTCTGGAGTAAAGGCCCTCGTAGTCTGGCCGCTGGAATCTTTCAGCATTTCGACTACTATGATTCCGAGTTAAAATCCAATAGTTCCCAAACGGTAGCTCCCTACCGCATATCGGAAGCGGCGGCGGTCGGTGGTGGATTGATCTATTACAAAAGAGGCACGCCGGACAATAAGGTAGATGTTTACGCCGAATTATACGGAACAGGAGTCGCCTTGGGCGCAAGCATCTCCGATTACCTCCGGCTGGAAGAGAGAGATTATAATCTGGGAAGCGGTTATAGCGTGAAAGCGTTTACCGGATTGGCCTACGATAAACGCTGGGCGTTCTTGATCGATTTGGAGAACTACCATATCTTCACATGGAAAGGATACGAGCCGGATATAGACTGGAATGCGGTGGACCCTACAAAGTTAAACGTACAAGGCGATGCCGGCAACGCACGTTTAACGGTATTTTCCACCACCTTAGCCTATATGTCCAAGCATAAATGGAATATTGCGTTGCGAAATCGTTATTTCTCCCGCCGTACCCATTATAAGTATCATAAAGATATAGATAGCTCCACGTATGATATTATGCTGACGCTTGGGTGGAGGATTTAATTCTTCCGCTCAAGCTCACGCAGATTCTCCATCTTCTTGCGCTGCATAAACTCATAGATGCCTTCCAAATGCTCCGTCACTTTTTGGTTTCCGAACTCATAGACCTTAGAGACCAGCCCATCCAAGAAATCACGGTCGTGGGATACGACGATCAACGTCCCGTCAAAGTCAAGCAACGCCTGCTTCAAGATATCCTTCGTCTTCATATCCAGATGGTTTGTCGGCTCATCCAGAATCAGCAAGTTCACAGGCTCCAACAATAGCTTAATCATAGCCAGACGTGTGCGCTCGCCACCGGAAAGCACCTTCACCTTCTTCGCCGAGTTCTCGCCGCCAAACATGAACGCACCCAGCAGATCCTTGATCTTATTACGGATATCGCCTTGCGCCACATCGTCTATCGTCTGGAAAACCGTAAGATTCTCATCCAGCAGGGAGGCTTGGTTCTGGGCGAAATAACCGATCATCACGTTATGCCCCAGCGTCAACGTCCCCTCATGCTCGATCTCTTTCATGATACACTTCACCAAGGTAGACTTACCCTCGCCATTCTTCCCGACGAAAGCGATCTTATCCCCTCGCTCGATCATCAGATTAGCGTTTCGGAAAACCGTATGATCGCCATACGCTTTCGAGACATTCTCGATCGTCACCGGATAAGAGCCCGAACGAGGCGAAGGCGGAAACTTCAAGCGCAAAGCCGAGGTATCTTCCTCATCCACCTCCAAGATCTCCAGTTTCTCCAGCATCTTCACACGGCTCTGCACCTGCAAGGTCTTGGAGTACGTGCCCTTGAAACGCTCGATGAACTCTCTCGTCTCGGCTATCATCTTCTGTTGCTCGTCATAAGCCTTCTGTTGTTGCTCACGACGTTCCTTCCGTAATTGCAAGTATTGGCTATAGTTTACCTTATAATCATAAATCCGGCCCATCGTCACCTCGATCGTACGAGTCGTGATATGATCCACGAACGCACGGTCGTGGCTGATCACCACTACGGCCTGACCGTTATCGATCAAGAAATCCTCCAACCACTGGATAGACTCGATATCCAAGTGATTCGTCGGCTCATCCAGCAAAAGGACATCCGGTTTCTTCAACAGTAGTTTCGCCAGCTCGATACGCATACGCCAGCCACCGCTGAATTCACTGGTTTGCCGGTCGAAATCCTCCCGTTTGAAACCCAGTCCCAACAAGGTTTTCTCTATATCGGCGTCGTAATTGATCTCCTCTATGGAATAGAATTTCTCGCTCAAGGTAGAGACCCGCTCGATCAGCTCCATATAACTATCCGACTCATAGTCCGTACGAGTCTCCAGTTGCTTATTCAATTCGGCGATCTCCGCCTCCATCTCGTGCAGATGGGCGAAAGCCTGCGCCGTCTCCTCGAAAACGGTACGGCCATCCTCCGTCATCAAATGCTGCGGCAAATAAGCGATCACGGTATCTTTAGGGGCGGACACTTTTCCACGGCTTGGCTCCCGCACGCCGGCCAATATCTTCAACAAGGTAGATTTACCGGCACCGTTCTTACCCATCAAGGCGATACGATCTTTCTCGTTAATCACAAAAGAAACATCCGAGAAAAGGGCGCTTCCACCAAACTCTACTGTTAGTCCGTCAACTGAAATCATATGTTTATTTTAATACATTAATATAATGAAGCCGCGAAGATAAGAAAAATCCCTTTCATTAGGGATGTACAGGAGATTTCATACGATCTTTCCGGGGCAAGACTAGGAAGAAATTGGTTGCCGATGCCGTCGGCAATATTTTCGACGCCGTCAGCAATATTTCCGACAGCGTCAGCATTATTGCCGACGGTGTCGGCAACCAATTGCATAAGGGACTAATCCCTTAAACTACCTTTAAAAAAAGCAGAAGCATCCACATATTTTCCAACAAAACGCTTGTTTTATAAACAGAAACTCCTATCTTTGCACCCGCTAATACAAACAGCTTAAATTAATTATTCAAACATGGCAACAAAAATTAGATTGCAAAGACACGGTCGTAAAGGTTACGCCTTCTACCAAATCGTGATCGCAGACAGCAGGGCTCCACGTGATGGAAGATTTATTGAAAGGATAGGTTCTTATAATCCGAACACTAATCCTGCTACAGTAGATTTGAACTTCGAAAGAGCTTTGTATTGGTTACAAGTAGGTGCTCAACCTACAGACACAACTCGTAACATTCTTTCTCGCGAAGGCGTTTGCTTGAAAAAGCATTTATTGGAAGGTGTTAAGAAGGGTGCGTTCGACGAAGCCGCAGCTGAGGAGAAATTCCAAGCTTGGTTGAAGAACAAACAAGCTTCCGTACAAGCTATCAAAGAAAAAGACAGCGAAGCAGCTAGAGCAGAAGCTAAAGCACGTCTTGAGGCTGAAAAGGAAGCGAATAAGGCAAAAGCAGAAATCGTAGCTAAAAAGAAAGCAGAATTGGCAGCAGCTGAAGCTGCTAAGCAAGCTGAGGAAGCAGCCGCAGCGGCTCCCGCTGAAGAAGCTCCGGCAACTGAAAGCGCTGAATAATTCGTGCGATGCCAAAATAAAAAAGAGGACATTTTTCAATGCCCTCTTTTTTTATGCCTTTTCCACCAGCTACCGGATCTTCCTAATGCGTATAATCGATCAGCCGGATGCCATCGCCTAAATCGTTCTGGATAACATCCTTCATCCTTTTGGCGAAAGGACAGGCATAACCTATCGGCGTCCCTTTTTGGATACAGGAAGCAAAAGCGATACTATCCGCCCCTCTATTCACCAACTCCCTCGCCCTTAATACGGCCTTTTTTCCGGGACAACCTCCGCAATTGATAAACCCGATGATCTCAATATCTTCCTCTACGCCCTCAAAGGCTCCCTTTTTCTCACGGATCATCCTAAAATCAGTAGTACCGGGGCAAAAATCCTCTGTTTGCATACATCTGATAATTCCTACTTTCATAAAGCATCCCTCCCAATTAAAAAAGCCGTAAAATCTAAAATTCTACGGCTTTCCGATCTATAAATGATGATTAACTAAGTCGTGTTACTTCTTCTTCAACAAGAAAGTATCGATCTGTTTCACAAACTCCTCACGGGGAAGAGCTCCCATCGATATCTGAGGCTGTCCTTCCTTAGGGATAAACAAGAACGTAGGAATACTTTGTATGCCGAAAGCGGCAGCCAACTCCTTTTCCTTATCCACATTTACCTTATAAACTACGATATCATTCTTATACAGGATAGCCAAATCCCTTAAAATAGGAGCCACTTGCTTGCAGGGACCACACCAGTCCGCATAAAAATCGATGATACAAGGCTTATCACCTTCATATACCCATTTCGTTGCGTTCTTCTCGTAATTGAATACCTTTTGCAAGAACTCTGCCTTGTTCAAAGTAACGACCTCTCCCTTGGAGGCGGTACCAGCCTCACTTGATTTATCTGATTTAGCGGACATCGAGCAGCTTACTAATAGCAGCACAACCGAAACCAGCCATAAACTTTTCAACTTTCTCATATAGAAACCTTTTACTTGATTGATAAATTATTTGCTACAAAAATAGCAATAAAAAGGGGATTCCCACACATTCTATTCTTAAAAGAAAAGAATAAACAAAAAGAAAAAAAGCGCATAAGACTCTTGTATATTCCAAAAGAATGACTACCTTTGCAAAGCGATTAAACGAAACGTTTGATCGCAAAACATATTGGAAAGATGGCAGAGTGGTCGATTGCGGCGGTCTTGAAAACCGTTGAACCGAGAGGTTCCCGGGGTTCGAATCCCTGTCTTTCCGCAGAACCTACTGAACAAAACAAGAGAGTAAGTGGACAAAAACCTACAAATCGCTGATTTGTAGGTTTTTTTTATTACCTATAAGTCTTGTCTCCAATGCCTTATCAGAAGAAAATTCGGCTCACCCGATAATCAGTGGGGGTATCTTCAGGCTCATCTATATTTCATTTCAGCCGGCAACCTAAGACAAGTCGACCTACAGAAATATAGAAGTCGGCCAACAGATGAGATCATGGGATAACCATTGCCATATAAATCGCTGTCTTATATCCTGTTAATCAACAGGCCAACTCACTTGAGAAAGGCTTCCCAAGTGAATAACTAACCACTTCCAGACTCGTAAGCTTACGGCTACCTCCAGCCGTAAGTTATTCACTTGACAAGCCGTAAGTTATTCACCTGACAAGGCATAAATTATACATTAACCGTCTCTCCCCCGATGGTTATCGGGAAATGGCAGAGGAACTATAGATACAAGTGCCCCATTTGTCTTTTTGACAACTTGTAATCTGAAGTCCCGGAGAATCGATTATTCCGTACCTAAGTGAGTCTCGCTTCCAAATTCGAGAGAAAAAAACAGCAATTCTCTGTTTGATAGCTGTTTGCTGAAAAACGGCCTTTCGTTCCAGTCGAAATAATTCACCCTAGTTCATGTTTTACGGTCGTTAGGCGGTAATAATGCCCAACGCTACCGCATCTGAGGGCCGATGCCTATATATGTGTAGGCTTACGCCACTATATGTGTAGCTTGACGCAACTATATGTGTGGGTTAACACTGCTATATGTGTGAGCTGATACAGCCATATGTGTAGGTTGATACGTATATATTCGTTAAAAAGCGACGCTTATCGTGTTAAAAAGCGGTGGTGGCAGCTTGTTCGCGCTCCCCGTTTACGCCCGTTGGCTTTTATAGCCAGAGAGCCGTGTCGTGAAAAAGAAGGCATTTCAATCAAAAAGATACCATTCATCGCATTAAGCTGACATCCGCGATTCTTGTCTTATCCCTTTGAATTAAGTCTGTCCCCAATAAATATCGGGTGAGCCAAGTAATCGCATCCAGACATTGCATCTCTATGTAAATTCGCAAGCGAAACTCTTGCATAATCAAAAAAAATCAATACCTTTGCACCCGGTTTCAACAAGACCTTGGAGAGATGCTCGAGTGGTTGAAGAGGCACGCCTGGAAAGCGTGTAAACCCCTAAAGGGTTTCGCGGGTTCGAATCCCGCTCTCTCCGCAGAACTAACCAGATAATGAGCAGTCAAGTCCCACAAATCCAACGATTTGTGGGACTTTTTAGATTTTTTGTTACCTACACTAAATCTTCTTGTTTGATCGAATAACACTTAGTGTTTGTAAGATGACAGACAATATTATTACCCCTAGCCCTATATAAAAAGCGGCGTTCAACTCTTTAGCCTCACTAAAAAGAAGCATAGCCAAGATAATGCTATAAATAGGTTCCAGATTATAACTCAAGTTTACCGTGAACGCAGAGATCTTTTTCAAGACTTGTATCTGAAGTAAATACAAACCAATCGTACAAACAGAAGCTAAAAGCAATAAATAAGTAAAATCTAATAGCCCGGGAACAATCGTCGATACAGGAAAATATCGCAAATAGAACGGTAAAATACAGGAAAGCCCGATAAAGCCACCTACCATATAATACCCAAACCTATTCCTAAACGATAGCGAGTATCGAAATGGAAAATCAGTACCACCCCAAATAAAGTCAACAAACTAAAAACAACCTCCTTGAAAGACACTCTATGACAATTAATCAATGGCTCTAGAAAAGCCGTAAAGAAACCTACCAGAGAAAAACAAACCACTCCAATAGACACATTCGAAGCCTTTATACTCCCATAAAAGAAAACCCAATGCAATCCCAGCAATAACCCTACTCCCCCTATTCTCAAGGCATCCCCGAAAGAAATTCGATTCAATCTTTTGCTGACGGATAAAACGAGTAAAAACAACAAAGACGCAAGCATCATACGATACCAGACCAATAGGGCTTCATTCAAGCTAATCAATTTTCCAAATATGCCCGTCGCACCTGCCAAAATAATAGATATATGCAGTTTTATAAATGCGTCTTTCATTATGTCACTATAATATTTAATTATGGACAAATGTACAAAGGAAATATAAGCTATCGAATTCAAACTTGATAAATACTCCGTTTTTTACCCTAATGGTAACTTTTTTCTAAATGGAGAAGCCTACTTTTGTGCCGCAAAAATAAAAAGAAAAGAAACTGATGATGCAAGACAGTATTGATTTTGGAACAATGAACATTCCGAAGTTGTTCCGTATGATGTTTATCCCTACCTTATTAGGTATGATCCTTTCCGCCACTATTAATATCGCCGATGGAATATTCGTAGGAAGAGGCGTAGGAAATGACGCCTTGGCTGCGGTAAATATCGTGGCTCCTTTTTTCATGTTAGCAACCGGAATCGGGCTTATGTTCGGAGTAGGCGCTTCTATCGTCGCCTCGATCCACCTTTCACACCAGAAAGTCAAGGTAGCGAATATTAATATCACGCAAGCGCTTTCGATCTCATTATGTATTATGTTATCGCTTTCCTTGTTAGTGATGACATTCCGTGCTGAGGTCGCTCTTTTATTGGGTAGTTCCGAGCAATTATTGCCCTCCGTATTGGAATATATGAACTGGATCGTCCCGTTCCTTGCCTTTTACATGTTATTGAATATCGGGTTATTCATTATCCGGTTAGACGGATCACCTACATACGCCATGTTATGCAGCGCTATCCCGGCCCTGATAAACCTAACATTAGACTATATTTTCGTTTTCCCATTGCATTGGGGATTAATGGGAGCCGCTTTAGCTTCCGCTATTTCCGTAATCGTAGGAAGTATTATGATCGTGGTTTATATCGTAGGTTTTTCTAAAGTATTACATCTTTACCGCCCTAAATTCTCGCTTAAAAGTATCTTATTGACAATCCGCAATATCGGATACATGGTAAAGCTTGGTTCTTCCGCGTTCTTAACTGAGGCAGCTATCGCTTGTATGATGCTGGTGGGTAATTATATATTCATGAGATACCTTGGGGAAGACGGGGTTGCCGCCTACAGTGTAGCCTGTTATTGCTTTCCTATCGTATTCATGGTGAACAATGCGATCGCCCAGTCTACCCAGCCGATCATAAGCTACAACTATGGCATACAGCAGTGGAAAAGAGTACGGCAGGCGTTTAAGTTAGCCCTGCTATGCGCTGTCGTGTGCGGAGGACTCGCCTGCGTGGGTACTATTTTATTCTGCCCGGAAGTCTCCTCCTTATTTCTCGGTAATCATGGCAACGCTTACGAGATAGCGGTCTCCGGCATTCCCTATTTTTCTTTGGGATATGTCTTTTTCGCTCTCAATATCGTTTGTATCGGGTACTACCAGAGCATAGAACGTTTCAAACCCGCTACGCTATTCACTATTCTACGAGGAATCGTGATTATCACCCTAAGTTTCATGTACCTACCTGTTGTCTGCGGAATTAAAGGTATTTGGCTGGCCGTACCTTTGTCGGAATTAATTACTTTTGTAATCATTGTGGTATACTATCTATTGAAACGTACAAGAGCATGAAAGAGGAAGTTCGCCAGAAAGTGATGGAACGGTTTTCAATCTCTGAGCAGGCCATGCGGTTATTGCTGGAAAGCGCAGAGATGATGTCGTTTGTCCCCAAAGATATAATCGTACATGAAGGTGAGATAAACACGAATATGTATATCTTATCCAAGGGAATCTGGCGGGCTTATACATTTAAAGATGGGACGGAAGATACCTTTTGGTTCGCCGTGGAGAGCGAGATCGCACTCCCGGTATGGGGATATACTTCCGGCTCTCCTTCTCTTTATACCATAGAAGCCGTTACGGAAAGCGAGGCGTATTGCCTATCCAAACAGAAACTAGAAATCCTATTTCAATCCTCCGTGCAATTAGCAAATATCGGAAGAAGGATTCTAGAGAATTTTATGCTTGAGATCGAGACTTCATGGTTAAGTTCTTACAAACGAACCGCCATTGAACGTTACGCCATTCTATTGGACAAGCAGCCCGAAATCATCCAATCCGTCCCCCTAAAATATATAGCTTCTTATCTAGGTGTCACGGCTCAATCCTTAAGTAGAATCCGGGCGAAATTAGCTAGTTCTTTAACCTTTATCGTGTAAAGCCTCTTCATTTTTATAACGCATCGATAACCAACCTCTGACTTTTCATAAAGTCAATACGTTAAATCCGTAAATAACGATCAATAATCTCATAATAACTTTCTATCGCATTAGCGGATCGGAGCAAGTTCATATCGAAAGTCACTCTATTATACAAGTGATTTCCTATGATCTGATCCCAACTTACAGGAAATTTGCGCAACCTCATCAATCGTAAAAGCGACCTCCCCACGAAGCCTGCGGTACACCGCCTCTCTCCCGATACATAAAGTATCCGTCAAGAAATTAGCAAGATTTTGTCCGGGAGGAAGCCTATCTTTCATTGCGGTTATCAATTCATTTACAATACTATCTTTCATTGCCTTATACCTTATTTCCAACTATTAATATTCCTTGATACATTTGGCAAATGTAAAACATGTAAACGATAGTTTTGTACGATAAAGCAAGCCTATGAGAATTGTTCCTTTTCTAATTAAAGCAAACACAGACAGAAAAAGATAGAAAACGAAATTAAACTAAAAAAGCACCTATAAATTTCGAATCGCGCAATCGGAAGATCTAGGTTGTTTCATTTATCGAAACAGGTTCAAACCCTAAAGCGTATTTATAATCTCCCTTTGTCTATTGAAAAACTGGATACGTTGCATCTCTCCACTCTCGGAGATCATGGTAGAGAACTTTTTTAAAGATTGAATCCAGTCTTTCAAGCTATTAAACATCTCAGTATCCTGTGTCGTAATAGAATTTATCGAGTAAACCCGTATCATACTTAACTGCAAAGAACTTGTTTCCAGATAACTATACGTAGCCTCAAAGTTAATATGCGATACATAAATTCGTACACTATTGCCAGCCTCGGTCTTTCCTCTCATGGCAAGTTCTTCCAATTCATCCACCAACACTAATAACTCCTCTTTGATACGTTGTATATCCTCACAGGAAATAAGATGGATATCGGAGAAATATTTAATGTCATTGACCAAATGATGGAAGATCATATTATCCCAAATATAATCCGTAGAATGGATATACTGTGTCAACGATACAAATTCTCTTTGGGTATCAACCAGTTTTTCCGGCATCTTCAGATTCTCAAAATGATTGCATTGGATATGCTTATTCTGATACATCCACTTAAATAAACGAAACTTTGACAAAAGGTCATGCTTCAAATAAAGGGTCTGAGGAATAGTATTGGAAGAGGTACCCAAAGCCGTAGTAGGATCATCCTGAAAGGCCCTAAAGATCTTCACATATCTAGACAAGATCGTAAAATAAGCATTAAAAGGATCATCGTGATCTACCACATTCAAGTCGAACACGGCATTGGCACTAAAACTAACCCCTACTATTTTATCCAATGACACACCCAATTTCCTTGAGATAAGAGCTGCCTCTTCCAAGGTGAAAGGAACCTCGCCACGTAAGCGCCTATAAATGGCTTCTCTGCCAATACAAAGGGTATCCATCAACAGATTCGCCAAATTTGTCTTAGGGGGAAGTTTTTCTTTTAAAGCTTCAATCAAGCCTGTATTTAATTCATTTATCATCATAACCATGTCGAATGAAAAATCATCTACTCTAGTAACATATATAGAGAGGAAGTTGTTTCGAGAACAAGTACATTCGTAGATGGATTTTCAAAGCACGTAGCTTTTCAGCTTATTCATATCAACTATTTTCCCTTCCCGGGAAATAGCCCCTTCCTCTATCATTTCCGAGAAACTACGGGCCAATGAAGGACGGGCCACTCCAAAATATTCCGAAAGCTCTGTTTGATTACGATCCTGCTTATAATGGTCTCCTTGAATACGTTTAAGTATATAGTAAGCCAGTTTACCTTTAATGGTCTTAATCGATAATAATTGAAGACGTTCAGAAAGAAATTGTGTTCGGTTGGCGTTAAAAGCCATATAGCTTTGAAGAAAATGCTCGTTTGTCGCCAGCAAACGCATCACCGCACTCTTAGGTATTAAAATGATCTCGCATTCCTCCAAGGCGATAACATCTACCGGGAAGCGATTATTTTCCGCAAACAAAAATGCGGAGGCCAAAGGAGTAGGCGCCGATAAAGTCTCCACTTCCAGAATTGTCCCGCTTTCGGTGATCATCTCAGTCTTTACCCGTCCTTTACTCAATAGATAAAGCGAAGATAAGGCATCTCCCTGACGAGCCACCCAGTCACCTTTCTTAAACGACCTTGTCGAATAATCCAACGAACTGAAAAGAGCGGTTTGCTCTTCCTCAGACAATTTTCCGCAAATAGGACACAAGCTCAGGTTCATAAAACTTCCTTTTGCGGATAAAGATAAAGAAAATAATCAAAGAGTGTAACAACTGTTACAGATTAAACGACCTTCTCCCCCCTACATTCGCGATAAACTTTAAAAATAAAAGCTATGTTCTGTTATCAATGTCAAGAAACCGCCCAAGGAAAGGGCTGCACATTAAAAGGTGTATGTGGTAAGACCGCCGAAGTGGCCGGATTACAAGATTTACTGATGTACTTAATGAAGGGAATCTCCAAATTAACAACGACTTTACGCAAACAAGGCGTGGAATCATCCACGGCCAATAAGTTTATCGTAGACGGACTTTTCATGACCATCACAAACGCCAATTTCGATTCATCCAGGTTCGTCTCAAAGATCAAGGAAGCCTATCAGCTACGGGAGAACCTTCTCAACGAATTGCATCGACTGGGAATCCATCTTTCCTTAACCTGCGACTGTCTGACTTGGAAATCGGATAAAGTAGAGGAAATGGAGGTCAAAGCGAAAGAAGTAGGTATTCTTGCCACAGAAAACGAGGATATCCGTTCTCTATGCGAATTACTCACTTATGGGGTTAAAGGTATGGCCGCCTACGTGGAGCACGCTTACAACCTAGGTTTCGAGGATACCAGCCTCTATGCCTTTATGCAAGATGCCTTGGTAGCGACGACTCGATCAGACCTGACTGTCGCCGATTTAACCCAATGGGTACTTACCTGCGGCGAATACGGAGTAAAAGCCATGGCCTTATTAGATAAAGCGAATACTTCCACCTATGGCAACCCGGAAATTACGAAAGTGAATATCGGCGTAGGAAAGAACCCGGGTATACTTATCAGTGGGCACGACTTGAGAGACATTCAAGACTTGCTGGAACAAACCGAAGGTACAGGCATAGATGTCTATACACATGGCGAGATGCTTCCCGCACATTATTACCCGGCTTTCAAGAAGTATAAGCATTTTGTAGGAAACTACGGTAGCGCCTGGTGGAAACAAACATCCGATTTCGAGACATTCAATGGAGTTATCCTGTTTACGACCAACTGCCTTGTCCCTCCCCGTTCTTCCGCCACTTATGCCGATCGGGTCTATACGACCGGCTCTACCGGGTTCGAAGGATTCCCACATATCGCCGATCGTAAGCCCGGAGGCTCTAAGGATTTCTCTGCGTTAATCGAACACGCAAAGAAATGCGCCCCTCCAACGGAAATCGAACACGGGGAAATCATCGGTGGATTCGCTCATGAGCAGGTATTCCAATTAGCCGACAAGGTTATCGATGCCGTAAAATCAGGAGCGATACGTAAATTCTTTGTCATGGCAGGTTGCGACGGAAGAATGAAGAGCCGTAGCTACTATACCGAATTCGCCGAGAAATTACCGAAAGATACCGTCATATTAACCGCCGGTTGTGCCAAATATCGTTACAACAAACTGCCTTTGGGGGAGATCAGAGGTATTCCACGGGTATTAGATGCCGGACAATGTAATGACAGTTACTCATTGGTGATGATCGCCCTCAAGTTAAAAGAGATCTTCGGGCTGGATGATGTCAATGAATTACCTATCGCATACAATATCGCATGGTACGAGCAAAAAGCGGTAATCGTATTACTCGCCCTACTCTACCTAGGCGTAAAAAACATTCACTTAGGACCGACATTGCCAGCGTTCTTGTCGCCGAATGTAGCCAAAGTATTGGTCGATAATTTCGGGATCGCCGGAATAGGTAGTGTAGACGAAGACATGGAACTATTTCTAGGAAAGTAAAATAAACCTTTACCGATCCGCTCTTGTTTTCCTATCACATTTTAATCGATTCAAGATGAATAAGGAACAACAAAAAAGAGTAGCCGCCATTCATGACCTATCGGGATTCGGCAAATGTTCATTGACAGTTGCCCTCCCGATCCTCTCGGCGGCAGGAATAGAGACAAGCGCCTTACCTACGGCCATACTTTCTACACACACAGGAGGTATTCTCGGCTATACATATAGAGACTTGACGGAAGATATGCGTCCGTTCATGAAGCATTGGAAAGAATTAGATATCCGTTTCGACGCCGTCTACAGCGGCTTTCTTGGATCTTTCGAGCAATTAGATATCGTAAAAGAGTTCTTCTCCCTTTTCAAGCGGGAAGATAACCTGATTCTAGTCGATCCTGTCATGGGCGATAACGGAGAACTGTACAAGATCTTCACCCCTAAATTTGCGAAAGGAATGAGATCCCTTTGTGAAAGAGCGGATATTATCGTGCCGAACCTGACGGAGGCCGCATTATTGTTGGGCGAACCCTACCAAGCAGGTCCCTATACCAAAGCTTATATCGATGGTATTTTACATAAGCTAAGTCAGCTAGGCCCTAAGCAAGTTGTCTTGACCGGTGTCTATTTCGACGAGAAAGAACTGGGAGCCGCCACTTTCGATATGGAACGAAATGCGACAGAGTATGTTTTAACAGAGAAAATACCCGGTTATTATCATGGTACGGGAGATGTTTTCGCAAGTGCTTTACTGTCCGGTTTGTTAAATAATTTCAACTTGGAGAGATCTGCGGAAATAGCCGTTCGCTTCACGGCAGAAAGTATTCTTCGAACATTCAAGGCGCAAACGGATTATCGCTTTGGCGTGAACTTCGAACAATCCATTCCGGATTTACTAAAAGAACTGAAACTGATATAAATGAGAGCCTTTTTTTTCTCATATTTGCAAATAAAAGGAATATAATAGTATGGCTAAATTAAGAATAGCGTTTTCTGGTATCGGTGCGGTGGGTGGTTATTACGGAGGTATGGTCGCCGCCCGCTATCAAGGAACAATAAAAGCAGATATCTTTTTTATCGCCCGTGGAGAAAATCTAAAGGCTATCCGTGAAAAAGGTTTACAAATGCAACTAGGCATCCGGACAATCCATACGGCTCCGGCACTAGCCACCGATAATCCCGCCGAGATAGGGCCGGTAGACTACCTTTTCTGTTGTACAAAAAGTTACGATCTAGAAGAAAACATCCAGCAGCTAAAGCCTGTTATCGGACCTAAGACCGTTATCATCCCCTTGCTAAACGGATTGGATATCGAAGAACGAATCCATAATATACTACCCGGACAAGAGGTCTGGAAAGGATGTGTTTATATCGGTTCCCGCTTGACAGAGCCGGGTGTTGTCGAGAAATTCTCCTTGAAGGAACGTATTTTCTTCGGCAACAAAGATGCAAACAAAGATAAGCAAACCGAGTTGCTTAAATTACTTATGTATGCCCGGTTAAACGCTTTTAATCCAGCGGATATAGACCTACGCATCTGGAAGAAATTCTTCATGATCTCTACGGCGGCTACGGCTACGAGTTTCTTCAACCAGCCCATTGATGAAGTACTAGCCCAACATATTGATCTATTCATCGCTTTGGGTACGGAATTAAAAAGCGTAGCGGAGGCTATGGGAGTCAGTTTACCCGATGACATCGTCTATACTTCCATCGAGACGCAAAAGATGATGCCGGCCGGCTCCACGACTTCCATGCATAGTGATTTTCTCGCCGGGAAAAAAACAGAGTTGGAAACATTGACCGGATATGTTATTCGTCAAGCGGAGAAGCTCGGCGTTGATGTCCCTACTTATCGATTTATGTATAACGGATTGTCTTTTTATCCCTATCCGAAAAATCAGTAATATCATACATTATGGAAGATCTAATAAACGGGCGTTGCGGTTGGTGCGGAACTGACGAGTTGTATATGGCGTACCACGATCAAGAGTGGGGAAAGTTGGTGACTGACGATAAAACACTGTTCGAGTTTCTTGTATTGGAAAGCTCTCAAGCCGGATTGAGTTGGATAACAATCCTTCGGAAGCGTGAGGGATATCGTAAGGCTTTTTGTGACTTCGACACCGAACGGGTAGCGCAAATGACCGATGAGGATGTTGAACGGTTGATGCGGTTTGAGGGTATCGTGAAAAACCGCCAGAAAATCAAATCCACAATCACAAACGCAAGGCTGTTCCTCGCCATACAAAAGGAGTTCGGCAGCTTTTACAATTACACCCTGTCATTCTTTCCCGACAGAAAACCGATTATCAACACATTCCGGTCATTGAGCGAGATCCCTGTCACGTCGCCTGAATCCGAAGCCATGAGCAAGGACATGAAGAAGAGGGGCTTCAAATTCTTCGGACCTACAATTTGTTACGCCCACCTACAGGCTTCGGGATTTATCAATGATCATCTGATAGACTGCGTTTGCAGGAAAGGATAATAAAAAGGGGATGTGTCAAAAGTCCGGTTTATTAGATTTGACACACCCCCTCATTATTATTTAGCGCATCGATCTTATTGACCGATATAAGTCTCCATGAACTTAGCGCCCGGAGCCGGAGAGATGGTTATTACCTCCGTGTCCGCAGGGATCAAGACAGTTTGACCTTGGTGTACAAAGATCTCGTTTCCTTTATTATCACGGATGGAAGCCTTGCCTGCCATACAGATATAAACGACAAAAGAATCCAGTTCCGAGAAATTACGAACCATAATCGTATCCAGATCCAAAAGGTTTGTCGTGAAATACTTACAGTCCGCCAACTCTACCGTGGCATTCGTATGACCTTTGTAGTGAGTACGGTAATCCGGATACAACGTATAATCGATCGCGTCTTTCGCCAATTCCGTATGCAGCTCACGGCCATTACCGTTCGCATCTTTACGGTTGTAATCGTAAATACGATACGTGATATTACTAGTCTGCTGGATCTCTGCGATAAAACAACCCGCTCCGATCGCATGCACACGTCCCGCCGGCAAGAAAAATACATCACCTTCATTTACGTCGTAACGTTGAAGCACATCCATGATCGTATTGTTCTCCACCCGTTTCACGTATTCCTCTGCGTCGATTTGCTCAGAGAAACCGGAATATAGGCCAGCGCCTTTCTCCGCCTTGATCACATACCACATCTCCGTCTTACCGAAAGAGTTGTGGCGCTTTTTCGCCAGCTCATCGTCCGGGTGAACTTGAATAGATAAATTATCACGGGCATCGATAAACTTGATTAGCAACGGGAAAGTCGTCCCGAATCTCTCCATCACCTTCTCTCCCAGCAACTCCTTGCCATAAGAGCGGATCAACTCATCCAAAGACTTGCCTTCCAACTCGCCATTATCGACAATAGAATAATTTCCCTCAACATGAGAAAGCTCCCAGCTCTCGCCTACACCATTCTCAACCGGAGTAATACCCTTAAACGGGCAGATATCTGAACCGCCCCAAATCACCTTCTTGAGGATCGGCTTAAATGTAAATGGATATAACATAACGTGTTTTGTGTATAGAGTTTTACTTTTTGACCTTCACTTTCCTTAATACGACGGCGCTACGTGCCGGGATATAAAGTTTCAGCCATTCTTTCTTTTCTTTCTTATATAACGGATCAAATTGCGTGAAATGCCTTATGGTATCATCAGCCAAGCCAAACCCCCCGAAACGGGTAGCGTCAGTGTTCAATACGACCTCATATTCTCCCTTCGGAACCAAGAAACCGTAATCCGTGAACGATTTCGTCGGGCTAAAGTTGAACACAAAAACCAAGTCTTTACGCATATAAGCCAATATCTGATCGCCATCATTATCCCAAACCTTCTGGATAGGGGTATCTTGGAAATTCTTCACATCCCCGATCAATTCCAACATCTCACGGTCGAAATCGCCCAAGAA
The DNA here is from genome assembly GCF_000012845.1 of Parabacteroides distasonis ATCC 8503. Taxonomy (NCBI): domain Bacteria; kingdom Pseudomonadati; phylum Bacteroidota; class Bacteroidia; order Bacteroidales; family Tannerellaceae; genus Parabacteroides; species Parabacteroides distasonis. Next base: position 2,040,342 of record NC_009615.1, read on the forward strand.
ATGGTACTTCAAATCCAAGTTGTCCACCAAATTCCATTGGCGGCGAGCGTATTTATAAGACCATCCATTGCCCTCCCTTGGGAAGTCGATCCACTCCGGATGCCCAAACTCATTTCCCATGAAGTTCAGATAACCGCCATTAATGGTAGAAGCCGTAACCAAACGGATCATCTTATGCAAGGCGATACCTCTATCTACCATGAAATTATGGTCATCTTTTTGCATATGCCAATACATATCGGCGTCGATCAAGCGGAAGATGATCGTCTTATCACCCACCAAGGCTTGATCGTGGCTCTCGGCATAACTGATCGTCTTCTCATCGGCACGACGGTTCGTCGTCTCCCACCAGATCGAAGACGGATGCCAATCCTCATCCTTCTTTTCCTTGATCGTCTTGATCCAATAATCCGGGATGTTCATGGCCATGCGATAATCAAAGCCATAACCACCATCTTCGACCTTGGCTGCCAAACCCGGCATGCCACTCACCTCCTCGGCGATCGTTATAGCGCCCGGATTCACCTCATGGATCAATTTATTGGCCAAGGTTAGATAAGCGATAGCGTCGCCATCTTGGTGGCCATTAAAATAATCGCCGTAATTACAGAAAGCCTCGCCCAAGCCATGGCTGTAGTAAAGCATGGAGGTCACGCCGTCGAAACGGAAACCATCGAACTTATACTCCTCCAGCCAGAACTTACAATTCGACAATAAGAAATGAAGCACCTCGTTCTTTCCATAATTGAAGCACAGGGAATCCCATGCCGGATGCTCACGGCGTTCGCCACTCAGGAAATATTGGTCATACGAACCGTCAAAGCGGCCTAATCCCTCCACCTCGTTCTTTACGGCGTGGCTATGTACGATGTCCATGATCACGGCGATACCCATCCCGTGCGCCTCGTCGATCAGTTGTTTCAACTCGTCCGGCGTACCGAAACGGGAAGAGGCAGCGAAGAAGCTACTTACGTGATAGCCGAACGATCCATAATAAGGATGTTCTTGTATAGCCATGATCTGAATGGCGTTATAACCATCCTTCGCTACACGAGGCAATATATTTTGACGGAATTCATTATACGTCCCCACCTTCTCCTCGTTAGTGCTCATACCGATATGGCACTCGTAGATCAAAAGGGGAGACTTCTTAGGTTTGAATCGTTTATTCTTGAATTTATAAGGTTTCTCCGGGTTCCATACTTGAGCGCTAAATATCTTAGATTGCTCATCTTGCACCACCCGGCGAGTCCATGCGGGAATACGTTCTCCGCTACCGCCGTCCCACTCGACCAGCAACTTAAACAAGTCCTCATGACACATCTGCGCATCGGTCAAAGCGATCTCCCATATGCCATTCGCCTTACGTTTAAGCTTGTATTTATTATCTTTCTGCCATCCGTTGAATGTTCCGATCAAATAAATAGCGGTAGCATTCGGCGCCCATTCACGGAACACCCAGCCTTTCGTGGTTTTGTGTAACCCAAAATAAAGATATCCGGAAGCCATCTCGGATAAAGTTAGTTTACCATTATTCGTCAAGCTCTTTTCTTTATCAATCACGTATTGATACCGGCCTTCTATAGCCGCCTCATAAGGGGCCAGCCACGGGTCATTTTTTATCAGATTTAGAGACTCCATGATTTATTATAATTTGGTTCTCGGCAAAGATAAAAGAAAAAAACATACCCATTGATAATATTAGGATATTTCTTATATTCGCGGTAAACCGTATAAAGATGAGCAAAGGAACAAAAAGTATAGCCTTTTACCTAATGATGATCCTCATTTTCGGTTCGCTGATGTACTTTATCGCCAAAGAAGGGGAAAGTCAGCAACTGGAAAATTCGATTGCGTCCATTCAAAACGCACCTAGTAATTTAGAAGAGGGATTTACCATATTTACTCAATTATTAGTACATAATATCGAGTCTTCCATAGGAATTCTGCTTTTACAAATCATCACGATATTGCTTACGTGCCGTTTGTTCGGTTGGTTATTCCAGAAGATCGGGCAACCCACCGTCATCGGCGAGATCGTTGCCGGAATCGTGCTAGGGCCGTCCGTATTAGGCAATTTATTCCCGGAGGCTTCCGCCTTCCTTTTTCCTGTGGAATCGTTGGTGAATATAAATATGCTGAGTCAATTCGGACTTATACTCTTTATGTTCGCTATCGGGATGGAACTTAATATCTCCGAGGTAAGGAAAAAGCTGAAAGAGACGATCTTAATCAGTCATACCAGTACGATCGTCCCCTTCTTTTTCGGTATGCTGACCGCCTATTTCGTGTACGACAAATATGCGGATAAGAGTACGCCTTTCCTCTCTTTCGCCTTGTTTATAGGTATCGCCATGAGTATTACCGCCTTTCCCGTATTGGCACGTATTATCCAAGAGAAAGGACTTACCAAGACACATTTGGGTACCATCTCGTTGGCAAGCGCGGCGAATGGGGATATCACCGCATGGTGCTTGCTAGCGGTTGTCATAGCGATCGCACAAGCGGGTTCGATGCTAAGTGCCGTTTACAACATCTTATTCTCAGTCCTTTACATAGTGTTTATGTTTTTGGCGGTGCGGCCATTCCTGCGGATGATCGGACATATTTACCACAACAAGGAGGTAATCGACAAGGGGCTGGTCGCTTTCATCTTCTTGCTATTGATCACCTCGGCTTATCTGACTGAGATATTGGGATTGCATGCCTTGTTCGGCGCTTTTATCGCAGGGGTGGTGATGCCGGGAAATGTCAAATTCCGCAAGATCATGACCGAGAAAGTAGAGGATGTATCCCTTGCGCTATTTCTTCCCTTATTCTTCGTATCCACCGGATTACGTACGGAAATAGGTCTTCTAAACAAGCCTGAGTTATGGTGGCTATGCCTTATCTTCATAATCGTGGCCATCGCGGGAAAGTTTGGGGGAGCGATGTTCTCCGCCCGATTCGTGGGTGAGAGCTGGAAGGATAGCCTATACATAGGGGCACTCATGAACACCCGCGGGTTGATGGAGCTGGTCGTATTGACGATCGGGTACGAGATGGGGATATTGACACCTTCCGTATTCGTGATCTTAGTGCTAATGACGCTGGTCACCACCTTTATGACAACACCGTTGGTCTCATTCATCAAATTCTGTTACCGGACGCATGACAAGCTGATGGAGCAAAAAGAGAGAATGCCATTGGAGGGAATATTCAAGGTACTGTTGTCCTTCGGACGAGCCGGAAATGGACAGATCATGCTGGACGTAGCCTACCAGATGTTCGCCCAAGGCAAAAACAAGCTGGAGCTGACGGCGCTGCACTTAACGGTTGGCTCGGACGTAAACCCGTTACACACGGATAATTTCGAGGAAGTCAGCTTCGGCCCGATCCTTTACGGGGCCAAGAAGCTGGGCATTCAGATACAGACCCGCTACGAGGTATCGAACAACGCCGGAGTGGATATTTGTAGCATCGTAAACAATGAGGGGTATGATTTCCTTCTGGTCGGTTCCGGGATATCGATGAGCAACACACCGGATGATATAGCGGCAAGCCATTACCGGGCCTCTTTCTACAACCGTTATTTCAAACGCTTCAAGGCTCCGGAATCTTGGTTTTATCCGGGTGCCTTATTGAAAGACAAGACGAAGATGTTTATCGAGCAAAGCAATTGCCCGGTAGGTGTATTCGTGAACCGGAATTTCGTCAAGGCGTCGAACGTGATCGTGGTCATCGATTCCGAGGAGGATTTATTCCTGTTGGGATATGCCCAGACCTTATTGAAGTCTACACACGGCTCGGCCAGCGTACTTGATAAATCCAGCAGCACGACCCCGGGGAACGAGGTGATCAAGGAAGGAATCCTGCGATTCACGGAAGACGTGAAGCAGACCACGCTTCTACGAGAAAAAGACCTTACGCCCCAGTCTTTCAACGGCTTCAACTTCATGCTGATCAGTTATAAGACATGGAACGATGTCTCCGAGCACCGGAAAGAAGCCTTGCAGAAGATGCCTTCTACGTTGATATTAAGTAAATAATCCGTTATAAACCATATAAATCCGTCTTTATGAGAATCTGTCTTTTCTTCTTGATCACCGTTTTCCTCATGGCCTGCTCCTCTACGGGGAACCAGCGGCAGGAACCGGAAAACCAGACCTTGGAAACGATACTCAATCGCAAAAGCGTACGTAAGTATAAGGATCGCCCGGTAGAAAAGGAAAAGATAGACAAACTGATACGAGCCGGAATGGCCGCCCCCTCCTCCCGTGACAGGCGACCTTGGGAATTCATTATCGTAACCGACCGGAAAGCCTTGGACACAATGGCCGAAGGTCTCCCCTTCGCCCGGATGCTGAAAGAGACAAGGCAAGCGATCGTCGTTTGCGGCGATACGATCAAATCCTCCAACGCTTGGTTTCTGGATTGTTCCGCCGCCTCGCAAAACCTGCTACTTGCCGCCGAATCCATGGGATTGGGAGCCGTATGGACGGCTGTTTACCCCTATCCGGACCGGATCGAGATCGTCCGGAAAGAGCTTCGGCTACCGGATCATATCATGCCGTTGAACGTCATACCTGTGGGATACCCCATGCAGAAAGAGACTCCCAAAAACAAATACAACGTCCAACAGATCCATCACAACGGCTGGTAAAGCTATATGACTTCCAGATAACTCCGTCCGTTTCCCGCCCGGTTCACCCGGATCTGCACGGGAATACGTTCCGTCATTTCCTGTACGTGCGAGATAACGCCGATCTTGCGCCCTTGCGTACGCAGGCTCTCCAAGGCATCCATAGCGACCCGCAACGTCTCCGCATCCAAAGAGCCGAAGCCCTCATCGATAAACAAGCTCTCAACCTTCATCCGGTTCGAGGAGAGCGAGGACAAGCCTAACGCCAAGGCCAGCGAGACCAAGAAAGATTCCCCTCCGGAAAGGCTATGCACGGTACGGATCTCGTCGCACATATCTTGGTCGATCACCTGCAAGGCCAAGGTATCCGGCACACGCTCCAACCGGTAACGCCGGGATAGTTGCCGCAATTGCACATTCGCGTAACTCAACAAGACATCCAAGGTGTAGCCTTGGGCGATCCTACGGAACTTGGCGCCATCCGCCGAGCCTGCCAACTCATTCAGCTTCGCCCAACGCTCGCTCATCGCCCTCCGCTCCGAGAGCTCTTGCTGGAAGCCGGCTATCTTCCGCTTATTCTCCTCGTGCGTACGCAGACGGAAACTACATTCAGACTTTTGGGCCGTCATTTCCGACAGAGATTCCTCCAGCGTCTTCCCCTCGGAGTTCTCTTGATAGGCGACCATCCAGTTATCCAGCTCCTGCCGGCGTGCGGAAAGGAGACCGGAAGTCTCCGCCAGATCCTTCTTGATCTGTTCCGTACCCCCCCGGTATTGCTCCACCTCGCCGGCGTGCCTCGTCGTACTCTCTTGCAACTGCTTCAAATGGCTCTTCAAGGCTTCCACCCGTTCGTGGAAGGTACGTTCCACCTGGTCGGCTGGCTGGCCTCCCAGCAGGAGATTCCGCTCCGAACGCAAGCGGGTATAGGATTGATTCTTCTCGTCGTAGGCTTTCGCGGCGTCCTCGTACTGCTTGCGCAAGGGAGGGAGGAAAGCCTCGTACGACTCCCGTTCCGCTTGATGGGCGCTCCGCTCCCGTTCCAGTTCCCGCAGGCGTTCCCCGTTGGCTTGCCACTGGCGGGCGAAATCCGTCAAGGTCTCCCGGAAGCTTTCCGGGTCCTTGTTCCAGCCCGTCTGCCATGCGTCGTTCCCGAACAGGGCGTTGGCCGCTGATAGGGATTGGGACAGCTTCTCCTGCTGTTCCCGCTTATCCAGTTCTTCCCGGTCGATTTGCTCGGACAAGGATTGTAACTGGTTCCTTAATTCCGTCCGTGCGTTCTCGTCCGCGGCGAGTTGTTTATGCAGCTCCAATTCTTTCTGTTGCAGGGCGGCGAGTTGTTTCCCGCAGGCCTCCTGCCGTTCTTTCCGGTCGAGAAGCCGCTTGAGGCGCAGGGTAGCTTCCGAGATGCGATCCGCCAAGGCCAACAGGCGCTCATGCGCCTCGTGAGAGGCGAAAGGATGCTCAAGGCTTCCGCAGACCGGGCAAGGCGTTCCGGCAGTCAGCTTGTCCCGCAGGCTTTTGATATCGCCAGTCGTCACGAACTGGGCTTGCTCCAGCAATAAACGCTCCCGTTCCGTACGGCAGGTCTCGATCGACCGGTCCAAAGCCTCCGGTTCCAATTCCTGGAGGGCAAGCGCTACGGACTTCCGCTCTTCCTCAATCTTTACCTGTTCCTTGGCGTGCGTCTCCGCCTCCCGCCGCAAGGATTGCCTCCGAACCTCCAACCGCTGGATTTTCTGTCGGATGGCTAGCAAGGCCTTGTCCGACCGCTCGACTGCCCGGCGAGCCGTAAGGCAGGTATCCAGATGAATCAACAAGGCCGACAGTTGCTCGGCGATCCCCTCCTTGCTCCGGTAACGTTCACGCCACGACGTCAGCTTGTCCCATTCCTCCGAGGCTTTCTTCTGCCGCTCTTCCACCTTCCTGAGTTTCTCTTCTGCCTCCTGCTTCCGCCGGGAGAAGTCTTTCATCCGTTCATCAGCCTCGGAGCGGGCTTTCAAGGCCGATTCCAGTTGCACGTCCAGTTTCCGGGCCTGTTGCAATTCCAGTCGCAAGCCCTTAGATTCCTCATCCGTCCTCGCCAATCGCACCTCTCCTTGCTCATACTCCTTCCTTGAGGTTTCCAGCGATGCCAACGCCCGTTCCAAGAAACGGGCGTTCTCCTCCCGCTGTTTTTCCTTCGAGGCGATCTGGACCTCGGCCGCTTTCACGGCCTCCCGCAGGCTTTGCCGCTCGGCCCTCGCCTTCTCCAGACGGGCCAGCTCCACCTCCAAGGCCGAAAGGCGGGTTTGGGAGGCTTCCACCTCCTCCTCCGACAGAAGCTCTATGTCTTGTACGCGGGCGTATAGCTGCTCGTAGGCCTCCTTCGCCTCGGCGTTCTTGGCGAAGATCCGGCGGGAGATCTCCGAGTATTGCTCCGTACCGGTCAGTTTTTCCAGCAAGGAGGCCTTCTCGCCCTGCTCCGCTTTCAGGAAGGTAGAGAAATCGTTCTGGGCCAAGAGCACCGAGCGGGTGAACTGATCGAAAGTCAGGCCGATCAGCTCGATGATACGGGCTTGCAGGTCCTTGTTGGTTCCCGGCTCCTCTTTCCCGGCATCTATATTATATAATGTAAGGCGGGCGGCCTGCAAACGTCCGCTCTCCTTCTCCCGGGCCCGGGATACGGACCAGCGGGCGCGATACCGACACCCGTTCAGCGCCACGAAATCCACCTCGGCATAGCCCGAGGCCGTCCCGCGGCGCAAGAGGAAGCGGGGGTCGCTTTGCGGCAACACATCCTCTTGCACGTCCCTCAGCCGCACGTTATTCTCCTTCGCCAGCTCCGTTCGCGGCGTACGGGAGAAGAGGGCGAGGCACATGGCATCCAGCAACGTGGATTTTCCTGCCCCCGTAGGCCCGGATATAGCGAAGATACCCGCCGAAGCCAAAGGCTCTTCCGTAAAATCAATGGAGAACTCTCCTTCCAACGACGCAAGGTTGCGTCCTCTGATCGCCAGCACTCTCATAAAGCGACCTCCCTTATCACCTCGTTAAACAATGTCTCTATCTCCTCGGGCAACTCGCCTCCGTATCTCGCTGCAAACGTATGCCTCAGCATATCCAACGGGGCTATCTTTTGCAAATCATTATAGGATAAGGCCCTCTCCTCGGCCTCCCCTTCCCTCCGGGGATACGAAGGAACGATGGAGGTGAGGCGGACCGCCTTCCCGACCAACGCCTCCTCTACCCGATGGCGGAACGTAGGGTCCGGCTCCGTCAGCAGGACCCGTATCTCCAAATAAGGCCAGCGGCTCTCGTCCTCCCTGCCCTCCTCCGGCTCCGGAAGCCCGGCGAGGCATCGCAAGACCTCCTTCGGAGGTAACGGGCTGTCCGGTATACGCATCAAGTCCGCGACTCTAGGAATCCCGATCGCCTCGATCTCCGTGACACTCCCCTCCTCGATCTCTACAGCTATCACTTGATGCCGGTAATTCTTCTCCGAGAACGACATGGGAAGCGGGCTTCCGGCATAACGTACCGCCTCGCGCCCGCCGATCCGTTGCGCTTTATGGATATGCCCCAGCGCCGTATAAGCGATCCCGGCGTCGAAGGTATCCGCGGATACGGACTCCAGACCTCCCATGATGGCGCGCTCGCTCCGGTCGTCGTCCGACAACTCGGCTCCGGTAGCGTGGAGGTGTCCCAAGGCTACGATCGCCTCGCCGGGATTCCTCTGGGCATCGGCATAGGCGTAGAGCCGCCGGTACATCCGGCCGATGCCCGCCACATACGAATCAAGCTCTCCCTCGGGCGCCGCCGGGTAATCCCCTTGGCGGAGGAAAGGCACCGCCAGGCAAAGCGCCTCCCGTTCTCCCGCCCGGTTCCTCAAGGGGACGACGAGCGAGGCGAGATCGATCTCCCCGGAATCCGTCCTCCCCACGATACCGACAATCGAAGTATTCAATTCCTCCAGCAAGGGATTCGGGGCTTCCAGACGGATCGCGGAGTCGTGGTTGCCGGCGATGATCACGATCTGCAAGCCCGGGTTCAGGCGGTTCGCCTCCCGCAGGAAACGATAGAAACGGCGTTGCGCCCCGGCGGAAGGGTTCGTCACGTCGAACACGTCGCCGGCGATCAACAGGACATCCGTTTCCCGCTCCACCAATAGATTTGTCAGAAAACCGAGGAAAGCCTCGTGCTCCGCCTCCCGGTCGTAGCCGAAAAAGGTCTGGCCCAGATGCCAGTCGGCCGTATGGATAAGTTTCAATGCCATTTATCTTCTTCTATTTTGATCCGGCAAATGTACTTCTTTCCCATCAGATATCAGATTTTGGTAGAATGAAAAAAACGAATGATCAAACGTATCCCCCCTTATATACCGGCAGCACAACCGAGAAGCGGCTTCCTTTTCCTAGCTTAGAACTCAGTTCTATCCGTCCCCCCAAGTTTTGTACGATTCCTTGGCAGATAGACAACCCCAGACCGGCCCCTTGGCTGAATTCATCTTGCTTGAAAAAACGGCTGAACACCTTCTCTTGTTGCTCCTCCGATAGACCGATCCCGGAATCCTTGACAAAAATCGCTACCTCATCCGTCCCCCTCAGATGCTTAAATCCCAACTTTATATATCCGCTATTCGTGAATTTACAAGCGTTTGTCAAGAAATTGGTTATAACTTGAGAAAGTCTCTTTTTATCCGTATAGATAAACAAATCCCCCTCCGCCTCTTTCGAGAATTGTAGGTGGGTGGGGACTAATAACTGATGGGCGAGGTAAAGGTCGTCTACCAACTCCTTGACGGAGCAGCTCTCTTTCTCGAATTTCATTTGTCCCGATTGAAGTCTCGAAACCTCCAAAATATCATTGATGAGCACCAACAACAGATCGCAACTCTGATTGATCGTCTTGGCAAACAGCTGCTTGTCGGCCTCGTCTAAGTCCTTCTCCGAGGCCAGCAGGTTCGAGAAGCCTACGATAGAGTTCAGCGGCGTACGTATCTCATGGCTCATGTTCGCCAAGAACTTTTGCTCATATCCCCTCATGAGGATAAGCTCTTTTTCTCGTTTCTTCATGTCATTGATATTGATAAGTATACCGCTCACGTCTTTGCCTCCCTCCGCATTATCTACCGCAGGCATGGCGCTAAAGCGGAATTCCCACCATTCATAATCAGATCCGGCGAAGCGGGCACGGCATTGGAATACCTCCTTGTCCGCCTTCCATAAGGATTGCCAAAGTAATTTGAAAGCAGTGAGATCATCGGGATGTATCAGCCTCCACATCTCTTCCAACTCGATCCGTGATGACTGGTCACCGACAGGATACTCGAAAAAGAACTCCTCGTCCTTAAACTCCCAGATGTATATGCCTCCACACTGTATGGCCAAATCCAAGAAGAAATTCTTTTGAGACAGACGGGAGAAGATCATCTTGACTTGCCTCTTCTCCCGCCCATACAAGCATAAGACACCGATTAAAAATACGATAGTAGCTACCTCAAAAACAGGCCTCAGCCTATAATACTCAAATAAGGGAGTATGCTTAGGTAGCAAGTACAACCCCGTAAGCAAGGTTGCTAAAACTAAAAATATATAAAGTAGGTGTTTCATGGTTCTTTAAGTTTACGAGTACCTGCGGGACTCTGGTGGTAAATGGTTTTATTTCACTCCGCTCATTAACACTATTGTTTTTTTTCTTAAGACTATTATTGATTTTCACCAGCTATTTAATAAATATTATTATCTTTGATCTCATAATCAACCAGAGTCCCGCAGGGACAACGCCTACACCTCTTCCACGATTATTTATCTACCCGGCATCTTCCTTACTCGTATCCGTACGGCTACATTCTTGTATCTACGTATCTGCATCCGTGTATCCGTACGGATACGAAGATGCAGATACGTAGATACAAGGACGCAGATACGTAAGTGCAAGAGCGTAACCGTACGGGTACCCGCTTGTATCCGGGCAACAAAAAGCCGGTATCTGGGCGGGTACACGTGAGTACCTGCCCGGATACCGGCCCGCGGCTATCATCCTAGCCTATATCTCGTCCGGAGATTCCGAGTCGGAGCCGCCGGAGCCACCCGGTCGTCCTTCCGCCAGCTTGTCCACCCAAGCGAAAGTAGCCTTCTGAAGATCCGTCTTGAAAGCCTCGTCAGGCTGGAAGTTAAGGTTCACACTTTTGATATTCTTGGCGTTGACCTCCTCCTTGGTAGGTACCCCCAAACTGGAAAGCGTAACGCTGAAACTACCCCAGTTACCCAGTTTCACGCTCTCGCCTCCCAGCAGCCTGCGAAGCAAGATCTTACGAAGCTGGCGGATGGCCATCATCGCCTCGGAAGGGTTCAACGTAGTCTCGTCGGCGAGTTCCATCGCTACCTCGGTCTCGTCCGCTTGGGCGGTAGTTACTTGAGTTACATACCATTTCTTAGGCGCTTCCTTGTCCAAAGGGTTTATTCGTTGCACGGGTTTTACTAGTATTGCCATGATAAATAGATTTATAGGTCTCTCTTGGATGGAGGCCCTGATTATTAAATCTTCAAATATAACAATAGAGTTCCACTCTCACAAGTTAAAACCGGATTACTATTCGCACTTTCTTGAAAAAACTATTTGTAAGCAAAACCTAGTAAACTCATAATAATTTGTTACTTTTGCGGTGGTTTTAAATAGGAACAACATAATTAATAAACATACCTATGGCAAAGATTACAAAAGAGGAGGCCCTTCGGTACCATGCCGAGGGCAAACCGGGTAAGATCGAGGTTATCCCGACAAAGCCTCATAGCACGCAAACGGATTTATCCCTGGCTTATTCGCCGGGCGTAGCCGAGCCGTGTCTGGAAATCGAGAAGAATCCGCTGGACGCGTACGAATATACGGCGAAAGGTAATTTGGTAGCCGTAATCTCCAACGGTACCGCCGTACTCGGGCTGGGCGATATCGGTCCCTTGGCCGGTAAGCCGGTGATGGAAGGCAAGGGATTGCTATTCAAGATATTCGCGGGTATCGACGTATTCGATATCGAGGTGAACGAGAAAGATCCGGAGAAGTTTATCCAGACCGTGAAGGCGATCTCGCCCACGTTCGGAGGAATCAACTTGGAGGATATCAAGGCACCGGAGTGTTTCGAGATCGAGACTCGCCTGAAGAACGAGCTGGATATCCCCGTCATGCACGACGACCAGCATGGTACGGCAATCATCTCCGGCGCCGGGCTGATCAACGCCTTGGAGATCGCCGGCAAGAAGATCGAGGACGTGAAGATCGTGGTGAACGGCGCCGGAGCCGCCTCTATCTCATGTACGAGACTGTACGTGATGCTGGGAGCGCGCAAGGAGAATATCGTCATGTGCGACAGCAAGGGCGTTATCTCTACCAGTCGCCCGGACTTGAACGCCGCCAAGCGGGAGTTCGCTACCGACCGCCCGATCAAGACCTTGCAAGAGGCCGTGGTGGGAGCCGACGTATTCTTGGGCCTCTCCGTGGCGAACGTATTGACCAAGGAGATGGTACGTAGCATGAACGCCGACCCGATCGTATTCGCCTTGGCGAACCCGAACCCGGAGATCTCCTACGCCGACGCTATGGCCTCGCGGGACGATATCATCTTCGCTACCGGACGTTCCGACTATCCGAACCAGATCAACAACGTGCTGGGATTCCCTTATATCTTCCGCGGCGCCTTGGACACGCACGCCAAGGCGATCAACGAGGAGATGAAGCTGGCCGCCGTCTACGCTATCGCCGACCTTGCCAAGGAACCGGTTCCCGACGTGGTGAACGCCGCCTATAAGCTGAAACGAACCACTTTCGGACGCGACTATATCCTTCCGAAAGCGCTCGATCCCCGTTTGCTGACCCGTGTATCTTGCGCCGTGGCGAAAGCCGCTATCGACTCGGGCGTGTCTCGCAAGACGATCACCGACTGGGAGGGCTACGCCAACCATTTGCGTGAGATGATGGGGTACGATAATAAACTCTTGCGCTCGTTCACCGATATGGCGAAAGCGAACCCGAAACGGGTGGTATTCGCCGAGGCGAACCACGTGAATATGCTGAAAGCCGCCGCCGAGGCGAAAGCGGAAGGTATCTGTTTCCCGATCTTGCTGGGTAACGAGGAGCGTCTGGCCAAGATCGCCGCCGAGGAGAATATCAGTCTGGACGGTATCGAGATCGTCAACCTCCGCCACGACCGTGAGACGGAACGCCGCCACCGCTACGCCCGTATCCTTACCGACAAGAAGGCGCGCGAGGGCGTGACCTACTCGGAGGCTTGCGAGAAAATGGTAGACCGTAACGCCTTTGGTATGATGATGGTGGCTACCGGCGACGCTGACGCTTTCGTGACGGGTGTATACAGCCGCTACTCGGAGGTTACAAAGATGGCGGAACAGATCATCGGCATCCGCCCGAGCTACAAGCATTTCGGCGCCTTGAACATCTTGACTTGTAAGAAGGGTACGTTCTTTATGGCCGATACGCTGATCAACCGCCACCCGTCGGCCGAGGTATTGATCGATATCGCCCGCCTGACGCACGACGCCGTGAAGTTCTTCGCTCACGAGCCGGTTATGGCGATGTTGTCTTACTCGAACTTCGGTTCCGACAAGCAGGGCAGTCCGCTGAAAGTACACGAGGCGATCGACTTCTTGCATAAGACATACCCAGACATGGTAGTAGACGGAGAGATGCAAGTAAACTTCGCCCTCGACAAGAAGCTGCGCGACGATATGTATCCGTTCAACAAGCTGAAAGGGCAAGACGTGAATACCTTGATCTTCCCGAACCTAAGCTCCGCCAACAGCGCGTACAAGCTATTGGATACGCTGGGTATCACCGAGACGATCGGCCCGATCCAGATGGGATTGAACAAACCGATCCACTTCACCGACGTAGAAAGCTCTACCCGTGATATCGTGAACCTGACGACCGTAGCTGTCGTAGACGCTATCGTTCAGGAGCAGATCGAGAAAGAAAACAGATAAGTTTTGATGCGGATGACGCAGATAACACGGATAAGAATAAAATAAATCCGTGTCATCCGTGTCATCTGCGTCATCTGCGTCTAAAAGATAGACCACCAAGAGTTTTGATACAGGGTCATGTCAATTTAGATAGCTTTCGATATTCGCTATTACCTTTTGCGACAATCGCTCCATACATTGCTCCGAGTGGCCGGAGACTTTCGGGGTATATATGACATTATCGAATTGCGTCAAGGTATCCGCATAATTCCCGATACCTACCGCATCGCATAAGAAGAAATTCCGCTTATGTGCGCTAAGCCAACGTTGTAAATCCGGGACACGGAAAGTCGGCCCTACCGACGTATTGATCAATATCTTCAGATTACCGAACAAACGAAACTCACCCGCCCCCAGAAGAATCGTATTACGAGGCAAGCAAGTACATAAAATATCCACCTCCGGCAGCAACTCCCGCAAAGGCAGGTAAGCGATACCGGCGGCCTCGGCATCCGGCTTACGGGTACGGCTGAAATAATAAACCTCCGCCCCAAAAAAACGAAGAGCGTCAGCGATCATTCTCCCGGTGCGACCCAATCCCACAATGCCTACTTTTTGCCCGCCCAGCTCATACGCCTTATGCTTCCATTGTTTCCCGCCGAAACCATGCAACAGACGGACTAGCTCGCTAATGACATACTCCACGACTCCCTCATCGCCATAGTCGCGGATACCCAAGACCGTTATCCCCCGCTCACGTGCGGCGGCTATATCCACATTCGCGCTAGACTCGCTATAGAGGGTACAGCACATCCCGATGTATTTGATATTCGGGCAAGCCTCGATCACGTTCCTCCGGATCTGTGTATTATAAGAGACGAGTACGCAATCTGCGTCCCCGATCCGGTTCACAATCTCCTCATCCGTTTCCGGAATGCCGGTATAAAAAACAACCTCTTTTCCAAGCGCCTTCAAACGCTCCACTCCCCATGTATTCAACCCGGTAGAATCTACCACTACAATTTTCTCAAACATATCTTACTTTATTAATTACCATCTTCAATTAATTATCCCTCTCACAAAACTATAAATAAAATAGCCGCAAAGGGTAACCTTCAGCACGACACTTAATAAAAAACCTGCGAACGCCCCGAAACCAGCCTTCAACGCATCCCCGGACGCCTTACCTCCCAAAAGTTCCCCCACGAAAGCCCCCACGAAAGGACCCAGCAAGATCCCCCAAGGCGGAAACACGAACATACCGGCCACGGTTCCCACGGCACATCCCCAATTTCCCCACTTGGACCCTCCGCTATACTTAGTCCCCAGCATGGGCGTAACATAGTCCATCGCCTGTGCCAACACGACCAGCAATCCCCACACGACCAACTCCGTAACCGTAAATTCCGCATAACCCGTAAAATGCAACAGCCACAAAGCCAAATACGCTACCGGCGGCCCCGGCAAGATCGGCAAAAAACACCCCGCCAATCCCACCAACAAACAGATAACGCCTAGTATAACCAATAAGATATCCATATATTTCAGTTTTTGGGATATATAAATAGACAAAGATACAAACATTTCCCACCCTTAACTGTTTTGCTAAAAGCTAAATCTAAACATATATATTTATGCACAAACATTTACGCCTGACATGTTATGCTTTGTTGTGCTTGCTGGTACCGATCGGGGTAATGGCGCAGACAGAGCATACGTATTTAGACCGTGCCCTACCCGGATCATGGTCTGAGGAAGGGAGTGATTTCCAGCAGACACTTCCCGTAGAAGATAATTGGTGGAGGAATTTTAAGGACCCGTTACTGGACTCGCTGATAGAAGTAGCCGTGAAACAAAACTATTCCGTGCAAATGGCGATGGACAGGATCGCCATGGCGAAAGCCAACCTGCGGTCGGCACAAGGAAGCTACTCGCCCACCCTAGGGCTTTCCGCCGGATGGACACGGCAACAAAGTAGCGGCAATATCAATCAGGTACCCAAGGCGATCACCCAATATTCCAGCGCTACCGTAGATATGAACTGGGAAGTAGACGTATTCGGAAGTATCCGGAACCGGGTGAAAGCGGAGAAAGAGAATTTCGCCGCCTCGAAAGAGGAATACAACGCCGCCATGGTCTCCCTTTGCGCCCAAGTAGCCTCCTCCTATATCAATATGAGGGAACTGCAACAAGAGGTAAAGGTAGCGCAACAGAACTGCCGCTCCCAACAGACGGTCGTACAGATCACCCAGAAACGGTATGAGACCGGGCTAGTCTCTAAACTGGACGTAGCGCAGGCGCAATCCGTATACTACAGCACGAAAGCCTCCCTCCCGATGCTGGAGGCCGGTATCATCCAATATACGAACTCCTTGGCGATCTTGCTAGGCCTGTACCCTTCCGATCTACAAAAGATCATGGAGACAGACGCTTCCTTGCCGGAATATATCGAGCCGGTCGGTGTAGGGCTACCGGCAAACCTGTTGCTACGCCGTCCGGATGTACGTGCGGCAGAACGGCAGGTCAATGCGCTTGCCGCCTCGCTCGGGGCCTCTAAGTCCGATTGGTGGCCGAAAGTATTCGTGAAAGGCTCGATCGGTTTCGCCTCCCACGACTTCGACAAGCTGGCGAATCATAATAGCTTGACCTATGAGATCGCCCCTACCCTTACGTGGAACTTCTTCCAAGGCACCCAGAAGATACAGGCTACCCGGTTGGCGAAAGCCCAGTTGGACGAGTCGATCCGGCAATTCAACCAGACCGTGCTTACCTCCGTACAGGAAGTGGATAACGCCATGAGCTCGTACAAGAACTCGATCAAGCAGATCGTAGCCCTCCGGGAAGTGGTAAACCAAGGGAAACAAACCTTGGACCTTTCCCTAGACCTCTATAAGCAGGGCCTTACGCCTTTCCAAAACGTACTGGACGCGCAACGCTCCCTCCTCACCTACCAGAACCAATTGACACAGGCTCAAGGTAGCTCCCTACTGAACTTGATACAGCTTTATCAGTCATTGGGCGGAGGATGGAATCCTATGTAGGCCGTTCGATCCGATCGAACAAAAGCCCACTCAAACAATTAATATAAATAATCATTAAAGACAAAAGATATGAAGACATTTGTTTACATAGGGATTATCGGAGCCTCCGCCTTATTACTGGCGTCTTGCAAGGGGAAAAGCAAGCCGCTGGAAACGCCCGTGCCCTCCATAAGCGTATCCACGCCGATCGTGAGGGACATTACCTTGACTAAAGAATACCCCGGATACCTTAGTTCACAACTGAAAGTAGACTTGGTCGCACGTGTCAACGGATACTTGCGTACCTCTTACCTCAAGGCCGGAAGCCGGGTGAAGAAGGGCGATCTTATCTTCGTGATCGAACCGGACACCTATCAAGATAACGTCACCCAAGCCGAGGCTTCCGTAAAGACCTCCAAAGCCCAGCTGGAATATGCACGCAGTAACTACGAGCGTATGAAGGAGGCGGCTAAGAGCGGCGCCGTAAGCCAGATACAAGTGATCCAAGCGGAGGCTACCGTATCGGAGTCTGAGGCTGCCGTGAAGAATGCCGAGGCGGAGTTGAATACCGCACGGACCAACTTGAGCTATTGCTATATCCGTGCGCCTTTCGACGGTGCGGTTACCCGGGCCAGCTACGATATAGGTAATTACATCAACGGAGCCGTCCAGCCGGTTACCTTGGCCACCTTATACAAGGACGACTTGATGTTCGCCAATTTCAATATCGAGGATAACCAGTTCATGAAGATGATGCTGGAAGCCGCCCGCAACGATAGCACCGTGAAGCTTCCGACCGAGATCCTCGTCAGCATAGGCAAGGATGGCGGCAATGCGTATACGGGCCGGCTGGATTATCTATCCCCCAATATCGACCTATCGACCGGTACCCTGAACGTACGTGCCAATCTGGATAACCCGAAGCATGTATTGAAGAGCGGCTTATACGTCACCATCACCCTGCCGTATGCCGAGCAGCCGAATGCGGTCTTGGTTCGCGACGCCTCGATCGGTACCGACCAATTAGGGAAGTACCTTTATATCGTGAACGACTCCAATGTCGTACGATACCGTCCTATCGAGGTGGGCCAATTGGTAGACGATACGCTTCGCCAAGTGACCGCCGGTATCAGCCCCAAAGATTCCTATGTCACCTCCGCCCTGCTTAAGGTACGGGATGGCATGACTATCAAACCTATAAAATAAGCAAGCTATGGTAAAGTTCTTTATTAACAGACCGATATTCGCCACCGTACTTGCTCTGATCATCGTCGTAGCGGGTTTGGTCACCCTCAATATATTACCGATCGCCCAGTATCCGGAGATCACGCCGCCTACCGTACAGGTATCCGCCGTTTATCCCGGGGCGGACGCACAGACCGTAGCGCAGACCGTAGGTTTACCGATCGAGCAACAGGTAAACGGCGTGGACGGTATGCTTTACATGAGTTCAAACTCCTCCAGTTCGGGGGCTTACTCCCTGACGATCACCTTCGCCGTGGGAACGGATATCGACATGGCGACCGTCATGGTGCAAAACCGGGTGAGTATCGCCCAAAGTAGCTTGCCGGAACCCGTGATCGTACAAGGTATCACCACCCGCAAGCAATCCTCCAATATCGTGATGATGCTTACCCTAAGTTCCAAGGATTCCATTTACGACGGGTTGTATTTAAGTAATTACGCCACCTTAAATATGATAGACCAGCTAACCCGCCTGCCGGGTGTAGGCTCGGTACAGGTGATGGGAGCCGGAAACTATAGCATGCGTATCTGGCTAGACCCGGAGGCGATGCGTATCCGTAACTTGACGCCGGACATGGTCTATCAAGCCATATCCACGCAAAACGCCCAAGTATCCGCCGGTTACGTAGGCCAACCGATTCTACGGGCGGATAACCCCTATCAATATACCTTGACCGTGAAAGGACGGTTGACGACACCGGATGAGTTCGGCAATATTGTCCTTAAGACCGGGCAAGGTGGCAAGATCCTGCGATTGAAGGATATCGCCCGCATAGAGTTGGGTAGCTCCTCTTACAACGTGGTCTCTAAATTAAGCGGACAGCCGACTGCTGCGATAGCGATCTACCAGTTGCCGGGTTCCAACTCATTGGATGTATCGAAGGTGGTAAAGGCCAAGATGAAAGAATTAGGCAGTTCCTTACCCGAAGGCGTGGAATACAAAGTGACCTTGGATACGACCGAGGTGATCGACGCCTCCATCCATGAGGTGCTTATCACGTTCTTGGAGACAACCTTGCTGGTGGTCTTGGTTATCTTCTTATTCTTACAGAATTTCCGGGCGGTAGTCATCCCGTTCATTACGATTCCGGTCTCATTGATCGGTACGCTGGCGGTCATGGCGGCTTTAGGCTTCTCCATTAATACGTTGACCTTATTCGGCTTGATTCTGGCGATAGCGGTGGTGGTAGACGACGCCATCGTGGTGGTAGAGAACTCCACCCGGCTCCTCGATACCGGGAAATATACGGCCCACGAGGCGGTATCGAAGGCCATGGATGAGATCGTAGGGCCTATCGTGGGCGTGGTATTGGTATTATTGGCGGTATTTATCCCGACAACGTTTATCAGCGGTATCTCCGGGCAGCTCTATAAGCAATTCGCCTTGACAATCGCCGCCGCTACCGTATTAAGCGGATTCAACTCGCTTACGCTTACGCCCTCGCTTTGCGCCCTTTTCTTGGAGAAGAATACGGAAGAACCAAAATTCTTCCTCTTCAAAGGATTCAATAAGGTATACGGAAAGACTCAGAAGATGTACGACTCGATCGTGGAGCGGATGCTGAAACGACCGGGAGCGGCGATGATCGTTTACGGTATCATCACGGCGGTAGCGGTTATCTTGTTTATGCGCTGGCCGACAACCTTTATACCCGAAGAGGATGACGGCTATTTCCTAGTCGTATCCCAATTACCCCCGGCGGCGAGCTTGAACCGGACGGAGGCGGTCACCAAGCAGATCGACGAGATCCTAAAGACATACCCCGAGGTGAAATCATTCATCAGCGTTAGCGGATTCTCCGTGATGGGTGGAGGGGAGCAATCCAATACGGCCACCTTCTTCGTGATCCTAAAGAACTGGAACGAACGTAAAGGTAAGGAGCATACGGCAGAGGCCGTGACCAACCGTTTCAACCGGGAGGCATCGGCTATCCAAGAAGCGCAGGTATTCGGTATGGTACCGCCAGCTATCCCGGGGTTGGGCGCTTCGGGCGGCTTGCAACTGCAATTGGAGGATCGTAAGAACCTAGGTCCGACGGAGATGCAGCATGCCGTGGAGACATTGCTGGCCAGCTACCGCTCGAAACCGCAATTGCTGAACCTTTCTTGTATGTATCAGGCCAATACCCCGCAGTATCTACTGAAGATAGACCGGGATAAGGTGCAGATGCTCGGTCTTCAGTTGAATCAAGTATTCTCCACGCTCAGCTATTATATGGGAGCGGCGTACGTGAACGATTTCGTGGAGTTCGGACGTATTTACCAAGTTAAGATCGAGGCGAATGGAGAGGCGCAGAAAGTGATCGATGATGTACTCCGTTTGAGTCTGGCGAATAGTAAAGGAGAGATGGTACCCTTCTCCTCTTTTATCGAATTAGACGAGCAATTGGGATTAGACCAGATCAACTTATATAATATGTATTCATCGGCGGCTATTACTTGTATCGCCAACCCGAAATATAGCTCTGGAGAAGCGATCCTAGCGATGGAGGAGCTGATACAGGAACAATTAGGTGATAATTTTGGATATGAATGGACCTCGGTCGCTTATCAAGAGACGAAAGCAGGATCTACGACGGTGATTATTTTCGCCATGGCGTTGCTAGTCGCTTTCTTGGTTCTCTCGGCTCAATATGAGAGCTGGACAAGTCCGTTGGCGGCTATCATGGGTTTGCCGATCGCCTTGTTGGGAGCTATTATCGGCTGCTGGGTGATGGGGGTTCCGGTAAGCGTATATACCCAGATCGGTATTATCTTATTGATCGCCTTGTCCGCCAAGAATGGTATCTTGATCGTAGAGTTCGCCCGGGATTTCCGAAAGGAAGGTAATCCGATACGGGATTCCGCCTTGGAAGCCGGACACGTTCGTTTACGTCCGATCCTGATGACCTCGTTCGCCTTTGTATTGGGTGTCATGCCTTTGCTTTTCGCTACCGGAGCGGGAGCGGCCAGCCGTATATCCTTAGGTGCGGCGGTAGTATTCGGTATGGCTATCAATACGATATTCGCCACGATGTTCATCCCTAACTTCTATGAACTGATGCAGACCATCCAAGAGAAATGGCTGGATAAAGGAAAGAAGACGGATGATACGCCTAAACAATAGAAAGTTTCCAATCCTCTAATGAGGCAAAAAGAGAATAGCCATGGGTTTAGCCATGGCTATTCTTTTTTACTCCCTTCGGATACATTATTATATATTCTATGATTGGAATTAGGCGATTCCCAACAACTCTACCTCAAATATTAATGTGGAGAAAGCAGGGATCGGACCCGAGGCACGATTACCATAACCCAAACTGTAAGGGATATAGATTATCCATCTATCTCCTACCCGCATTTCTTGAAGAGCCAATTGCCAGCCTTCAATCACTTGATTCAAGCGAAAGGCTTCCGGGCAACCCCGTTTCCATGAGTTATCAAATTCCCTTCCGTTAATCAACGTTCCCTTATAATGTACGGAAACGACGTTTTCCCTATTAGGCGATACCTGGCCTGTACCCGCTTGTATTACCTTATATAATATACCGCACGGTAATGTCTGGGTTCCCTCTTCCGAAGCGATCTCGTCCAAATACAATAGATTCTTCTCTTTGTACTCCTCTTTTCTACTCATATATATTACATTATCTTACATTTAGCTCCGCAAATGTAGCAAATAGAAATAGAAATGCAATGGCATAGTAACACAATAGACATGCCAAACGTTCAAATACTATCATTATATGAATCTGATTCCCGCTTTTTTTATCATAGATCAAGAAAACATAGGAATCCGCAAAAAACATGCTATAAAACATACCACGTATGGAATAACGCCGTATATTTGTGTCGTAAAACATAATTGTAAAGCAAATATGGTAAAAAGATTGTTTAAACGTTACATCGATTTGCTAGGGTTTCAACCTTGGACAATTTGGGTTTACCGCGTGTGGTAAACCTCACGATGAAAAAGAGGATGGTTTAGGTTAAGGTTATCAGAAGTCCGGGATTAGGTTAGTAATAGGTTAAAAGGTTAAAGGTTTAGGTTTTCAATTCATTCGTTACTCGGACTTCAAAAGTTATGTGAGATTTAGAACGTGTCGAAAGGCATAGATTTATTAATTAAAAAGAAAATGAGCTATGAAAAGTTTTATTAGACATTTTTTGGATAGTTGCTTGAGATCACTCGCTGCTATCGGTCAGTCGGAGTTAACAAAATGGGGTTACAATAAATAAGTAACACCCCATTTTACCGGGAAGGTGAACATTTGATTTTTTCAAACCATACCGCGGTTGCTTGGCATCTTGCCAGACAACCACTTTTTTGTATCCATACCTTTTAAACAAGATATCTTAGTTTCATTGAGAAAGTATCCTAAGTTCATTGGCGAAGTATCTTAGGTGTATGGGGCGATGAAACTAAGATACTTTTATAACTCATGCGCCTATCCCCACTGAGTTTCTACTACCCATCTATATATTTATAGATATTAACTATTTGACAACTGTCTAACAACATCTTATTTTTGTCAGGAAGTTAAAAACAATTGTTGTTTCTAAACAGTTTTATTTAAAGATTACTTTATCTAAAATTCTTTATTGCGACATAAAAAACTAAAGTTATGGAAGACAAAAAACTAACTGCCGCCAACGGGCGCCCTGTTGCGGACAATCAGAACGTACAAACAGTGGGGCCACGTGGCCCGATGGTATTACAAGACCCTTGGTTCATTGAGAAGCTAGCGCACTTCGACCGTGAAGTGATCCCAGAAAGACGCATGCACGCCAAAGGTTCCGGCGCATTCGGTACCTTTACCGTTACACATGATATCACAAAGTATACGAAAGCGGCTATTTTCAGCGAGGTAGGCAAGAAAACTGACTGCTTTGTCCGTTTCTCCACCGTAGCCGGAGAGCGCGGAGCAGCCGACGCAGAGCGTGATATCCGTGGATTCGCCATGAAATTCTACACAGAGGAGGGCAACTGGGACTTAGTGGGTAACAACACCCCGGTATTTTTCTTGCGTGATCCCCTAAAATTCCCTGACTTGAATCATGCGATCAAACGTGACCCGAAAACGAATCTACGAAGCGAGGATAACAACTGGGATTTCTGGACTTTGCTTCCCGAGGCCCTGCATCAAGTAACGATTACGATGAGTTCTCGCGGCATTCCTTACTCTTATCGACATATGCATGGTTTCGGTAGCCATACGTACAGTTTTATCAACGATAAGAACGAACGTATCTGGGTGAAGTTCCATCTCAGAACCCTGCAAGGTATCAAGAACTTGAGTGACGAGGAAGCGGCTGCGATCATCGCCAAGGATCGTGAATCCCATCAGCGTGATTTGTTCGAGAGTATCGAGCGTGGGGACTTCCCGAAATGGAAATTCCAGATCCAATTGATGACTGAAGAGCAGGCCGAGACCTATCCGATCAACCCATTCGACCTCACGAAAGTATGGCCGCATAAGGACTTCCCGTTAATGGATGTCGGTATCCTCGAGTTGAACCGTAATCCGGAGAATTATTTCCAAGACGTGGAGCAAGCCGCATTCAACCCGATGAATACTGTCGAAGGCATCGGCTTCTCCCCAGACAAGATGTTACAAGGTCGTCTATTCTCTTATGGCGACGCCCAGCGTTACCGCCTTGGCGTGAACCTAGAGCAGATCCCGGTGAACAAGCCCCGTTGTCCGTTCCATGCCTATCACCGTGACGGAACGATGCGTGTAGACGGAAACTATGGAGCCGCAAAGGGTTACGAACCTAACAGCTTCGGCGAATGGAAAGACTCTCCCGAGAAGAAGGAACCGCCTTTGAAAGTACACGGGGATGTTTATAATTACAACGAGCGTGAGTACGATGATGATTACTACAGCCAACCGGGTGCCTTATTCCGTTTGATGCCGCCGGAAGAGCAACAGTTGTTATTCGGCAATACCGCCCGTGCGATGGGTAACGCCCAACTGTTCATCAAGCAACGCCACGTACGCAATTGCTACAAGGCAGACCCTGCTTACGGTAAGGGAGTAGCTGAAGCTCTAGGAATCAGCTTGGAAGAGGCCTTGAAAGAAGACCGATAAAGTAGTAAGGCTACGATAGAAAGCGATAAAAGAGGGATAACCCCAGTAATCCTATGGATGAACGGGTTATCTCATTCTTTTTTAGTAGGATAAGAGAGGATATGCCATGAGACCCCGATACTGATAAGCCCTAGCAAAGCTTTCACCCACCAATAGCCGACTAGCAAAAGGGAAGTAATGATCGTAGATAGCCACATGATAGCGATCGTGATAATCTTGGAACGCAAAGGAATAGCCTTATCTTCCACAAAGCCCTTAATATGCGGCCCGAAATAACGATTGCTCATCACCCGGTTATAAAGTCTCTCCGAGCTACGGACATAAAACCAACAAGTCAGTAACCAAAAAGGAGTGGTCGGGAGCAAAGGGACAAAGATACCGATCGCTCCCAATATGAGAAAAAACGTTCCTAACGTAATGTATATGATACGTCTCGTCCCGTTCATCAGCCAACCGTATATTCCGCAATTTGCTTGAAACCATTCAGGAAGTCCGTTATATTCATCCGTTTCTTTCCGGCAAGTTGCAAGGAACGCAAGCGAAGAAAACCGTCCTTCACGGCCACGTCGATATACGATTTATGATCCGTATGGATAGAGCCGACCGGGAAGTTATGCTCCGCCGGACGTTTCTCTGCCTGGTAAATCTTTAAAGCCAGACGTTTGCCATCCTCAGAGATCAATTCCGTCCAAGCGGCAGGATAAGGAGAAAGCCCACGGACGAAATCATAGATATTCTTCACCGGCTGGTTCCAGTCGATATGACAGGTATCCTTGAATATCTTCGGGGCCGGACGCAACTCGGCGGCATCCTTATAGAATTCCTCTTGGGGGATAGCGTCTGTTTTTCCATCCAACAGTAAGTCCACGGTCTCGGTAACCAACCTCGCCCCCATCGCCATCAAGGCATCGTGAACGGTTTCTACATCGTCGGTATCAGCGATCGGCAGATGTCTCTGACGGATGATCTTACCCGTATCGATCTCATGCGTAAGAAAGAAAGTAGTCACGCCGGTCTCCGTATCACCATTGATAACCGCCCAGTTGATCGGAGCGGCACCCCGGTATTGCGGAAGCAAGGAGGCATGCAGATTAAAAGTTCCCAGACGGGGCATATTCCAGACCACCTCCGGCAGCATACGAAACGCCACCACGATCTGCAAATCCGCCCGCAAGGCACGCAGTTCCTCCAAAAACGCCTCATCCTTCAACTTCTCTGGCTGTAAGACCGGAAGACCCACCGATACGGCATATTGCTTCACGGCACTCGGCTGAAGCACGCTACCATGACGGCCCATCGGCTTATCCGGCATCGTAATGACACCTACCACATTATATCCACCTTCTACCAAGGCACGCAGGCTCTCCACGGCGAAATCGGGAGTGCCCATATATACGATTCGTAAATCCTCTTTCTTCATGTACAATAAATTGGATCTGTTTTTAACAAGTTAGTCCCCGGAAAAGTTATCGACCAATACCTCCCGATAGGAATTAAATATCTTCGATTTCGACATAAAGCCGATATAATGGCCATTCTCATCGACCACCGGAAGATTCCACGCTTTCGTATCGTCAAACGTCTGCATGATCTGATCCATCGGCGTGTTGATTACGATCTTGGCCGGGGCGGAAACCATGAACTTCGATACATGGAAACGATTATACAACTCCGGACGGAACATGATATTCCGGATATTATCCAGCAAGACGATACCCAGCAACACGCCCCGCTCGTCCACAACAGGGAAGGTGTTACGCCCGCTTCGGGAAATAACCTTTACCATATCGCCCAACGTCATCTCCGGAGACACCATCTGGAAATCTTTCTCGATCACGCTATCCGCCCGTAGCAAGGTAAGCACCGCCCGATCCTTATGGTGCGTCAGCAACTCGCCTTTCTGCGCCAAACGCATGGAGTAGATACTATGAGGCTCAAACATAAGGATCGTGATATAGGAACTGATCGAGACGATCATCAAGGGGAGGAACAAATCATACCCACCCGTCAGCTCGGCGATCAAGAAAACCCCGGTCAAAGGAGCGTGCATCACCCCAGACATGATACCCGCCATACCCAGCAAAGCGAAATTCTTCTCCGAGATATACATCGTGAACGGGAAATAATTAGACGTATGCGCAAAGATAAAACCGGCGATACAGCCCAGATACAAACTAGGAGCGAAAATACCACCGCACCCCCCTCCGGCATTCGTGGCGCTGGAAGCGAATACCTTCGTAAGCAAGATCAAGGTCAAGAAGATCAAGACCCCGAAATAGGTATCGTTCAGATCGTAAAACAAACTCTTGTCCATGATATGCGAGAACTGCCCGTTCAGCAACGAGCCGATCGTATCATAGCCCTCACCATATAGCGGCGGGAACAGGAATATCAAAATACTCAGCATCACCCCCCCCAACATGAACTTCTTCCAATACGTACCCAACTTCCGGTACATCCCTTCCACCTTGTTCATCACACGGGTAAAATAAAGGGATACCAATCCGCAAAAAACACCCAGCAAGAGCACGTAAGGAATACGCTCGATCTCGAATGCCTCGGTCTGAGAGAACTTAAACATGGCCTCGGTGCCGGTAAAGATATAAGACATCGTAGCCGCCGTCACCGACGAGATCAGCAAAGGAAGCACGGAAGTCATCGTAAGGTCCAGCATCAATACCTCGATAACGAACACCAACCCGGCGATAGGCGCCTTGAAGATACCGGCGATCGCTCCGGCGGCACCACATCCCACGAGCAACATCAACGTCTTTTGCTCCATCTTGAACACCCGCCCCAGATTAGAACCGATAGCCGCCCCCGTCAATACGATAGGAGCCTCCGCCCCGACCGATCCACCAAAGCCGATCGTCACGGAACTGGCTACGATAGAGGTCCATGTATTATGCGGCTTGATACGGCTCTTTCGTTGCGAGATGGCATACAAGATCTTCGTCACACCGTGGCTGATATCATCCCGCACGATGTATTTCACGAATAATCCGGCCAACAAGATACCGATCACCGGATAAAGCAAATAGAGGTAATTTACGCCATCAGCATTGAAATTGCCCGTCAATAAATGCTGTATGAAATGGATCAGCTGTTTCAGTATTATGGCGGCGGCTGCCGTACAAAGTCCCACGATAAAACTGATAATAAGGATGAAATGCTTCTCCTTGATGCGCTTTTCCCTCCACAACAAGAATTTATAGAATAAACCTTCGTTTGCCATTTTAAATACCTTTACCTGTAAACACTGTTTTAACTGTATAAATGAGAATCGTTATGTCCAGAATCAAGGACATATTCTCATAGTATAATATATCATATTCCAAGCGCTCGATCATCTCATCCACGCTGCCGGCATATCCATATTTCACCATACCCAACGAGGTGATTCCCGGACGTACGTTATGCAGCAGATAGTAGAAGGGGGCTTTCCTCACGATCCGCTCGATGAAATATTTACGTTCCGGACGGGGGCCAACTAGCGACATATCCCCTTTCAGCACGTTCCAGAACTGCGGTAACTCGTCCAAGCGGTATTTCCGCATCACCCGTCCGAAGGGAGTGATACGGGAATCGTCCTCGGAAGAGAGCAACGGGCCTTCCTCCTCGGCGTTCGTGTACATCGTACGGAACTTATAGATCATGAAAGGCTCGCCCATGTATCCGATCCGTTCCTGACTGAAAAACACCGGGCCGGGGGAATCCCGCTTCACCCGCCAAGCGATATACAGGAACAAGGGAGATAAGAGCACCAAGAAAATCAGAGATAACGTCTTATCCATAAAGAGCTTTACATTCTGCTCGATGGGCAAGAAGTTGTTATCCGTCACGTCCACCAGCGGAACGCCCTTTATCGCCTTGATCTTTACTTGCGATAATGAACTGGATTTATCCGCCAATATCTTGATCGGCCGTTTATAGCAATATAACGAATACAGGATATCCATCAAACGGTTATTATCCACCGTCTCCAAGGCGACAACCAGCTCATCCACCTTTTTCTCCTCTACGATCACCGGCAAAGATTCTAGCCTACCGATCACACGATCTCCGGCGACCCCGCCCTTTTTCTCCGTACCATCGGAGACAAAACCGACGATATTATAACCCAAACCATACAGGTCGTCGGCAATACACGCCGCCTTCTTCCCCGCCCCAATCATCAATACATTCAACGCCCATTCCCTGCACTTTATCTTCCGTAACCCGGCCTGCGTAATCAATAACCGGGGAATATACGTCAAGACAAACTGCAATCCCCATAAAGAGAAAAACATATCATAATACACGTGATAAGAACGGGGCAAGTCATTCAGCACTAAGGCAAAAAACAAGATCACGACACCGATCGACACGCTCCCAAGGGTAGAGAACAACTCAGTAAGCCTCGACTTACCGAACGGTTTATTATAATAACCGGAAAACCAATATAATACGAACCAGAAAAACGGGATCAATAGCTGCCCCTTCAATGAGGGGATATGCAGCAAAAAGGCCCCGACGGTATCAAACCCTTCATACACCGCCACCTCCTCATAGCGTATCAGGTTAAATAATAACCAGACTACCGACGACGCTATAAAATCCGAGACAATATATTTTCCGGCTTGTACGCTTTTCTTCATCCTTATCTAATTACCTGCACAAGCCCACCGGCTCCTAACTTGATAATGCCGGACGGAGCGGCCTTGCTCATATCGTCCTGACGATAACTCACGATATAATCCACACCCTCCTTGATCACCTCCGATACCTCGCTGAAATTAGCGGGAGAAGGCTCGCCGCTTACGTTGGCGGAAGTAGAGACCAAAGGTTTACGGAAGCGCTCGCACAATTTCTTGGAGAACTCCTCGTTCGTGATACGGATACCCACGCTACCATCGGCTCCCAATAGATTTGTCGCCAAGTTCTTGGCACTTGAGTAAATGATGGTCAACGGCTTATCAGACACGCTAATCAAATCCCAAGCGATATCGGGAACATCCGACACGTACCTATCCAATTTAGCCTCGCTGTCCATCAAGACCAACATAGCCTTATTGTCTGTCCTTCGCTTTAGCTCGTACACTCTTTGTACGGCTTTTTCATTGGTAGCGTCGCAACCAATTCCCCAGATAGTGTCTGTAGGATAAAGTATTATGCCGCCTGCGGCCATTACTTCGCAAGCTTTTTTAATATCTTCCGTCATTGTATTTTATAATATTTAGGCAAATGTACGAATCATTCTCCTACTTCAAAAAAATAATAACAAAAAAACTATTTTCTTTAAGCCATACCGGATATACCATATTTAATTTCTAACTTTACGGGTTGAAATATATTGCGGAAATCTCGCCTTTGTCATACGGTAGATTAAGGATGACAAGGTATCCGTAGTATCAGGCAAGCAAAAAAGAAAAAAACAATATATAATGATTAACAAATGGAACTTTCAAACCCCATCAGAAGAAGAGTTACATAAGAGAGACCAATTGGTGGCTGAATTAGGATTCAGCCCGGTGATCTGTCTCTTGCTCGTTCAACGAGGTATCACTTCGATCGAAGAGGCGAAGAAATTCTTTAAACCCAGCTTGAACGATTTGCACGACCCGTTCCTTATGCCGGATATGGATAAGGCGGTGAGGCGCTTGAACAAAGCCTTAGGGAATAAAGAAAAGATTTTGATCTACGGCGATTACGACGTGGATGGAACGACAGCGGTATCGCTCGTCTTCAAGTATTTAAGACCTTACTCGTCTACCTTGGATTTCTATATCCCGGACCGGTACGACGAGGGGTACGGTATCTCTTACAAGGGTATCGATTATGCCGCCGAGAACGGCGTGTCGCTGGTTATCTCGCTGGATTGCGGTATCAAAGCGATCGAGAAGATCGAGTACGCCAAGGAGAAAGGCATCGACTTTATTATTTGCGACCACCATATGCCGGACGCCACTTTGCCGGACGCTGTCGCCGTATTGGATGCCAAGCGCTCGGATTCTATCTATCCGTATGAGCATTTATCGGGTTGCGGAGTGGGATTCAAGTTCATGCAGGCGTTCGCCAAGAGCAATAATTTCCCGTTCTCGGATCTGGAGAAGTTGTTGGAGCTGACAGCGGTCAGTATCGCCTCGGATATCGTCCCGATTACGGGAGAGAACCGCATCCTCGCCTATTACGGGCTGAAGCAATTGAACAGCAACCCCAGCCTCGGGCTGAAAGGGATTATCGATATCTGCGGATTGACCGGAAAGGAGATCACGATCAGTGATATCGTCTTCAAGATCGGTCCCCGTATCAACGCTTCCGGCCGTATGATGAACGGGAAGGAGGCGGTGGAACTGCTACTGTCCAAGGATAGCGCCAGTGCCCGGGAGAAGAGCGAGAGCATCAACCAATATAATGAGGAACGCCGAGAATTGGACAAGAAGATCACCGACGAGGCTAACGCTGTCATCGACGAAGTAGAGAACATGGATGACCGGAAGGCGATCGTGGTGTATAACCCGGGATGGCACAAAGGCGTGATCGGTATCGTAGCGTCCCGTTTGACCGAGAAGTATTACCGTCCGGCGGTCGTTCTTACCAAATCGTCCGAGTTGATCACCGGATCGGCACGTTCCGTAACAGGCTTCGATATTTACAAGGCGATAGAGAGTTGCCGGGATTTATTGGAGAATTTCGGGGGACATACCTACGCCGCCGGGCTTTCCCTTCGGGAGGAGAACCTAGAGGCATTCACCGAGCGTTTCTTGAAGATCGCATCCGAGGAGATCATACCGGAGCAGATGATCCCGCAGATCGATATCGACGCTATCTTGGATTTGAAAGAGATCAACCAGAAGTTCGTGAACGACCTAAAGAAGATGAGTCCGTTCGGGCCGGACAACCAAAAGCCCGTATTCTGTTCGCTTGGCGTAAAGGACTACGGCACCAGTAAGCTCGTGGGTAAGGAACTGGAGCATCTCAAGCTGGAATTGATCGACGGAAACTCAAGCACCCCCATGCACGCCATCGCTTTCGGCATGCACAGGTACAACGACCATATCAAGGGTATGAAGCCTTTCAACATCTGTTACACGGTGGAGGAGAACACCTACAACGGCAACACCTCTATCCAGCTGATGATCAAAGACATCAAACCCGACGATATATGAGGAGGACAGGTGGACGTCTACCATAAGATATTAGAGAAGTATTGGGGATACCCTGCTTTTCGCCCCTTGCAGGAGGATATTATCCATTCCGTCTGTGCCGGAAAAGATACGCTTGGGCTGATGCCTACGGGTGGTGGTAAATCCATCACCTTTCAGGTGCCGGCATTGGCGATGGAGGGGATTTGCATCGTCGTCACTCCCTTGATCGCATTGATGAAAGACCAAGTGGAGAACTTACGCCGGGTCGGCATCAAGGCTACGGCCGTTTATTCGGGCATGAGCCGGCAAGAGATCATCACGCAACTGGAGAATTGCATCTTCGGGGGGTATAAGTTCTTATATGTCTCCCCGGAGCGGCTTAGTACGGATATTTTCCGGGTCAAGATGGAGGCCATGCAGGTTTGTCTGCTGGTAATCGACGAGAGTCACTGTATCTCGCAATGGGGATATGATTTCCGTCCTTCTTATCTCAATATCGCTGAGATCCGGGACTTATTGCCGGGTGTTCCGGTATTAGCCTTGACCGCCACGGCTACCCCGGAAGTGGTGAATGACATACAAGAGCGTCTGCGGTTCAAGGAGAAGAACGTATTTCAAAAGAGCTTCGCCCGCAAAAATCTGGCTTATATTGTCCGGAAGACGGAGGATAAGTTAAATACACTCGTTTATATATTGGGAAAAGTTCCGGGTACGGCCATCGTATATGTCCGCAACCGGAAACGCACCAAGGAGATCGCCCTCATGCTGCAACAGGCGGGTATCTCCGCCGATTTCTTCCATGCCGGGTTAAACCGTGACGAGAAAGAACTGCGTCAGGCCCGTTGGAAAAACAACGAGTGCCGGGTAATCGTATCGACCAACGCTTTTGGTATGGGTATCGATAAGCCGGACGTGCGATTGGTCGTGCATATGGATATGCCGGGATCGTTGGAGGAATATTATCAAGAGGCCGGACGCGGGGGGCGTGATGAGAAGAAAGCCTTCGCCGTGGCTCTTTGTTCCTCCACGGATAGCGCCAAGCTAAAGAAACGGCTGGCGGATGAGTTTCCGGACAAGGAGTTTATCTATCGGGTCTATGAGGCGTTGGGTAATTATTACCAGATCGCCGTAGGGTACGGGCTAGATACGGTACACGATTTCTCATTGACGGATTTCTGTTCCGCTTATAAGTTCTCTTTATTGCAAGCGCATCATGCCTTGAAGATCCTTGGGCTATCGGGCTATATCGAATATACGGAGGAGGTAGACAACGCTTCCCGCCTGATGTTCACAGCTACCCGTGACGAGCTTTACAGGTATTTAAGTGAGAACAAGCGAACGGATGAGGTGATTCAGACAATCTTGCGTTCTTACACCGGGTTATTCGCAGATTATGTTTATATAGATGAGAGCGTAATCGCCACCCGTGCGAGAGTGACACCTCACGAGGTGTATGAGACCTTGGTAGGTTTATCCAGATACCGGATCGTAAACTACATCCCGCATAAGAAAACCCCGTTGATTATCTATACCCAGACCCGGGAGGAACAGCGGTACCTTTCCATACCCCGCTCGGCGTATGAGGAACGCAAGGAGCGTTTCGGGAAACGGATCGAGAAGGTGCTGGAATATATCAACGAGGAGCGGGTATGCCGTAGCCGCATGCTCCTATCCTATTTCGGCGAGGAAGATTCCGCCCCTTGTGGCTGTTGCGACGTATGCCTATCGAAGCATGAATCACAGCTTATGAATTGGGAATTCAACGCTATCCGGGAAAGTCTCATAAAGATATTGGCCGGGGAATCCCCTATCCCCGTGAAAGAACTTATTGAGAAATTACCTTTCCCTCAAGAGAAAATCCTCACGGCCATCCGCTTTCTGGCGGATCAAGATCCCCGATTCACATTAAGCGACGGCTATCTATCGCACGAGGATTCAGCAAAATAGCACGATGCCCATCGTAAGCTCCTTAGAATGCCCATTGTTAGCTTGCTAGAATGCCCATCATAAGGAGCTTACAATGGGCATTCTAATAAACCATGTATCACCGCTTATAATTACTCCGATTAGATACTTGTTTTTCCGTCGGGAAATCAGCGGGAACCTTTTGGGTTACCTTGCCGGTAGCGGCCCATTCCGCACCTCTTAACAAGGTAATCTGGAAGCCGGCGCATTGCATAGCCGGACAATTCTCTACCGTTTCCCCCGCGTGCCCTAACATCGTATGAAATATACGGGCATTCCCATAATCAACCGTAAAGATCAACGGCTCCTCACGGCCGGAGCCTCCGGTCTCCTTATCCGAATAAGCCGTATACAAGCAATCCTTTATATTTCCCGGGCCACGCATACGATCATATAACTCATCCTGCGCATGTTTCCATTTATTCGGCAGCCCCTTCATGATCGGATGCTCATGGTTCCGGGCATTCAGCACATACTCATGCTGCTTGCCATGAGAGCCACCCACGCCCGCCGAGCTATCCTTTATCAACTTACCATCGCTCCAATATACATAGGGTCCCGCTTTCTCATCCCGGTTCTCCCAACCGCCCAAGGCACAAATCTTATTGTATTCCGGCCAGTTCACGAAGGCGTTATCAGCGGCATGATAGACCACGACACCTCCACCTCCTCGCACATATTCCAAGAAACGACGGTTTGTCTCCTCCGGCCAAGCATCCCCATTATAATCCAGCACCACCAGCTCGTAAGGACTGAAATCCAAGACAAAGCCGGACATATCCTTCCCTGCCTCCGGAGAGACCGCGAAATCCACGGAGAAGCGTCCCGAGTTCTCCAATATCTGTTTAAGCACCACATGGCTCACCTGCCAATTATGGTTATTCTGCCCCGTTATTAATAACGTCTTGATCGGCTTACGGGCCGACATGCCGCATACAACCAGTAAAGCGGCCAAAAGGAAAACGACCTTCCTACAAAATACATGTCTCATGGTATGAATCAGATTTAAGTAAACAATTGATTATCCGTCTTTATTTATCATAACAAAGGGAAGCGGCACCGAATAGCCCCGGATTCTCCAGCTTAGAGAAACGTATCTTCAAGTTCTTGATAGAGTTCGGATAAGCGAAATCCTTCAAGTCCTCATACATGCTCTCCTCAAACAACTCATGGGCGGCGGTCACCGAGCCTCCGAAGACGATCATCTCCGGATCTACCGTCAATACCACGATCTTGATAGCGGCGGCCACATGTACGCCCAACTGCCGGTAAGCCTCCAGCGCCTGCTCGTCCTTCCGCATCGCACGGGTGTACATCTCCTTCCCATCCACGCCCCATACGTTCATGAAATAGGAACCGCTACAGAAATATTCCAAGATATGACCTTGGTAGGGAATCATGCCAAATTCTCCCGAGCCACAATTAGCGTCGGCCAACAGCTTGCCATTCTGGATAATTCCACCCCCCAAGCCCGTACCCAAGGTGAGACCCACGAAGTTATCAACCGTCTTTCCTTCGCCAAAGATACGCTCACCCAGAGCGAAGCAATTCGCGTCGTTATCCACATAAACCGGCACGGAGAAGCAAGCCTCCAATATCTCCTTCAAATGTACCTCCTCCCAATGCGGGATATTCACCACGTTATATACGATCCCCTTCTCACGATCCACCACGCTCGGCACACCGATACCGATAGCTACCACACTCTCGTCCCACACGGAACGGATCACCTCTATCAAAGCCTCCAATGTCTCCTCGCAATCCGCGGCGTCCTTGGGAGTCGGGGCGCTCCCCTGAGCCACTAATCGATCCCCTACGATACGGCCGGCACGCATATTCGTCCCCCCTAAATCCACTCCGATATAAGCGTTTTTCTTCTCTACACTCATTCTTTCCACGATATTAAATTAGATTATACTCCCACAAAGCTAACAAAAAAGGCAATGTTACGAATAACATCACCTTTTAAACTGATAAATTTAATACATCTATGCTTTTTATTTTCCCCGGCGTCAACTCCATCCAGCACGTATACCGACATCGCCTCACGCCTACGCTCGCATAGGCCAACGTCGATATACGTGTGAGGCAATGCCGATATACGTGTAAGACGGCACCATTATAACTACCGCATCAAGCGAAGAACAAGATCAATAATTGCGCCGTAAGTACCCTCAAGAACATGGTCAAGGGGTATACCGTAGCGTAACCTACGGAAGGAGCGTCGTTTCCAGCCGTAGCGTTCGAGTAAGCCAAAGCGGGCGGATCCGTCGTACTACCGGCGATCAAGCCCATTAAGGTGAAATAATTGATCTTATAGAAATAACGGCCTACACAACCGATGATCAGCAAAGGAATCGTTGTGATAATGAAACCGTAACCGATCCAAGCGAATCCACCATTGTTCACGATCGTATCCACAAAACCATCGCCGGCACTGATACCCACACAAGCGAGGAAGAGGGTGATACCGATCTCACGCAACATCAAGTTAGCGCTCTGGGTCGTATAGGTAACCAGCTTATAACGGTAACCAAAACGGCTAATCAAGATCGCCACGATCAACGGACCTCCCGCCAAACCTAACTTAACCGGTTGCGGAATGCCCGGGAACGTGATAGGAATACTCCCCAAGACAATACCGAGGGCAATGCCGATAAAGATCGTGATCAAGTTCGGCTCGTTCAAGCGTTTCAAGGAGTTACCCAATACCTTTTCTACATTCGAGACAGCCGTCTCGGTACCCACCACATTCACACGGTCGCCCACCTGCAACGTCAGAGCCGGCGTAGCTACCAAGTCCACGCCCGCACGGTTGATACGGGTGATATTGATACCATATAATTTACGCAGTTTCAACTGTCCCAGCTTCTTGCCGTTCAACTCCGGTTTCGTGATCAAGATACGGCGGTTGATAAACTGGCTCTCCATACGAATCCATTGCTTGCGCTCCATATCGATCTCCTCGCCAATGAATGTCTTTACGGACTCGGCATCTTGATCGGTCGTGATCACGAAAATCTTATCATCCTCATTCAAGATCGTACCGGCGGAAGCGATCTCGATCTGCTTGTTATCATTACGCCATACACGGGAAATCACGAAATCCAGATGATCCATCAAACCGGATAACTCCCCTACCGTCTTACCGAAAACCGCCGGGTTCTTTACGACCAGCGAGATCGGTTTCGCCTCATTCGTATGCGAGGCATCCTCCTTATTCAAATCGTCATTCTCCTTATCGAAATTCACACGGAATACGTAACGTACGAAAATGATCGAAAGAATAATACCGATCACGCCCAGCGGATAAGCCACGGCGTAACCCAAGGCGATCGTATTATCTGAAACCCCGTACATATCGGAATAAGCCTGCTGAGCCGCACCTAATCCGGGGGTATTCGTCACCGCCCCCGATAAAATACCCACCATCGTAGGCATCGGAATACCTGTCACGAAATGCAATACCAAAGCCGTAGCCACGCCAAGGAAGACAATTCCACAGGCTAGCATATTCAACGTGATTCCCCCCTGCCTAAAAGACGAGAAGAAACCCGGCCCGACTTGCATACCTACCGAATAAACAAATAAGATCAATCCAAATTCCTTAAAGAAATGAATCACATTGTGGTTAACCGTAAACCCAAAATGCCCTAAAATAATACCTACAAACAACACCAAGGTAATCCCAAGCGAAATCCCAAACACCTTTATCTTTCCCAACTGAATGCCGGCGGCAATCACGAAAGATAGTAAAAGGATAGAATGCCCGATACCTTCTCCCCATAATAAGTCGTTTATCCAATCCATGCTAAAATCTTTAAAAATCTTATTACCTATTAATAAAGACGCGAAGTTAGGCATTTACTTTGTGTTTTACAACATAACACCTATATTTACCTTTTAAATTAAAATCTCATGAAAAAGATATATTACATTTTATCAGCATTGTTCCTTTGCGTGGTAGCCACCTCGGCGCAAGAAGCTGGAAAAACGGTAGTTATTAAAACCAATGTAGGTACTATGAAGGCCATCCTGTACGATGATGTGCCTAATCACACCCGTACTTTCATCGAACGGGCAAAACGGGGGGATTTCAACGGGACCTTATTCACCCGTGTCCTGCCGGAGTTTATGATCCAAGGAGGAGCCCCGGATTCCAAGAACGCTCCCGCCGGTGCTAAATGCGGCTTTGGAGATCCTTCCGCCGAGATACCGCCCGAGATCAACGAGAAATATTTCCATAAGAAAGGAGCCTTGGCCGCTCCCCGCCAACCGGACGATATCAACCCGCAAAAGAAATCGGATATGTCGCAATTCTTTATCGTGCAGGGGAAGGTCTATAGGGAAACCGAACTGGATACGTTAGAGCGTACCGCCAACTATCCGGCCCGGCAAAAGGCCCTGAAGGAGTTTTATGCGCCGGTACGTGCGGAGCTGAATATGATAAAGATGAGTAACAAACGGGAGTACCAGAAGCGATTGAGAGCGATCAACGCCCAGATAGACTCCGTTATTCAAGCAACTCCCGGGCATTTGCTATTTACGGACGAGCAACGGAAGGCTTATACCACCGTAGGCGGTTGCCATCATCTGGACGGCACCTATACGATCTTCGGGGAGCTGACGGAGGGATTCGACGTTTTGGATCAGATCGCCACCCAGCCAAAAGACCAGAATGACCGTCCGAAGAAAGACATCCGCATCCAAAGTATAACGATCGAATAATTCACCACTCCTATGTTAAAGAGAGATTTCATCATGGTACAGATCGAGGAACTGGGCAAAGTGATCGCCCAGATCATCTTCAATCGTAATTCCAACGATGGGGCACGCAAGAACCCCGAGTTAATCCAATCCGTCTACACATTCTTAAAACTGGATAACGATTTCTTGCTGAACACGCCTATCGACGGTATCCGCACTTATCTGGACGGTGATGATTCGTGCGGCCTCCAACGCATGGAGCTGGCGAGCAAGACCTTGCTGGAAGAAAGTTTCCTTTTGCCGGAGGCGCAAGGTAAAAAACTCCGGGCAAGAGCGAAAGAGCTATTGGAATATATCCAACGCAACGACACTACGTTCTCGTTGGAACGAGTGGCGTTGCTGGAAGAGATAAATAACTATTGAATAGATTGCGGATCGGTGGTAGGGCCTTCCACGACTAGAAGGCCATTCTCATTGATTCGCATTTTATCGATGAATACGACCCGCTCATCCCCTGTCTTCTGGGTACGCCCGTGGTAAACGCAATACATTTGTTTTCCGTCCTTCGACCAAGTAACGCTATTATGTCCGGTACCCGTGACGATACCGCCTTTTTCCACGTTCTTCTCCAGCACCGGATTATTAGATGCCTTCTCAAACGGTCCTAACGGATGTTCGGACACGGCATATCCCACCGCATAATTTGCCCCGCCAAAATAATTAGCGGAATACATCATATAATACAAGCCGTTGTGACGTAGCATGAAAGAGCCTTCCGTCCAACGACGTCCGACCTCCCCTTTGGTAACCGAGCGACTTTCCCACTCACTTTGCGCATCATCCAATTTTACGGGTGGACGCAGCAGAAGTACGGGTTCCCCAATTACGTGCGTAAGATCCGGAGCGACCTCCACCCCGTAAATCCAGCTTTCCTCAACGGAGTCGAACATGCCTTTCTTCTTTGCCTCATCGGCGATCTCGCTTTCTACCGGATGCTTATAGCAACAACGGGAATAATAGAGATAGGTACGGCCATCCTCATCCTCGATCAAGTTTCCGTCGATTACAGGATATCCCGGATCAAACAAAGGAGCATCGGCCAATTCCTTAAATGGTCCGGTCGGCTTATCCGACACAGCTACGCCGATACGGAAATTTTCCTCCTCGTTGGTCGGATTCTTCCGCCAATCCGCGCTGAAGAACATATAGAACTTCCCGTCACGCTCGTACACTTCCGGCGCCCAGAAATTAGCGATTGCCCAAGAATCGGGCGTATTGCCCCGATAAACCTGCCCTTCCGACTTCCAATGGATCAAATCATCGGAAGAATAGGCGCAAAAACCGTCTACAGCCCCGGCACCGGTACCATACATATAATAACGTCCGTCCGAGGCCAACAATACGTATGGATCGCCAAACTGGACCGACAAAGGATTACTGTACGTTAATTCCGGCTCTTCCGCAGCAGACTTCTTTCCCGTACAACCCGCATTCAAACACATAAGAACTCCCAGACAAAGGGATATTCCTATTTTCATACCACTTTTCATTTTTCTTATTTATTGGATTCTAAATTATACACTCCTTCCGCACAACGTTCCCCGTCGATGGCAGCGGATACGATTCCTCCCGCATACCCCGCTCCCTCACCGCAAGGGAAAAGACCTTTTACCGTGACGTGTTGATAGGTATCCCGATCACGGACGATACGAACCGGAGCGGATGTACGGGTCTCTACGCCGATCATGGTTGCCTCGTTGGTCAAGAAGCCTCTAGAGACCTTACCGAAATAACGGAAACCTTCCCGCAGGCGACTGGTCACGAATTCCGGCATCCAAAAATGCAACGGAGAGGCCAGCAGACCCGGCGTATACGAGGAAACCGGTAAATCGAAAGAGTTCTTCTTCCGCATGAAATCATCCATGCGCTGGGCGGGAGCCGTTTGCTTCATGCCTCCATTCAACCAACAGACCTCTTCCAGACGTTCCTGAAAGGCCATCAACGCTAATGGGGAGTCCGCATCCACCTTCTCGCCATTCCGAAGATAAAGCTCCTCCTGCCCTACCAGTTCGGAATAATCTTCCGGACGGATCTCTACCACCATCCCTGAGTTAGACCAGCGGGAACCCCGGTTAGAAGGCGACATTCCATTTACCACGACCTGCTTAGGTCCGCTCGCCGCAGGAACTACGAAACCTCCCGGACACATACAGAAGGAATAGACGCCCCGGTTATTCGCTTGCGTCACAAAACTATACTCTGCCGCAGGAAGATATTTCCCACGACCTTCTTTCCGATGATACTGGATTTGGTCGATCAATTCCTGAGGATGTTCCAGACGAACACCGACTGCGATCCCTTTCGCCTCGATCTGGATCTGGCGTTCGTATAAATAGTTATAGACATCACGGGCGGAATGGCCGGTAGCTAAGATAACAGGCCCGTAAAAGCTCTTTCCCGTATTCGTCTCGATGCCGATCACCTCGTTCTCTTTCATGATAAAAGCATCCATACGGGTCTCGAAATGTACCTCACCTCCGCATCGCTTGATTTGCTCCCGGATATTCTCGATCACACGGGGGAGCTTATCGGTTCCGATATGCGGATGGGCATCCGCCAAGATAGAGGGACTTGCCCCAAACTGGCAAAAGATATTCAGTATCTTATCTACCGAGCCTCTTTTCTTGCTACGGGTATACAGCTTTCCATCAGAATAAGCGCCGGCACCGCCCTCACCAAAACTATAATTTGATTCTCCGTTCACCTTATGCTCACGACTGATCAAGGCGATATCTTTCTTGCGTTCCCGCACGTCCTTACCTCGCTCGACGATGATGGGGCGCAAACCTAACTCTATCAAGCGCAAGGCGGCGAACAGACCTCCCGGACCGGCTCCTACGACGATCACAGGTTTCCCTGCCGAGACATCTTTATACTCTATCGATTGATATTCCGGCTCGCTAGGCATCTCGTTCATGAAAACACGCAGTTTCACGTTGACAAATATCGTTCGCTGGCGTGCGTCTATCGAACGTTTCAATACACGTACGGCCCGGATATTTTTCGGAGCCTCACCCGTCTCACGGGCTACTACTTGCCTTAGCGATTGCTCATTAACAGCCTCTTCCGGCAATATCCTGAGTTGTAATTCTTTTATCATTGTTTATTATATATTAACCGAATAGTTGCCGAAAGGCTTCCTCCACTTTCTTTACCTGTACGATTTGAATCTTGCTCTTCGCCGTATCGAAACCTTTTAGATTATTATGCGGAATGATAATCCGGGAGAAACCCAGCTTCTCCGCCTCCAAGATACGTTGCTCGATACGGTTGACCGGACGGATCTCTCCGGACAAGCCCACCTCGCCAGCCATACAAACACCCGGCTCGATGCTGATATCCAAGCTAGAGGAAAGGATGGAGCTGATTACCGCCAAATCGATAGCCGGATCATTCACTTTCAAACCTCCGGCGATATTCAGGAAAACATCTTTCTGGATCAACTTAAAACCCGCCCTTTTCTCCAATACCGCCAATAACATATTCATTCGGCGTAAATCGAATCCGGTGGCGCTACGTTGCGGCGTACCGTAAACCGCCGAGCTGACCAAGGCTTGCGTCTCGATCAAGAAAGGACGTACCCCCTCGATAGCGGCGGCGATGGCGACACCGCTCAGTCCCTCATGATTCTGGGTTAATAATAACTCGGATGGATTGCTGACCTCACGAAGCCCGTTCTGGCGCATCTCGTAAATCCCTAGTTCCGCCGTACTGCCAAAACGGTTCTTGATGCTCCGCAGGATACGATACATATAATGCTGATCGCCCTCAAACTGCAACACCGTATCCACGATATGCTCCAATACCTTCGGACCGGCGATACTGCCTTCCTTATTGATATGGCCGATCAATAAGACCGGGACACCGCTTTCCTTGGCGTATTTCAAGATAGCGGCACTACACTCACGTACTTGGGAAACACTGCCGGGGGAAGATTCCACAACTTCCGTAAAGATGGTTTGTATGGAATCTATGATCATCAAGTCCGGCTGGATATTGGCCGCTTGCGTAAAAATCTGTTCCAGATGCGTCTCGCATAGGATGAAACAGTTCGGATTATCATGCGATAATCGGTCCGCCCGGAGTTTCAACTGGCGACTGCTCTCCTCGCCCGAGACATATAGGGTTTTCAAGCCTGTCAAGCCCAACACGGTTTGCAAGACCAAGGTGGATTTTCCAATTCCCGGCTCTCCCCCGATCAAGACCAAAGAGCCTTTCACCAAGCCTCCGCCGAGGACCCTATTTAATTCATCATCTTTTAAATCGATACGGGCCTCCTCTTCCGTCGTTATATCACGCAATAACACCGGACGGATCTTATTGCCCTCCATAATACCGGGAACTGGCCGCTTCACGGCAAGCTCCTTTGTTACGATCTCCTCTACATAGGTGTTCCACTCCCCACAATTCGGGCATTTACCCAGCCATTTCGGGGAATCAGCGCCACAGTTAGAGCAGACATATACGGTTTTTGTTTTCGCCATTCTATCTTGAATTTGGCGTAAAGATACAAAAAACTACTTTTCCCCTACTACAACGATCTTCTTTCCGATACCGCAGCCCTTCTTAATTTCCGGGCTACCTTTCTCCTTATACAAGAATCCGCGGAACATACCGCCACTGTTATAAGGCATGGCGATATTTCCTAGTTTATCCACGGCGATCAAGCCGCCGTTGCCGGCGTTCGTATTCAATTCCGTATGGATGATATAATCTGCCGCTTTCTCTACGCTTTCCTTAAGGTATTTATAGCGGGCACACACATCGAACGCTACCGCATGACGGATAAAATACTCGCCATGCCCCGTACAGGAGACGGCGCAACTGTTATTATCCGCATACGTTCCCGCCCCGATCACGGGCGAATCACCGATACGCCCCCAACGTTTCTTGAACATACCGCCGGTACTGGTCCCGGCCGTTAAGTTTCCTTGCTTATCCAGAACGACACAGCCTACCGTACCGTTCTTCTTACTTTCTTGCTTTAACTTCTCGATCCACTCCATCGTCTTGGGCGTAGCGAAATACATATTGTCTTCTACCATTTCCAAGCCTTGTTCCTTGGCGAACTCCTCAGCACCGGCTCCGCTCAGCATGACATGCGGAGATTTTGTCTTTACGGCATAGGCGGCATTGATCGGATGCTTCACGTGTTTTAAGCCAGCTACAGCGCCTGCGCTTAAATCCTTGCCTTCCATGATGGAAGCGTCCAACTCAAAAGTTCCCTCCGCCGTACAGGTAGCACCAATTCCGGCGTTAAACAACGGATTTCCCTCGAAGTAATTGATTACGGCCATCACCGCTTCCGGCCCCTCGCCTCCCGCAGAAAGGACCTTATCTCCAATCATTAAAGCGGAGTCCAATGCGGCGTAATATTGAGCCGACTTAACCGGATCTTCCTCCAATCCGGCCATCGCCCCCGCACCACCATGTACCACGATTACATACTCCCGGTCTTGCGCAAAAGCAATGGATGACACCATCAAAGCCGTCAAGGCTATCATTTGTTTTAACATGCTATTATATTTAATCATTTATACAATGTTCAAAAATAGAACAAATATCTGAATTATCTTAGAGACATAGACTTATTTCCCGATTTTTATCCGTACATTTACCTCGAACGGTAATCTCTTAAATAATAACATTATGGAAGAATACATCGATTCTATCATAAGAGTGGGAAAGATATTGATCGGAAGCATAATGGTCGTGTTCGTACTCTGGTACATCGTAAAGGATATTGTCAAGGCTTATGGGAAAGATTCGCATGAGCCGGATTAAAAAAAGTGCCGTGGCGATATGACCACGGCACTTCTCTTCATTATATCATAGAGAGCTATTTCATTCGTTCGTATACCATACCGGTCCCGGCTGGCTGCCCATGACGAACTCCAATGTCGCCCCGCTCATGATTTGCTCG
The DNA here is from genome assembly GCF_000012845.1 of Parabacteroides distasonis ATCC 8503. Classification (NCBI taxonomy): domain Bacteria; kingdom Pseudomonadati; phylum Bacteroidota; class Bacteroidia; order Bacteroidales; family Tannerellaceae; genus Parabacteroides; species Parabacteroides distasonis. The sequence goes on from NC_009615.1 coordinate 2,084,032, forward strand.
TGGGTGATATAACTCTTATCATAAGGTTGTCCGTTCAGCTTCACGGATTGGATATAAATATTCTCCGCAGAGACCTCGGGAGCCAAAACCGTAAAGGTCTTGCCATTACCTACATGCATCTTCACTTCCGGGAACAACGGGGAGCCGATCTCATATTGGCCACTGATCGGATCAACCGGGTAGAATCCCATGGCGCTAAACACAAACCAAGCGGACATCTGCCCACAGTCCTCATTACCACAAATACCGTCCGGGGCATTCAGATACAAATCATGTAATACCTGAGCCACGTATTTCTGGGTCTTCCAAGGCTGGCCGACCTTATTATATAAGTAGATCACATGATGGCTCGGCTCATTTCCATGCGCATATTGACCAATCATGCCTGTACTAAAGATAGGCAATTCCTCATCCGATTTGGGGACATAGGTAAACATACTATCCAATTTCTCGGCGAAACGTTCCTTACTTCCTACCAATCCGATCAAACCGTCCAGATCTTGCGGCACGGACCAGAAATATTGCCAACCATTGCTCTCGCAAATATCTTCCGTATAATCATCGGGGCTGAAATTAGCGGCAAAGTTTCCTTTCTCATCACGAGGCTGCATAAAGGAAGTTGCCGGATTGTACACATTATGATAATTCTGTGAACGTTTAAAGAATTCGTCGGCGATCTCTTTCTTACCCATCTTCTCAGCCATCTTAGCGATGCAATAATCATCGTAGGCATACTCCAAGGTCTTCGATAAAGACCAGTTCTCCCATTTTTTCGGATCGCTATAAGCCGGTACGTAGCCCAACTTCTTATAATCGCCGATACCCCGATAGTCATCCCGGTTGGCTGTCGCTATACAAGCCTCCAGCGCTTTCTCGGCATTGAAATCACCGATACCTTTCAGATAAGCGTCTACGATAACGGGCACCGCATGATAACCGATCATCATATTCGTTTCCCAGCCATAAAGGTTCCATAAAGGCAAAGCCCCGTTCTGCTCATAGAACTTCAAGAAACCCTTGATCATATCATTCGCCCGTTCCGGCTCCGTATACGTAAACAACGGATGGGAGGCACGGTAGGTATCCCATAAAGAGAAAGTAGAGTAATTCGTCCATCCGTCCGCTTTATGGATTTGCTGATCCGGGCCGTAATAAGAACCATCCACGTCGCTATAGATCGTCGGGGCGATCATGGAATGATACAAGGCCGTATAGAATTTCACCATATCGTCTGTATTCCGGCTCTTCACCTCAATCTTGGAAAGCTGTCGGTTCCAATTCGCACTAGCCTGCGCTTGATAGTAATCGAAATCATCCTTCGGGGCTTCCGCACGCAAATTCTTTCCCGCTCCCTCCATGCTGACGCCAGAGATTCCGGTCGTGACAAGGATTTCCTCATCCTTCTTCGTATTGAAATCGAAACGGGCCACATAGGCCGTACCGATCCAACCTTTTTCCTTGGTCACGATAGAAGTCGTATCCATATGACAAGCCACGAAAGGCTTAGAGAAACGGGTCTCGAAATAAACATGCTGCAAGGGAGACCAGCCTTGGGATAGGCGGTATCCACGAATCGTCGTAGAGTCTACCACCTCGATCTTGGAATCCAAGGTAAAGTCCCAATTCATCGCCTTCTTCAAGTTCAAGAATACCGAAGCCTCGGCCTCCGGGAAGGTATACCGCTGGATACCGCAACGCTCGGTAGCCGTAAGCTCCACGTTAATGTTATAATCCTTCAGCAATACCCGGTAATATCCTGCGGAAGCCGCCTCGTCATTATGCGAGAACGTGGAATAGATTCCTAACGGCGCCGGGGCCTCTTTATAAGGACGGGTCACGGGCATAAAAGAGATATCGTATAAATCGCCTGCCCCCGTACCGGAAAGGTGCGTATGGCTAAAGCCGGCGATCGTCGTATCCGGATAGAAATACCCCGAGATGCGATCCCAACCCGGCAAACCGTTATCCGGGCTCAATTGTACCATACCAAAAGGAACTTGGGCTCCCGGGTAGGTATTGCCGGTAAAATCCGTACCGATCATGGGGTTCACATACTGCGAGTAATCCGCCTCCTGTTTCTTTTCAGGCGTGCAGGCCACGAGTGCCAGCAAAGAGACCGCCAATATAGACATGTGCTTCATGTTATGCAATTCGTTTTGAGTTTGAGCAAACATACATAAATTATTTCGAAAGAGAAACAGTTTACGGGGAAAACTTTCTATTTTCATCGGGGTGAAAATCTTTTTTCATTATGATGAGAATCTATTTTCATCAAGGAGAAAATCTTTTTTCATCAAGACGAGAATTCGGTGGAATCCTTTAACTTTGTACAAAAACTACGATAACATGGAAGATAAAACATCGACACTTCGTTTGATCTATCCCCAATGGCAAGGTGGGATCGTGAATCATTGGATGCCCGACCTTCCTGCGGACGACGCTTCCAGAGGGTATTACCTAGGAGCTCAATTACTCAATATCCTCGCTCCCCCAAGTCCCCAGAAAACCGTGGAAGTACCCATCTCACTAGATATAAACGATAGAGAAACGGATCTAGGGATCAGCGCCCGCAAGGTTATTCTGAAACAAACAAAAGCAGCCCTCGAATTACTGCACGAAAACGCTCCAGAAAAGATTATCACCTTAGGGGGCGAATGTTCGGTAAGTGTCGTACCCTTCACCTATCTGGCTGCTAAATATCCGGATGATATAGCCATTGTCTGGATAGACGCACATCCGGATATAAACTTGCCGTATGACGAGTATAAGGGATATCATGCGATGGCCCTTACGGCCTGTCTAGGGATGGGTGATGAAGAGATTCTTCAATTATTACCGGGAATGTTCAAGGTCTCGAATACCTTAATCGTAGGTTTACGCTCGTGGGATGAGGGCATGAAAGAACGGCAGAAGAACTTAGGTATAAAAGGTTTATCACCAGAGGAGGTGGCGAAGGATAGTTCCTCCATCCTCAAGTGGTTAAAAGGGACGGGCGCATCCAAAGTTGTCGTTCACTTCGATATGGACGTAATCGATCCGGCGGATATGATAGCGGGAGTCGGCGTAGAGCCTAACGGGATGAAAATAGACGAGGTCGTACGTGTTATCAACAATATAGCATCCAAGTATGATCTGGTAGGTCTTACGGTAGCCGAGCCGATGCCTCGTATAGCCATCAAGCTAAGGAATATGCTGGACCGGTTACCTTTATTGAAATAATAAAAAAAGACGTAGCCCTTAAACAGAGTTACGTCTTTTTTATATTACATTATTATAACTTTCGGGATTTATTCCTCATTATTATCTTCCTCATTCTCCTCGTCTTCTTCCTTTGGGGCTTTTTTCACGAAGAACGCACTCAACTCATACAAACCGTAGAGCGGTAAGAATACGATACTTAACGTAAACGGATCACTACTTGGAGTGATGAACGCCGCACCAACTAACAAGCCGACAACAGCATGCCGTCTGTATTTATGAAAGAACGAGCGGTTTAGCAGCCCTATCTGAGATAATAGCCAAGATACCAATGGCATCTCAAATACGATTCCCATCACGAATATCAACATCAAGAAGTTATCCATGTAAGAATCAAGGGATACCTGTTCCGTAATGGCGGCACTCAACTCGTAAGTCGCCAAGAAACGTAGTGTCATCGGGAACACCAAGAAATAACCCACTGAGCATCCGATAAAGAACATTATCGTTCCGAACAAGAATACCCAACGTACATTTTTCTTCTCATTTTCGTAAAGAGCCGGACTTACGAACTTCCAGATCTCCCACATCAAATAGGGGAAAGTCAATAATAACGCCAACCAGAAAGAACTTGTCATATGCGTGAAGAACTGGGAAGCCAGCTTGATATTGACAATGTTCACATGGAAAGTATCATTACAAAAGTCCGGGAGAAAAGAAAAATGAGAACTAATCTTACACATTTCCCGATAGACGATGAAATCGGAGCTACACGGGGCCATCACGACATTATCGAACAGCCACGGCATTACCGAGAACCCGGCTATAGCAAAAACAAAGAGCGCTAAAATAGAACGAAATAAAGTCCAACGAAGTTCTTCTAGGTGATCCCAGAATGACATTTCTTCTTGTTGCATCTTCCTTTACTTCTTTTCCGTATCGTCTAATTTGATATCGTCTTCCAATCCTTTTACACCGTCCTTGAAATTCTTCACGCCCTTACCGATACCTTTCATCAGCTCAGGAATTTTCTTACCACCGAAAAGCAATAACACAACAATGGCGATGATCACGATCTCGCCTGTACCTAAGTTTCCTAAAAATAGTAATTCATTCATGATATTATAATATTAGTCATTAATATTCTCGTTTCTATGGGGGCAAAGATACAATTTGTAATGAATAGTAGCCTCATTATTCCAAATTTATTACCTTTGCACCGTCTTAAAAAACTGAAATTAGAAAAAAATTAGAAAGATGAAAGCGTACGTATTTCCCGGTCAGGGGGCACAGTTCGTAGGTATGGGCAAAGACCTCTACGATAATAATCCTCTTGCTAAAGAGATGTTTGAGAAGGCTAACGAGATCCTTGGTTTCCGTATCACGGATTTAATGTTTGCCGGAACAGACGAGGATCTGAGACAAACCAAAGTTACTCAACCAGCGATCTTCTTACACTCTGTCATTCTCGCGAAAACATTAGGTGATCAATTCCAACCGGATATGACCGCAGGTCACTCATTAGGAGAATTCTCTGCCTTGGTAGCTGCCGGAGCATTGTCTTTCGAGGACGGCTTGGTATTAGTTTCCAAACGTGCCATGGCTATGCAAAAGGCTTGCGAGGCAACTCCCTCTACAATGGCCGCCGTATTAGCCTTGCCGGACGCGACGGTTGAGGAAATTTGCGCGAGCATCAAGGACGAGGTAGTGGTTTGCGCTAACTATAATTGCCCGGGCCAATTGGTAATCTCCGGCTCTATCCCCGGTATCGATCAGGCTTGCGAGAAGTTATTGGCCGCAGGCGCTAAGCGTGCCTTGAAGTTGAAAGTAGGTGGAGCGTTCCATTCTCCATTGATGGAACCAGCTCGTACTGAGTTGGCTGCCGCTATCGAGGCTACGACGATCAATAAACCTTCTTGCCCGGTTTACCAGAACGTAAGCACGAAAGCCGAGACTTGCCCGGAAACAATTAAGACTAACTTGATCGCACAGTTAACCGCCCCGGTACGTTGGACCCAAAGCGTACAGAACATGATCGCCGACGGTGCCACTCATTTCATCGAGTTAGGCCCGGGTGCCGTTCTTCAGGGATTGGTTAAAAAGATCAATAAGGAAATGACTACGGAAGGTATGCAATAATTTACCTTTCAATGTAATAGGATAAAAGTCCGAAAAGGATGGAGGGTGATTTTCCTCGTCTTTTCCGGACTTTTTTATATACGATGATGATTCGAAAAGATCTTGAATGCTAAACTAATCAAAGGCCAACGTTGTTTTATACTATAAACACAATTCAGAATATAGAAAATGGAAACAATACAACAGAAAAATAGGATTATCCTACTTTGGCCGGATGGAGCGCCCACTAGTAATGGATTGGCCGGCGTAGAATTGGAAGATGCCCCGAATGCCATATCCAATATATCGAACCCTTCCCTATTGGTTTATCCGGCGACGAAGCCGAATGGCAAGGCGATCTTGATGTGTCCGGGTGGCGGACTTTCCAAGATTTCGATCGGACATGAGGGGCGTGATATGGCCGCATGGTTTAACGCGCAAGGTATTACTTATGCCGTATTGAAATACCGGATGCCGAACGGACATAGGGAAGTTCCTCTGGACGATGTTCGCCAAGGTCTCCGCATCCTCCATAATTACTCGGAAGAGTGGAAGATTACGAAGGTCGGTGTCATGGGTGCCTCCATTGGCGGTTATATCGCCGGGCATGCCGCAATATTCGGGGTAGACGACGCACGTCCAGATTTCCAAATACTCCTTTATCCGGTTATCAGTATGCTACCTCATTTAACGCACCTTAAATCGAGGGAACGGCTATTAGGAGCGAATCCCACGCATGAGGAAGAGGAAGCTTTCTCTTTGGAATTGCACGTAAACTCACTGACACCTCCCGCCTTTATAGCGTTGGCTTCGGATGACGAGGCGGTTAGCCCGGAGAATAGCGTGCTTTATTATCTCGCTTTGCTAAAAAACAAGGTGTCCGCCTCCTTGCATATTTATCCAAAGGGCGGCCATAGTTTTGGGTTCCGGGACAACTTCGTATACAAACGTCAATGGACTGACGAACTGGAGAAATGGCTAAGCACGATTGAGTAAATCTCAAAAAAACGGTGCCACACAAATAAATGCGTGACACCGAAAAAGTATATATAAAACAGACCAAGCAGGTTCGCTATTTAGCGTTCCACCAAAGTGGAGTAGTCGTCAAGTCCGGGCCGCCCAAAAGCTGGAGAGCTTGCGCATAACCCGCTTGATTATTCGTTTGGATATTCGCCGGATAACGATAACGTTTCGGGTAGAAATCCCAACGGCATTCCTTAGAGGTAGCGACCGTCAAAGGAACTTGATTCAATGGGTTGTAATCCTTCTCTACCGCTTGGTTCTCGAAGAAAGGAAGACCTAAACGACGATGATCGCTCCAAGCCTCTTCCGGCAACCAAGGAACTTGCGCTATATATTTCTGGGTGATAATCTTCGTAAGGGCGTCATTATTATAAGCGCCATTCCGATAGATCGAGTTATGGGGATATTCATACGTACGGCTTTTTACCTCCTTCGTATAGGGGTCCGTATAACGGATCGTATATGATTTCGCCTCTGTCGTATGGTCGAAAGCGACGGAAGTACCTACACGGTTGTATTTCTGAGACGATAGGTAATCACCGACTTGGCTCAATAAGCCATGATACTCAAAACTAGCCGTAACACCAGACTCATAATTGGATTTAGCTGTTCCCGGAACTTTCCAGCCTTTCACCGCAGCCTCCGCCAATAAGAAGTAACTTTCCCACGGGCCGAAGAAGACACGCTTATTGGTGCTCATTCGATATTGTTTCGATATAGAGGGATAATTATAATTCTTACCTGTCAGCTCACTTACCAGACCGGCTTTCACGTCCCATTCTCCGGCGACCCAAGTGCCCCACGTATATTTCGGATCGATCGTCAACATATTCTGGGTATTATCCGCCGGATTCTTCAAGTGAACCGGCTTCACCTCGCTGGCCGCACCGATATAATCGGAATAAACCACACCATCATCCCAGCCCACTACACTAAACAACTTCGGGGCACGGGGATCTACATATTGAGGTATACCGTCGAAATAGAAACCGGCGCACGGATCATTCGTCGTCAGCGGGAAGTGCTGGTTCAAATATAAACCTTGATAATCGTATGGATTCTTCAAATGGCTTTTTAAGGAGTCCGGCAACGGAAATTCCTGTCCACCCAAACCAACTACCAAGTTCTTAAACGTCACGGACATTGCCTGCCCGTTCCAAGGACGAGACATCACGCTCGTCAACTCATCCCACCCCTCTTTCTCCTGCACGGAAGCGATATCGGTTGGCTCGGAGATAAATGTCTTAGAGGCGGCATCCTCAAATTCCGCTCTCGCCAAGGCAGGATCGACAGCCGAGATACGCATCGCCAAACGCATACGCAAAGAGTTGGCGTACTTTTTCCATTTCGTAACATTTCCCGCATAGAAAGCATCCTCGTTAGCCATAGCGGACATATCCAAGGAGGGGTCTAACGCAGACTCAGCTTCCCGTAACTCTTTCAATATAAATTGATAGATAGCTTCTACACTATCGTACTCAGCCGGTACACCGGAGAAAGCGGCCAACGCAGGGATCGGCCCGAAACCGTCAGCTACTTCCGAGTTCAAGTAAGCACGCCAGATACGGGACATCTGGATCACGTTCTTATAATAAGGATAGGTATCCGCCTCGCCATTGGCAACCATCTGCTCTCCTAACTGGATCGCTTTGGTCACTTGATTCAGCCAACCTACGGCGTAATCATTACTCAAGTAGATCGTACTATAATCATTGTTATCCGTACCGATCGTAAAACCACTTCCCCTATTGAAACGGGAAGCACGGTCCCAGTACAAGATAAAGATACGCTCGGCTATCTCTGGGTTCATCTGGTCTCCCATGATAGAGGCATTCAGGAACCATTGGGGCTTCACCTTATCCTCTCCCACAAGATTCGGGTCCTCATTGATCTCCTGAAAGTCATTACAGGAAGAAAGAAGAGCAGCCACCGATACCAATCCGGTAAAAAGTATATTTCTTGTTTTCATCTTCATCATTTTTATCGTAATTCAAATTATCATGTATTCCATTAGAATCCCACGGTTACGTTAAACGTATAGGAACGGCTGGTCGGCGCGGCTCCATTCTCGAATCCGGTAGCGTTGGTATTCGTGGCGGCAACGGACTCGGGGTCGATACCCGGCAAGTTATAATGGATCATCCAAACATTGTTACAAGTAGCGGATAGACGTACACGCTGGAAAGGCGTTTTCTTCAACATCTGTCGATTGAACTCGTAGCCAAAGGTGATATTACGCAAACGGACATTGGTGGCGCTATAGGTATAAACCTCTGGTAAACCATAATTTCCGGTAGACCCAATACGCTCCCAATAGTTCTGGGGAGTGACGGCGACCGTATTCTCCGCATAACCACTACCCTGTTGAACCACGGTATTCGGTACCACGAATTCGGCACGATCACCATTCACCACTGTTCCGGCGGCGTTACCCCGGGTATACAGGTTGGAGGCTGTCGCCGAATAGATGCTACCACCGATACGGAAGTCTATCAAGAAGCTCAGGTTAAAACCTTTATAAGAGAAATTATTGGTCCAACCCATCATCCAATCCGGACTCTGGTTTCCTACTTTCGACTTCTCGGTAGAGATCAAAGGCAAACCATCATCACCTACGACGATCTTTCCATAGTGAGGACTATTCTCATCGGTCACACGCATAAAGGTCTGCCCGTAGATCTCACCATAATAACCACCTACCGGAGCTACGATCTGGATAGCGTCGAACGTCTTTATATCATATAGATTCACGCCCTCGTATAATTCCTTGATCTTATTCCGGTTCAAGGAGAACTGCGCCGTAGAGCTCCAGCTCAATCCGGCGGGATTGTCTAGAATCGTACCGTTCAAGGAGATCTCCAAACCCTCGTTCTGAATGTTACCCGCATTAATCTTACGGGAAGCATAGCCGGAGAACGGGTCCATCGGTAAATCCAGTAACTGGCGGGTAGCGTTGGACTTATACCAAGCGGCATCCAAGCCTAACCGGTTATTGAAGAAACGGATATCGAAACCGGCCTCCCATGATTTAATCAACTCACTACGTACATCCGAGTCGTAAAGTACCTTACCCGGTTTCGCCGTCGTATTCCCGTTGGGGTCCTTGCCTACAGAGTAGAAGTTATATAATTGATACGGGTCCAAGTCGTTACCTACCTCAGCGAAGGAGGCACGTACCTTAGCGAAAGAGAACCAATCCGGCATGCTTCCGCCAATCTTCGGCAACATATCGGAGATCACCGCAGACAAGCTGACAGACGGATAGAAATAAGAGCGGTTGGCTTTCGACATCGTAGACGACCAATCGTTACGTGCCGTAACATCCAAGAACAGATAACCATCCCAGTTCAACTGCAACGACCCGTACAAGGAATTCATACGACGGCGGATCAACTCGGAAGTGACCGTCGGCTTATTCACGCCATTATTCAGCGAGAACAAGTTCGGCACCAACAACTCTCCGGCAGAAGCGTTCATCTTATTACGTTGCTGGAGCATCAAGTTACCACCGAAAGTAACGAAGCCTCCCAGCCGATCGATCAAGTTATCCTTCCGGGCCGTAGCCAAGAAACTGAAGTTATTCTCATAGAAGGTCTCCGATCCCTCGGTATACAGACCTCTCGGACTGGTATTACCACCGGCATATACTTTCTCGCTCTTCGTCGTGGTATAATAATCCGTACCACCTCTCAACTCAATATCGAACCAATCGGTCGGGGCATATTTCAAGGAGATATTTCCTAACAAACGGTTACGGGTATCCTCGTTCTGGCGATAACGGGTCACCCAATAAGGGTTCTCCTGCGGATTCTTGGAGGCATCATACCAAATCATATTGCCTTGCTCATCCACGTCATCCTCAAACTCACGGATATTCAAGGAACGAGGCAGGTTATAGATCGTATTGAAAGCGTTCGAGGGATTCACGCCCTGAATCGGGCGGTTATGCGCGTTTTGATTGATATAATTCACCTTGGCATCTACTTTCCACTTTTCCGCCTCATCCAAGAAAGTGGTGGCACGCAAGGTAATATTCGTCTTGTTTAGTTTTGAGCGTGGGGTGATACTAGCATCGTCGGAACGGTTTACGGAGGCGAATACCGCCGTACCCTTTATGTTCTGCTGGAAGCTGACACCCTCGTTAAAGGAGGTTCCGGTGCGGAAAAAAGCGTCGATATTATCATAAGTATGCAGAGGGATTTGGTTGCCTCTCCAATCGGTTACCATTTGTCCCATGGCTTTCGGTCCCCAGCTAAGGCGGGATTGGTTATCGTAAACGCCCACGGAGCCTTGTCCGAAGTCGTTCTGTAAATCAGGTTTCAGGAAAATCGTCTCGGCGGTGATACCGGCGTTGATCGTAATACCGAGTCCCTCGTTCTTACGTCCGGACTTGGTAGTGATCAAGATCACGCCGTTACCGGCACGTGAGCCATAAAGGGCGGCGGCGGAAGCACCCTTCAATACCGTCATGGACTCGATATCTTCCGGGTTGATATCCGAAAGGCCGTTACCCATGTCCGCTCCGGAGTTACCCCATACATCATCCACGCCACCGGTGAAGTTATCCATCGGGGTACCGTCTACGACGATCAAGGGCTGGTTGCTACCCGTCAAGGAGTTGTTACCACGAAGTACGATCTTAGAAGACCCTCCTACGCCATTGCTTGAACGGACGATCTGCAAACCGGAAACCTTACCGGAAAGGGAGTTCGCCAAGTTCGGCTCACGGGAGGCCAAGAGGTCATCCCCTTTCAACTCCTGCATGGCATAACCCAAGGCTTTCTTATCCCGTTTCATACCCAAGGCGGTCACCACCACCTCATCGAGTTTCTGGGTATCTTCCACGAGTTTAACCGTAATCTCGGACTGGCCAGTATACGGGATGTCTTGCGAGGTATAACCGATAAACGATATCTGTATGATATCCCCTTTCTTCACGTTATCCAAGGTAAAATGTCCGTCCAAGTCGGTCATAGTACCATTGGTAGTTCCTTTCACGATTACGGACGCCCCGGTAACGGGTCCTAAGGCATCCTCAACTATTCCCGACACCTTTGCGTTTTGCTGTGAAATGTCAACCCTCGGAATCCCGGACATAGGCGTGGCGTATAAGTTTCCCGAGAACCCAAGCGCCCCTACCAACAGGATTAAGCTGACTGGTCTGAATCTTTTCAACATAACTACTGTTTTTTGTTTATTTTTCTAGACAATGTTTTAGTTTTTGCGTCAACAAATGTCATTTATCCTGTATAAACATAAAAAGGGCAGATATGTTTTGAGTTTAACATATACAAGAGGTAACTGGTGAGGATACCGCAACTACTCTCTCCTTACAGACAAAACGAATAAGAGTTATCCTTACTAACATCCATAAAAAATTGATTTACAGAAATTTTAACCAAAGGATAACCAAACCGTAAAAGAGGCAGGAAGCCGTTAGTTATTCACTTCAGAAGCCAATAAAAGTTCCAGTTTACCCATACAAATCATCACCACAAAAAAAAGAAGGCGTACCGACATTTACATCGATACGCCCTTTTCTCGTAAGAATATTATTCTCTATAATTTCCGAATCAGTTACAATACAAAGTTGTCAAAAGACAAGAAAAGACAAGAAGTAGATATCTTTATTTCCTATAAAGTCTAATAAGCATGAATAGTAATCGTCAGCACATCACCATTCTTGTCTGTGACACAAAAAACAGCCGAGTCCCCTTTACTTGCACTCTGTGTCCAAATTAACGCAAAACGTCCAGACCCACCGGGATTAAATTGAATATAGTCACTACCACTCATTTTTTGCCACAAGAAATCTCCAGTAGAAGGTTGAGTAAAACGAATTTCCACTGATTTCCCAGCTTCAATACCAATTGAATTACTAGTCCTAGGTTCTCCATCCGCAAAAAGCGCTAGATTACCACTGTCTTTTACATAATAACCATCTATTTGGGCATTGCAAAAAACACTAATTGTTCCAAATAAAAACAATACCATTAATAACTTTCTCATAACTGTAAAATTTAAAAGTTTAACATTAAAAACATAAATCCTCACGTTGAATGATGATACATCCCAACGTGAGGATTCCTATTATTTTGCAGTAAAAATACTATTCATATTATTTCATATTCCACCACAAAGAAGTTGTCGTCATGTTCGGACCACCAAGTCTTTCTAAAGCTTGGTTATACCCTTCCAAGTTATTGGTTTGAAGAACTGCCGGGTAACGAAGACGCTTCGGGTAGAACTCTACTTTACATTCCTTGCAAGTAGCAGGAGTTAACAACACTTGGTTAGTTGGATTGTAAGCAGCCTCTACAGCTTGATTCTCGAAGAACGGCAAACCTAAACGACGGTGATCAGACCACACTTCCAAAGGCAACCAAGGATTCTGAGCGATGAACTTCTGCGTAATGATCTTAGTCAATGCATCATTATTATACTGACCATTCTTATAGATCGTATTTTTAGGATACTCATAAGTCGTTGTCTTATTCTGTTTCGTATATGCATCGTAATAGTTGATCGTATAAGCCTTAGCCTCTACCGTATGATCGAAAGCTACAGATGTTCCTACACGGTTATAAGCCTTAGATTGCAAATATTCTAAGAGTTTATCGGAAACACCGTTATATTCAAAACTAGCGGCGATACCTTTCTCATAATTATCCTTTGCGCTACCCGGAACATTCCAACCATAAACCGCAGCTTCCGCTAACAAGAAATAACTTTCCCACGGGCCAAACCATACACGTTTGTTCGTGCTATGACGGAACTTATCAGCCAAAGAAGGGAAGTTGTAGTTATAACTTGTATAGTCACCAACTAAACCGGCCTTATCGTTCCAGTTTCCGGCAACAACGGTCGTCCAAGAATATTTCATGGGAAGTTTTACTTCCGGCGCGGAAACTTTTTGTCCGGTCAGCACATCCGTATAATCTCCCGCAATCAATGTTATCTCATCCTTTACCTCGGAAGCGGCACCTATATAAGAAGGATAAACCACTCCGTCATCATACCCCGGAATGCTATACAACTGAGGCGCACGAGGATCGATATATTGTGGGATACCATCGAAAAAATAGCCCGCACAAGGATCATTTGTGGTTGTTGGGAAATGCAGGCTGACATTCTGGCCTAAGTAAGTATAAGGATCTTTCAAATTGGATTTCAACTCATCAGGAACAGGAAATTCCACACCGCCTAGTCCCACTACGAGATTATTGAAAGTAGTAGACATCGCTTGGTTATTCCAAGTTCTTGTCATGACACCTGTATACGGATCCCATCCATCTTTCTCCGCAACCTGGGCGATATCATCCATAGAGGCGATAAACTCACCCTTGGCAGCATCCTCAAACTCAGCTTGCGCCAAAGAAGGATTGACCGCAGTCAAACGCATCGCTAGACGCATACGCAAAGAGTTTCCATACTTTTTCCATTTCTTTATGTCACCACCAAAAAACGGATCATATTTGGACATCGCACTCATATCAATGCTCTCATCCAAAGAAGCGACCGCCTCTTTCAACTCTTTCAATATATAGGTATAGATATCCTCCACCTTATTATATTCTCCAGGAACACCGGTAAAAGCAGATAACGCCGGTATCGGGCCAAAGTTATCAGACAATTCAGAGTTCAAATAAGCTCTCCAAATACGAGCCATATTCGGGATATTCCGATAATAAGGATAGGCATTATCCACATCTAATTTGATTTTCTCCTCTCCGACCTCTATCGCTTGATTCGCCTTATTCAACCAACCTACACCATACGAGTTCGAAGTCAAGTATAATCTATTATAGTCATCATTATCCGTACCGATTGCGAAACCGCTACCCCGATCAAAACGAGCAGCCCGCTTCCAATACAAAATAAAAATACGTTCTGCTATTTCAGGGTTCATTTGAGCATCTCCAATGGAGCCATTCAAGAACCATTCCGGTTCCACTTGCTCCAAATCAGCCTTATTCGGGTCTTTGTTGATATCCTCAAAGTCATTACAACTTGTAACCGTTGTCAATGAAGCGACCGCCAAGGCTCCTAATATAATGATATTTTTCGTTTTCATATTATCTCCTTTCTATTAGAATCCTACAGTTAAATTAAATGTATAAGAACGATTTGTAGGCGCGCCACCATTCTCGAATCCTACCGCATTCGTATTTGTAGCTGCCACAGATTCAGGATCGATACCCGGCAAATGAGAAACAATCATCCATACGTTATTACAAGTCGCGGACAGACGCAACTTTTGGAACGGGGTTTTCTTCAACAAATTCTTATTGAACGTATATCCTAAAGTAATATTTCTCAAACGGATATTCGTAGCGTCATACGTAAACACCTCCGGCAAACCATAGTTTCCTGAAGAAGCGATACGCTCCCAATATCTTTGAGGCGTAACAGCGACATCATTCTTCACATACTCATCACCTTTTTTCATGATTGAGTTTGGAACCACGAAATCAGCACGATCACCATTCACAACCGTTCCGGCAGCGTTACCATTCTTATGCAAAGAAGAAGTCGTCGCCGAGTAAATCTCACCACCTATACGGAAGTCGATCAAGAAACTCAAATCAAAACCCTTATAAGAGAAATTATTCGTGAGACCAAGCATCCAATCCGGGTTCTGATTACCGATCAACTCTTTATCTGTCGTAATCAAAGGAAGACCATCTTCACCTACCACGACCTGCCCATTGTGGCGAACAAATTTCTGTCCATAAATATCACCATATTTACCACCTTCGGTAGCGGCAATCTGTAAGACATCCACAGTCTTGATATCATAGACAGTCACCCCTTCGGTTAATTCCAATATCTTACTTCTATTCAAAGAGAAATGAGCTTGCGCATCCCAGTTAAACCCACTAGCAGTCTGCATAATAGCACCATTCAACGAAAGTTCGAAACCTTGGTTCTGGATATTACCCGCATTCACTTTTCGAGATTCATATCCGGAAAAAGCATCCATCGGAATATTCAGCAACTGATTGGTCGCATTTGTCTTATACCAAGCGGCATCAATACCAAAACGGTTATTGAAGAAACGTAAGTCGGCACCAACCTCCCAAGACTTGATCAACTCACTCTTAACCGAAGAGTCAAACAAGGTACTTCCGGCAGAAGCCATACTATTACCATTAGCATCCTTAGAAATTGTATATACATTATATAACTGATAAGGATCCAAATCATTACCTACCTCAGCGAAAGAAGCACGCACCTTCGCGAAACTAAACCAATCAGGCATACTTCCTCCGTTTTTCTGTACCATATCAGAGATTACAGCAGATAAGCTAACAGAAGGATAGAAATAAGAACGATTCTCTTTTGACATAGTGGATGACCAGTCATTACGTGCCGTAACATCCAAGAACAACCAACCATCCCAGTTCAACTGGAGAGATCCGTACAAAGAGTTCATTTTACGCTGGGTCAAAGAAGATGTAATAGAAGGTTTATCAACACCATTATTGACATCAAACAAATCAGGAACCAACAACGTTCCCGCACTTGCATTCATTTTGGTACGTTTCTGCTGCATGATGTTACCACCAAATGTAACAAAACCACCCAATTTGCTGATCAAATCATCCTTACGCGCCGTAGCCAAGAAGCTAAAGTTATTCTCATAGAATGTCTCAGAACCTTCAGAATAGCTACCTTCCGGCTTCGTATTACCTCCTGAATATAACTTTTGAGTAGTCGTGGTAGTATAATAGTCAGTACCTCCTCTCAGCTCGATATCAAACCAATCCGTAGGAGCATATTTTAAAGAAGCATTTCCTAAAATACGATTACGCGTATCGTCGTTCTGACGGTATTGAGTTACCCAATAAGGGTTCTCCTGTGGACTATTACTTTTATCATACCAAACCATTTTCCCTTGATCATCCACACAGTTCTCAAAATCAAGAACATTCAAAGAGCGAGGCAAATTATAAACGGTTGAAAATGCGTTGGATGGGTTTATACCAATGATCGGACGATTATGGGCGTTTTGGTTTACATAGTTCACCTTCGCATCCACCTTCCATTTCTTAGCCTCATCCAAAAATGAGGTAGCACGTAACGTTAAATTCGTCTTATTCAGACTTTGCTCTGGGGTTACACCCGAGTCATCTTGGCGATTGAAAGAAAAGAACATAGAGGTTCCATTCACATCTTGCTGGAAACTTACGCCTTCATTGAAAGAGGTACCTGTACCAAAGAAAGCGCCAATATTGTCATAAGCGGCCATTGGCACTTGACGTCCGTCATACGTAGTAATAGTCTGTCCTTCAATCCTCGGACCCCAGCTCAGATTGGTTTGGTCATTGTAAGCACCAACAGAACCCTGTCCGAAAGAACTTTGCAGTTCCGGCAACATAAAAGGAGTATCCGCCGTAACTCCAAAGTTCACATTGATACCCAGACCATCATTCTTCTTTCCTGATTTCGTCGTAATCAAGATAACACCATTACCGGCACGAGAACCGTAAAGAGCGGCAGCGGAAGCACCTTTCAATACAGACATAGACTCGATGTCTTCTGGATTGATATCCGAAAGACCGTTACCCATATCCGTACCGGAGTTACCCCAAGCATCATCTACACCACCGGTGAAGTTATCCATCGGAGTACCATCTACAACTACCAACGGCTGATTAGAACCCGTCAAAGAGTTCGCACCACGAAGTACAATCTTCGAAGAACCGCCTACACTACCACTAGAACGAACGACCTGCAAACCGGAAACCTTACCGGACAACGCATTGGCGATATTGCTCTCGCGAGAATCCAGCAAAGCGTCTCCCTTCAACTCTTGCATCGCATAACCCAAGGACTTCTCAGATCGCTTCATGCCTAAGGCCGTAACCACGACCTCATCCAATTTCTGGGTGTCTTCCGCTAATTTGATAACGCCTACCGGTTGGCCGGTATACGTAATTTCCATGGTGGAGTAACCAATGAATGAGATTTGGATTACATCACCATTCTTGACACCTTCCAAGGTGAAATTACCGTCCATATCGGTAATCGTACCATTGGTCGTGCCTTTCACGACAACTGACGCTCCGGTCACTGGGCCGAAATCATCTTCCACTGTACCTGTTACTTTCCCGTTTTGCTGGGAGATAGAGGCACCTTGCTCAACAGGTGCGATGTTGGCATACATGCTTCCCGAGAAGCATAACGCACCCGCACATAGAATTAAGCTGACAGGTTTAAAGTTTTTCAACATAACTGATGGTTTTATTGATAAATAATTAGACAATGTCTTGGCGAAACATTTGTCTTTTAAAATTATTCACATACATACACTCACTCCTGAGTTCTAGCGTAATTAAGTTCAAATAAAAAATGGGCTAACTATCGGAGTCCTACATGAACTTTTCTTAAGTAGAAGTTGTTTTATTTAGTTGGCGCCAAAATACCTAGCACATTTTATATCGGAGGCAAAGATATGAAATATTCATTATATTGTGTTATTATAATTAAATAAATCTTTCCTTATTTTTATGTTTTACAATATAAAATTAGAAATATAAACGGTTTTAAGTTAAAATCGACTTGAGTTCATGTAGAACTAAGTATCTGCGGTAAGATATGAAATCACAGTAATTCAGGCGTTTTTTCAGAATATAAAAGCAAGCCAGCTTCATTAGCAAAGTAAGTTAATTAAAATGCCAAAGTAAGTTAACTTACTTCGCCGATGAAGTTAACTTACTTTTATTAGATATCTTCTATTGAAAAAGAAGTATAATCTCTAAAAATCTTTCTCATTCGCCATATACCACATATTAAGGAACGAGGCCTTCGTGATATTCACCACCTTGTCCCAATTAATCCGGTCGGCATGGTCGCTCGGTTGATGGTAATCCGGATGCCCGTCGGTATGATACCAGATAATAGGGATACCTATCTTTGCGAAGGAACCGTTATCACTCCCTCCTACCGGGTTATCCCACGGACGATAATCCGGTGCCAGATTCAAGTTGTATTTCTTGATATCGTTCTTCAGCCAATCGCCGAAAGCAGGGTGCGCCTCCGTATAGAAATAAACCACATGGGTAGGCTTCGCCTCGTTATTGTTACGGCCGATCATATCGAAATTCAAATATCCTTTCACGTTCTTTATCTCTGGAAAAGACTGAACGAAGGCTTTCGATCCGAGAAGCCCTTTCTCCTCACCGTCCCAGAAAGCGAATACAACGGTTCGCTCCGGTTGCTGGCCCGTGGCAAGGAAAGCCCTCGCTATCTGCAAAACGGCAGAGACTCCGGAGGCGTTATCGTCCGCCCCGTTATAGATCTGGTCGCCATCCAGCATCGGGTCGATACCCAGATGGTCATAGTGAGCGCCGACAATCACGATCTCGTTCGGGTTCTTCCCCTCTATCTTACCCAATATATTATTCAAGGATAGCTTCTGGAAAACACCGGTCTGCTTGATAGCGGCCACCGAGTCCGGGTGGACTTGCCAACGGGCTCCTCTTTTCTGGCGTTCCAGATGGTAAGCCTCGAACGGATGGTAATAGGAATCGCCCACGGGATCGATACCTAAAGACTTCAAGTTCGCCACGATATAATCTCCCGCTATACGGCCTCCACGGAAACCGGCCTCACGGCCCTCCAGATCATCATCGGCCAAGAAACCGATATGCGCCTCGGCGGTCGATCTATTTATCACGTCCAAACCTTTCTTCTCCGGACTTTCCGCCCAAAGAGCCGTACTTAATGCCAGCGACATTAAGAGTAATCCTGCTTTTTTCATCGCTTTTGTGTTCAAATGATTATTGTTTTAGCTTTTTCATTCACAAATATAAGTAATTTCCCTGATACGCGAAGGAGAAGGAAAGGAAAGGGCACAAAAAAAGGCTCACCCGGCCGTATCGCCAAAGGTAATCCTCATTTCCTATCTCTCACCATTCCGTTTTGAACGGAGGTAAGAGATGACATCTAATTTATTTCTTACTTTAATTCTTTACTTAAAAAAGACGCGGTCTTTTAGTTCTTATCCGCATCTACACTCATTTCGCTCATAAGGCGACGGATCTCAGCGTTTAATCGCTGACTCATGGCACCATTGCCAGCTGACTGGTAACGATCTGCTTGATAACGCAACATCGCTAAAGCACGAAGGCTTTTCTCATTTTCTCTCATCATCATAATCTTTTTGTTTTACGCTTCCCACGCTTGGAAAGCCAGTTAATAAATAATCCTAAAACGATCTTTCTTTCTTAATTCGTTACAAAGATAACCATTTTATCCGAAACAATGTTGTAGAACATAATAAAATATTTCTTTTTTTCGATTATTTATGAATTATGCAAATAAGTCTAAATACGCCGGGGATTACTCCACCGGCGTTAATTCACTTGTAACAGAGTCTATTACAAACCCTCTTACCGTTATATCCGACGGAATCAGCGGATGATTCCGAATTTGCTCCACGGTCTCATGCACGGAAGCCTCGGAGGTCTCGAATCCCCGCAACCACGACTCGAAGTTTATACCGCAATATCGGATCATATCTATTCGTTCCTGCGGAATTCCCCGCTCTTTCATCTTTTCGATCATCTCGGAGCTATTCATGTGCTTGGCTCCGCAATCGGTATGCCCGATTATCATTACCTCTACAACCCCAAGCTCGTAAATCGCCACCATCAAGCTCCGGATAACGCTTCCGAAGGGGTGGGATATGATCGCCCCTGCGTTCTTTATAATTTTCACGTCTCCATTCTTGATGCCCAAGGAGGCGGGTAGCAACTCGGTCAGCCGGGTATCCATGCAAGACACGATGGCGATCTTCTTATCGGGATATTTATTCGTGATATACTTCTCATACCCCTTGTTCTTTACGAACTCACGATTATAGCTTACCAATTCATCAATCATAGCGTTTGTGATTTAGCGTTATTAAACTGTTTATTCATATAACATCGAAATGTCTTAAAGCGTTCATGACACCATCGTCATCTACGGAGTCGGTCACGTAATCCGCCGCCTCTTTCACCTCGTCGCCGGCGTTACCCATGGCTACCCCGATCCCGGCGTGGCGAAGCATGGCCATATCGTTGCCTCCATCGCCAAAAGCCATCGTCTCGTGGAGCGAGATCCCGTAATACTCGATGATCTTATCGATCCCTACCGCCTTACTGCTCCCCCGCGGCACGACATCCGCAAATAGCGGGTTCCAGCGAGTAGCCTCGCAATGCGGCAAGACGGACATGATACGTTCTTCATGGCCGGGAGAGAAAAAGGCTATCAGCTGGTATACTTCCTTACCCCCGTTGCCACGCAAAGGACGCAAGGGAGGATGAGGGAAGTCTAGCATGTCGTAAAGCTGTCGCACAGAATCATCCACGTAGTTCTGGTAAATCCCATCTTCCTCCACCAAGGCGCACGGGAACGCCTCCTCATTCTCTTGATAGCGGATCAACGCCTCTATATCCCCCGCCGGGATATTATGTTTATAGATAACCTTATCTTTTCCGGCCAAGCAATATCCTCCGTTCAAGGTAACATAGCCATCGAACTCTTGCGTCCCGAGGTTATTGATAGATTGCAACTGGCGGCCGGTAGCGATGAAAACCTTGATTCCCTTTTCTCGCAACAGGTCCAAGGCCCGGACCGTGGAGTCCGGTAGTTTATGCGTCTTGAAACTTACCAACGTACCGTCAATGTCAAAAAATACTGCCTTAATCATACTTATACCTATTATCTTCTTTTAATGACAAAGATACACTTTATTTGTTACATTTGTATTTTCATTTCCTTCATCAAATAATAGATATAGTTTTTTATGGAATACAGACAACTAGGAGGTTCCGGATTATACGTTCCGGCACTTTGTTTAGGTACGGCTACTTTTGGTGGCACGAATGGTTTTGAAGGTTGGGGACATACCAAGGTGGAAGAGGCTACCCGTATGGTCAATCTTTGCTTGGACGCCGGGGTGAATCTATTCGATACGGCGGATGTCTACTCCAACGGTCTTTCCGAGGAAATCTTGGGAAAGGCGATCCACGGATTGAGGAATCGCCTCTTGATCTCCACGAAGGCGACTTTCAACCTAAGCCCGGAGAGCCGTAACGCCATCGGTTCTTCCCGTTTCCATCTGATACAGGCGTGCGAGGCGAGCCTGAGACGATTGAACACGGATCATATCGACATTTATCATATGCACGGTTTCGACGCAAATACCCCGGTAGAGGAGACACTCCGAGCCTTGGACGACTTGGTGACGAGCGGGAAGGTCCGTTATATCGCTTGCTCGAACTTCTCCGGCTGGCACTTAATGAAGTCGCTTTCCGTATCGGAGCGGTATGGATGGAGCCGGTACGTGGCCCAACAGGTTTATTACTCCTTGCTGAACCGGGAGTTCGAGTGGGAACTGATGCCGCTAGGCATCGACCAGAAGGTGGGCGCCATTATCTGGAGCCCCTTATCCGCCGGACGTCTGGGCGGGAAGTACCGCCGGAATAACCCGATCCCGACGGACGGGCGTGTCGCTCGCGGAGGAAGCCCGATACCTGACGAGGCTACTTCTTACGAACGCCTGTACGACATCGTGGAGGTATTGGAACAGGTAGCCGAGGAGACCGGGCATAGCGTAGCCCAATGCGCCTTGAACTGGTTATTGCAACGGCCTACAGTAAGCAGCCTTATCATAGGTGCCCGCACGGAAGAGCAGCTAAGGCAGAACCTAGAGGCCGTAGGCTGGAGCCTCAGCCCGGAGCAGGTGAAGCGCCTCGATATGGCAAGCCAGACGACCCCGATCTACCCGTATTGGCATCAAGCGCAGTTCCCGGAATTGAATTCTCAATTGAGGTTCTAGACGGAGGCTAGAGAAAGCGTATACACCTCGGGATGCGGATAGCACGAAAGTCCGCATCCCCTAAACACCCATTTTCATCCCCTTAAACGTATCTTGGTTAAGACGTTTTTTATACTTTTGTAGGCTGTTACCAACTAAATCTATCGTATGAGGAAACATTTTCTACTTTTCTTGCTTTGTCTAGCCACGAACGCCAGCCTGACGGCCCAAGAGACCCTTCGGGAGAATAACGGGGAACCTACACTCGTGGAACGATTATCGAACGGAGAGATCAAGATCAATAGCGCCGAGATGAACTTCCAGCTTTTCACCTCGGCCAACGCTGAGTTTGTCGGGAACGAGCTAGACGGTATGAACTTCAAGCTGAACCGTGTCCGGCTGGAGATCAAGGGGGACGTGGGCAAGTGGCTGGGGTATCATTACCGGCAGTCGTTCAACAAATACTCCGATCCCTATTCGCTCGACAACCTCTCCTCCTCGCTCGAGCTGGCGTACGTGAACCTGAAGGCACGGCCTAATCTCAATTTCACGATCGGCAAGCAATTCGTCAATTTCGGGGGATACGAGTATTACGTCAATTCCATCCGGGTACGAGAGTTTAGCGAGTTCAATAATTTACTGACCGCCTACCAAGCCGGTATCTCGGGCAACTGGCAAGTCAGCCCGGATCACGAGCTTTGTTTCCAGATCGTGAATAACCGCAACGGTAACGACGAGGACATCTACCCTACCGGACTTCCCGAGGGTACCGCCAAGGCCAAGATACCCTTTATGTACACGGTCAACTGGAATAGCTATTATCTGGACAAAAGCTTGCAACTGCGTTACGCCACCGCCGTCGGGCAGCAGACCCGCAAGCGCTACTCCTACTATTTCACCTGTGGCAATACCTATGAGAAAGGCCCGTTGCTAACGTACCTCGACGTTATGTACACCCGCCAAGGGATCGACCAGCATGGGGTCGTCAGCCGTCTGCCCGGAACGCCTCATACCGCCATGAACACCGAATACCTATCGATTATCGGCGACGTGGATTACCGTGTCCACCCCCAATGGAACGTTTACGTGAAAGGGGCGTACGAGACCGCCCGGGTGTACAAGGGCAACGGCGATTTCCGGAAAGGGATGTACCGCCGTTCGTGGAACGCGCAGAGTAGCGTGGAATTCTTCCCCTTCAAGCAACTCGACCTTTTCGTATTCGTCCTATACACCTACCGGGGCGTTATCCTAGAGAAAGCCGCCACGCGAATGGGAGCCATAGAGCCGGATACACACCGCATATCGCTGGGGCTGGTCTATTCGATCCCGGTCTTCTGACAAACCGCGCATACGGTAGCGCAGGCTTGCAGATATGGTAGTACAGACTTGTAGATACGTTCGTGCAAACTTGCAGATACGCTTGTGTAAATTTGCAGATACGTTCGTGCAAACGTGTAGATACGTTAGTACGGATTTGTAGATACGGTAGCGCGGGCTGACACATAAGGAAGTACAGGCCGGCACATACGGTAGTACAGGTCCGTATTGCCTTATGTGCAGCTTCCCCCATCCACCCCATAAAAAAAGCGGTGCCTTCCGTTTCCGGAGACACCGCCCTCATTCTATAATAAAAGACCTGTTATATTAAGCCTCTACATCCCAATTCTCGGCAGCCATACGTTTGTAGCTACGCAGACGCCATTTAGCGTTCTCCTCGGCGGCGGCAAACAACTCAGCGGCCTCAGCCGGATATTGTTTAGCTACGGAAGCGAAACGAACCTCACCCTTCAAGAAGTCTTGGAACTTGCTCCAATCCGGCTCCTTGCTATCCAAGGTGAACGGATTCTTGCCCTCTGCCTCCAAAGCCGGGTTGTAACGCCACAAGTGCCAGTAACCGCATGCTACGGCTTCTTTCTCCTCAGCTTGCGACTTACCCATACCCTTCTTCAAACCGTGGTTGATACAAGGAGCGTAAGCGATGATCAAGGAAGGACCGTCGTAAGCCTCGGCCTCGCGGATCGCCTTCAATGTCTGGGCTTGGTCGGCGCCCATAGCGATCTGAGCCACATATACGTAACCATAAGTAGTAGCCATCAAGCCAAGGTCTTTCTTACGTACCCTCTTACCGGAAGCGGCGAACTTAGCGATAGCGCCCACCGGAGTAGCCTTCGAGGACTGACCACCCGTGTTAGAGTAAACCTCGGTATCCAATACCATGATATTTACGTTCTTGCCGGAAGCGATCACGTGATCCAAACCACCGTAACCGATATCGTAAGAAGCACCGTCACCACCGATAATCCATTGAGAACGTTTTACCAAGAAGTGAGACAATTCCTTGATCTGAGCGCAAACCGGACAACCCTCCTTGATGCCTTGCTCAACGAATGCCATGATTTGCGGAGCCAATTCCTTCGTCTTCTCGGCGTCGTTCTGGTTAGCGATCCAAGCGGCGGCTATTTCCTTGGCCTCAGCCGGAGCATGCTCGCCCACGGTGATCTGTTGCAACAAGCCTTCCAAACGTTTACGCATCTTCTCGTTCGCCAATTCCATACCCAAGCCGAACTCGCAGAAGTCCTCGAACAAAGAGTTTGCCCAAGCAGGACCTTGACCCTTCTCGTTCGTTGTATAAGGAGTGGAAGGAACAGAACCGGAGTAGATAGAAGAACATCCGGTAGCGTTAGCCACCATCTCGCGGTCGCCGAACAACTGGGTGATCAACTTCACGTACGGAGTCTCGCCACAACCGGAGCAAGCGCCTGAGAATTCAAACAACGGAGTAGCGAACTGTGAGTTCTTCACGTTAGACTTCACGTCTACCAAGTTTTGCTTAGAAGAAACGTTAGCTACGCAGTAGTTCCAGTTATCGGCCTCAGCCAACTGGCCTTCCAGCGGAACCATAGACAAAGCCTTGTTGCCCTTGAATCCCGGACAGATATCGGCGCAGTTACCGCAACCCAGACAGTCGAGAACGTCTACCTGCATACGGAACTTCATACCCTTCATAGCGGCCGGAGCCTTCACGTCCAACATAGCGAAGCTAGCGCCCTTCTGCTCCTCATCGTTCAATACGAACGGACGGATAGAAGCGTGAGGACAAACGTAAGCACATTAGTTACACTGGATACAGTTCGCCTCATTCCAAACCGGAACGAAAGCGGCCACGCCACGTTTCTCGTATTTAGCGGTTCCTTGCGCCCAAGTACCATCCTCGATGCCCTTGAATGCGGAAACCTTCAATAAATCGCCATCCTGAGCGTTGATCGGACGAACTACCTCGTTGATGAAAGCGGGATCGTTGTTTACGACAGCCTCATCATCCGGAAGGTTAGCCCAAGCGGGATCAACCGTCAATTGGTTGTACTCGCCACCACGGTCTACAGCCGCGTAGTTCTTGTTAACCACGTCCTCGCCCTTCTTACCGTAAGACTTAACGATGAATTTCTTCATCTGCTCGATAGCCAAGTCTACAGGGATAACACCCGTGATACGGAAGAAAGCGGACTGGAGGATCGTATTGGTACGGTTACCTAAACCGATCTCCAAGGCGATCTGTGTGGCGTTGATATAATATACAGTGATATTCTTCTGAGCGAAGTAACGTTTTACCTTATTAGGCAAGTGCTTAGCCAACTCCTCAGCGCCCCAAACGGTATTCAACAAGAAGGTACCGTTCTCACGCAAACCACGAGTCACGTCGTACATGCGCAAATAAGCCTGAACGTGGCAAGCCACGAAGTTCGGGGTATTCACCAAATAAGTAGAACGGATCGGATGATCACCGAAACGTAAGTGAGAACAAGTGAAACCGCCGGATTTCTTAGAGTCGTAAGAGAAATAAGCCTGACAGTATTTATCCGTGTTATCACCGATAATCTTCACCGAGTTCTTGTTAGCGCCTACCGTACCGTCGGCACCCAAACCGTAGAACTTAGCCTCGAACATACCCTCACCGCCCAAGGCGATCTCTTCCTTCTGAGGCAGAGAAGTGAAAGTAACGTCATCCACGATACCGATCGTGAACTGGTTCTTCGGCATCGGCAACGCCAAGTTCTCGAATACGGACAGGATCTGAGCCGGAGTCGTATCCTTAGAACCCAGACCATAACGGCCACCTACGATAACCGGAGCATCCTCCTGACCATAGAAGCAGTCTTTTACGTCCAGATACAACGGCTCACCGTTAGCACCCGGCTCTTTCGTGCGATCCAATACGGCGATACGCTTAGCGGTCTTAGGCACGGCAGCCAAGAAATGCTTAGCGGAGAACGGACGATACAAGTGAACGGATACCAAACCTACCTTCTCGCCCTTAGCGATCAAGTGATCGATAGCCTCACGAGCGGCCTCCGTAACAGAACCCATGGCGATGATCACACGCTCAGCGTCCTCAGCTCCGTAATAATCGAACAAACCGTATTTACGGCCTGTGATCTTGGAAACCTCGTTCATATATTCTTCTACGATAGCGGGAACTGCCTCGTAGTACGTGTTGGAAGATTCTCTGTGTTGGAAGAAATGATCCGGGTTCTCGGCCATACCGCGAGCGACCGGTCTCTCCGGGTTCAAGGCACGGGCACGGAACTCAGCCAAAGCTTTCTGGTCGATAAGCGGAGCCAAGTCCTCATTCTCCAAAGCCTCGATCTTCTGGATCTCGTGAGAGGTACGGAAACCGTCGAAGAAGTTCACGAACGGCACACGAGACTTGATCGTAGCCAAGTGAGCTACACCGGCCAAGTCCATAACCTCCTGTACGGAACCCTCGGCCAACATGGCGAAACCTGTCTGACGGGCAGACATCACGTCTTGATGGTCACCGAAGATACACAACGCATGAGAAGCCAATGTACGAGCGGATACGTGGAAAACGCAAGGAAGCAATTCACCGGCGATCTTGTACATATTAGGGATCATAAGCAACAAACCTTGAGAAGCAGTGTAGGTTGTTGTCAAGGCACCAGCTTGCAATGAACCGTGAACAGCACCTGCGGCACCACCCTCTGATTGCATTTCCTGTACCATTACAGTCTCGCCGAAAATATTCTTACGTCCGGCTGCAGCCCATTCATCTACATATTCAGCCATTGTAGACGACGGAGTGATGGGGTAAATCGCGGCTACCTCGCTGAACATATACGAGATATGAGCAGCGGCCTGATTACCATCACAGGTTAAAAATTTCTTCTGTTTTGTCATAGACCTATAAAACTATTAGTATTAAAAAAGATTCTTACTTAATATAGAAAACCGAACAACCAAAGCGGGATCATGTTCCCCTCCCCGATCTCGGTCTTATCGACAGCATAGTACATATCCGGATTGTTCTTCACTTTCATGTTTTCCTCGATCCGGAAATTATACATCGTATTCACCAGAAAGTGGGCGTTCTTGATTCCTTCATTCAGCTTATTGTCTTTCAATAGTTGGTTATAAAAGAACGACTCACGCACCGCCCCGGCATTTACCTCCATCGGACGGATGGGGTACATCAGGTTCGAGTTATACATATATACCTTGGAGGGTTTCTTCGGAAAGGATTCGCCCACCGGATACAGCATATTCATCAAACGAGCATCTGTCAAATACTTGATATAGTTCATCACGGTGGCCCGGGATGTCTCGATATCCTTGCTCAACTGACTCACGTTTGGGGTACAAGGAGCGCTCGTAGCCAATAAGTAGAGTAGTTTGCGTAGCTTTGGTAGGTAGCTTTGTTCGATTTGTTTTATGTATAACACGTCCACCTCTAGCATCATGTTCATGGTCTTCAGCAGATTCTCGGAGAAGTTGCGCTTTTCCAAGAAGAACGGATAGAAACCATGATGGAGATAATCTTGGAAATAAGCCATCGGCCTTACGACCGAGCAAATACGTTTGGCGATTTCCTGATGATTCTCTACTACCTCATCGAACGTGTACGCGGAAAACTGGTTCCCCGACATCAAGTTCAAGAACTCACGGAACGAGAACCCCCTGAGGTTATACGATACCACCTTGCCGGACAAGTCCGGGTTCTCCTCTTTCAGACGCATCACCGACGAGCCGGAGAAAACGATCTTCAAGTCCTCGAAATTATCATAGCAATACCGCAACTCTCTCGACCAGTTGGAATACTTAAACACTTGGTCTATCAACAACACCTTTCCGCCTTTAGCCCGAAACTCGGCGGCGAAATCAACGAGTGTGCGTTCCGTAAAATAGAAATGATTTAAATTAATGTATAAGCATTCCTTATTATCGGCACCAAAATATTCACGGGCATAGTCTAACAAGAAAGTGGTCTTTCCGACTCCTCGCGAACCTTTAATACCGATCAACCGATCCTCCCAATTGATCTCATCCATCAATCCCCTTCGTACCGGAGAATACAGATGCTCTACCAGATATTTATGTGTTTTAAAGAATGCTTCCACCTACATAATTGGTAATTGAAAATTTGGAATTACCGATGCAAAGATAAACATCTTTTCTCATTTGCAATGCGGAGATTGCAATTTTATTGCAAAAAGTAAAGTTCAAACTAACAATTGCCTATCAACGTATTCTGTCTCGTAAAGACGGAGCGCACTCCAGTCCTTACGAAACAAAAGATATTATTCAATGATCGAGATCCATCCGTAAGTATCCGGCTCGTCGCCATACTGGATGGCACGTAGCTTATGATATAGTTTCTCGCAAACAGGACCCGGTTTGCCATCTTTGGCGATAACAAAAGATTTGTTCTCGTCCAAATCGTCGATTTGCGAGATCGGGGCGATAACCGCGGCGGTACCACACTCGGCAGCCTCGTCGAATGTAGCGATCTCCTCGAAAGGAACCGGACGACGCTCTACCGTCAAGCCCATATCCTCGGCCAATTGCTGCAAGCTCTTGTTCGTGATCGAAGGCAAGATCGAGTGGGATTGCGGAGTGATATAGCTATTGCCACGGATTCCGAAGAAGTTAGCCGGACCGCACTCATCCAGATATTTCTTCTCTTTCGGATCCAGATACAATACGGCGGCGTATCCCTTGGAATGAGCGATCTCGCCGGCTACCAAGCTAGCGGCATAATTACCACCGACCTTGATCGTACCTGTCCCGTTAGGAGCCGCACGGTCGTACTCACGAAGTACGCATACCTTCGAGGGCTGGAATCCACCCTTGAAATACGGACCTACCGGAGTGACAAATATCATAAACATATATTCGGGAGCCGGCTTCACACCCACCTGAGCGCCCAAGCCGATCATCAGCGGACGAATATATAAAGCGGCACCGCTCTCATAAGGAGGAACGAAACGCTCGTTCAATTTCACGACCTTACGTACAGCTTCCTCGAACATCTCTACAGGCAACTCAGCCATCTTGATACCCCGGCTGGAAGATTGCATACGTTTAGCGTTCTCATCCATACGGAATACACGGATCTTACCGTCTTTCCCGCGGAAGGCCTTCAAGCCCTCGAAAGACTCTTGTCCGTAATGCAAGCAAGTAGCGGCCATGTGAATATTGATAATCTCGGATGAAGAAACTTCCAACTCACCCCATTTGCCGTCACGATAGTAGCATCTTACATTGTAGTCTGTCTTGATATAACCAAATCCCAGCTCAGACCAATTTAAATTTTCCATATCTATACAATTTGCTGTAATTAGTTTAAAATTAACAAATTACACTGTTAATAATATCGCTCAAAAGCAAAAACGCCCATAGCCGTCGCTATGGGAGATTTTGTGTACCGCAAATATACGCTAATTTATATATAGTTCGGCCTATAAACTAAAAAAAGCAAGCGGAAGGCTACATTTCGGCCTATAACGAATTATACCAATCTATCACTTGGTCGAACTCATTCTCCAACTCTTGCGCTGGGAAATCAAGGGCGACCGGATAGATCAAACACATCCATAAGGAAGGCGAATCGGACAACTTACGGTAAAAAGAAACCGGTAAATCCGGTAAAGTCTCCGTCGGATCGGTCATCAAGACCTCAAATATCAGTTGATAGGGATGCGAGTAAATCACCCGGTAACGGTGATGGTATTCCGGACCAGTCAAGAATGAGTATCTTGGAATGGGGCGTATATCTTGCTTTCTATCCTCCGGTTCCGTTGTTTCCGGATCGATCTCATCTTCTTCCAATAAATATTCTACTTGGCTATCCTCTGCTCCCGGGAATTCTAAGTCTGGAGTCTCTTCCATGGCCTCGATCTCCCCAAAATCCGGAAGTTCCGAGAAATGTATTCGTTGAAGCCCTGTATCCTCCTCGGAAAAACAGATAATCTCCGGGCTGAAATTCCAGTTCTGCCGAGACCACACCTCATAATCCCCGATAAAATACACCCGCTTCTTCGCCCGGGTAACCGCCACGTTCAGGATATTGCTATTTACCCAACCTATCGCACCAGTTGAAGAAGGTTGGCATCCCAACAGGAAGATAACCTCCTCGGCTTCTTTTCCTTGGAATTTATGGACCGTTCCGCAGTTGGCAGTCTCCCACCCCTTAAATTTACCTTTAAGCCCACTATACTCCTCCGTATTCAAGACGGCTTTAACCGCAGCCTTAATGCCTTTCACAACCGTGGTGAAGGGGGAGATCACATATAATTTCCGGGTATCCTCTTTCTCCCGGTGTTTTCCCATCCACGCCAATATCAAGCGCAAGCATACCTCGCCTTGCTCCGCCACGTAATGATCATTATTCCCTTTAGCGCTAGTACCTTTCTTACCGGGCACATCGATCCATAAGGAATGATCTAGCAACAATTGACTTTTCTCCTCGTCTTTCACCGCATCTTTCATTCCCAGAATCATCGTATCGTCGTACGACACCCGGTTGGAGATGCTAAACATAGGATTGATACAACGACGGTGCACGACCAACGGACAGCCTACCCACGTCTCTCCAATCCAAGACCCATAACGGTTTATCAAATCGGCGAAACCTTGCACGGAATGGGATTTCGAGAGGTAAGAAGACAAGGATACGATACCACATTTCTTTTGATAGAGAGTCATCAACGTCTCATCGGTGGTGACTACCGGTTCCACTTGTTTCGGGTCTCCCACGATGATCGCTTTCTTTGCCCGCCACAAAGCGCCTACCGCACATTGGGGAGCGGCTTGCCCGGCCTCGTCCACGATCAACAATCCCAATTGCTCCCTACCCATGTACTCCAGCATCTTCTGTACGGAAGCGAATGTGGTAGATACCACAGGCACCAAGAAAAACAAGCTATTCAACACATGTGAGAATATCAATTCTTTCTCCTCCGGCATATATTTATTATCCCAAAAGGCCAACAGCGAATAAAGGTTGCAACGCCATTTGTAGGAATTGATCACAAAAGAGCCATGCAGGACCAAAGCTTGATAAAATAGATCTTCCCTTGCTTTGTCGAATTCAGCGTTCTTCAAAGGATTCGAGGACTGCATCTTCTCGTCCGCCATCCTAAATACCTCTTCGTTACAAGAGACCGACCGCCGCAATCGCTCCACTATTCGATATTGCTTCAAGAACTCTTGTTGAGCGATATCGAAAGAAGGGAAACGGTTCTTAAACTCCCGCATAACCTTCTCATTGTCTCTTTTAGGACTCATCTTGGAAACAAACGGCCTTAATACCATTTCGCTGAAAGAACGGATATTATCCCCTTTTCCTAAACGGGCGGATATCAATCCCCAGGCCTGTTTCGTATGTTTTCCCGGATCGGTATTTCCATTGAGCATATTGGAAGCCAAATCTCCGAAAAATAAATCTTTACCCTCACTAAAGACTAGAGAGTGCCCGGCTTTTGACATGGCTTCAGCGGTAGGTAGTTTACTCGTCTCGGGTAACTCGAAGGTGATATTCTCTACAGCCGTATTATTACAGGATGTCACAAGAATTCCATAATCGGCCAATCCCCGTCCCATCTGCAAACCAAATGTCTTCTGACTTTTACCTGCCTCCAAAGACTTCACTAAAAGCGGAGTCTCTGTAAAGGCATCATCCGGCTGATTCAAATCCGCTAATAACCGGGCACGCCGTACCACGTACTCGGCGATAATATCTTTCAGCAATGTTGTCTTACCCGTTCCCGGAGGGCCATTCACGGAGAAAATGCCACAGCCTCCCGCATTTTCTTCGGCCAACGCTATATTAATAGCCATCTGTTGCATCAACGCCGGGCTGAACTCAGAAGGCCAACGGCCCAGCGGATATCTTTCCGGACCTAACCATTTCCTATAATTCTCTATTGAGCATATACTTTGACGGTTCCCTCCACTCATCAAAGGAGCATTTATATAGTTCACCAGTAAACGATTGGGCCTTTTATCCAGCAGACTTTTACGAACCCTGCTTAAATCTTTCGCATAGAAGCTTATGCTTAAGTCCGTATCATCCGATTTTAGCGCACGGGCACAAACCCGCTCCAAATCATTCCTTCTAAATCCATCATTTACGGTAAATAGACTCCGGATCCGCAGTCGATCTAGCAACTCTACCGTCTTCTGCCGCAAAAGAGAGAAGAACTCTATCCCTTCCTCATCCTCAATTGTCATAAAGAAGTCGTTTCCATCCTCCAGTAGTTCCTCCAACCACTCCTCATCAACCTCCCGGTCATGAATTAAGCAGCTGATCGCCCAGATATAAGGCGAAAGTTGGAACGAGCCTTCTATGTACTCTCCGGACGGGGATAAATCAATCGTATAGAGCACGCTTACAGATTTATTCTTCTCCAACAGCTTACGAAAACGCTCATTATCCTTATCCGCCGGAATCAAACGATATAGCTCGGACAAAAGATCATATTTAGGAACACCTCCCACATACAGACGGAAGCTATCCGCATCCCTGTATGGAGCATATATGAAATACTTCAACTCATCCTCCGATCTCACATATCTTACCCGTACCTCATCCTCCGGTAAACCAGATTTAGAAGCCTGAGGGAATGACAGCTCTTGAAAATATTCCAACACTTCCCAGTAAGCCAGAATACTAGTTGTTGTATCATGGGTACGATTCGAGACAAAGCCCAATAGCGTTTTTAAGTAAGTTAAGTCCATGCTTTAAAAAACCTTAGTTTACACGAAAGCGCTCAGTTAGCCGCTTTGTTAGATTAATGATCGTAAATGTAAGCTATTTCGAAGTATATTTGCTACATTCGCGTCAAAAATAATTAAAATATGAAAGTCATTGATCTGATAAGGAATAGTAAGAGTACCGCTTTTTCTTTCGAGATATTACCGCCGCTGAAAGGTAACAGTATCCAGAAGGTATATAATGTGATTGACAAGTTGAAGGAATTCGACCCTAAATACATAAATATCACCTCCCATCATAGCGAGTTCGTCTATAAAACCTTACCAGACGGAAGTTTCCAGAAAGTAAACATCCGTAAACGTCCGGGCTCCGTAGCGATCGCTTCGGCTATCCAGAATAAATACGGTATTCCTGCCGTACCCCATATTATATGTAAAGGCTTTACGAAAGACGAGACGGAATACGCTTTGATCGATTTGAACTTCCTTGGCGTAAACAACCTCTTAATATTAAGGGGAGATATAAAGACCTTAGAGGCCTCCCAGCAAAAACCGGAGTTATATCACGACCACGCAACTGATTTACAACAGCAGGTAAATCATTTCAACGAAGGTATTGCGTTAGACGGTTCCAAGATAGACGGTATAGAGACTCCCTTCTCGTACGGCATGGCTTGCTATCCGGAGAAACACGAGGAAGCACCCAATATGGAATCCGATATCTATTACTTAAAGGAGAAAGTAAAAAATGGCGCTGAATATCTGGTAACCCAGATGTTTTTCGATAATGACAAGTACTATGCGTTCGTGGATCGTTGCCGTGCGGAAGGTATCACGGTTCCCATCATCCCCGGTATCAAACCGATCGTTTTCAAGAACCAATTAACGGTTCTTCCGAAGATATTCCGTGCGGATATCCCAGAGCCTTTCGCGACAGAATTACGTAAATGTAAAGATGATGCGGAAGCGAAAGAGGTGGGTGTGGAATGGTGTATACAGCAGTGCAAGGATCTGATCGCTCATGGCGTACCGAGCTTACATTTCTACACAATGATGGCCTCGGATAGCGTTTACAAAATAGCAAAAGAAATTTATTGAGATACAATAGGGGTTTTTCCACGCTGAGTTGTCTAATAGAAGTACACGATTGAACAATCATGTACTAAGTATGGTTATTTTTAAAATTCTAAGGTAATGAAATACATATTCTTTATTGGACTTGACTTGTTATTGTATCCGTTTTTAGTTTTACTCTATATATGTCAATTGATATTTACAAAACCCCGCACCTTTTGATATCTGAATACTTTTCCGTAACTTCGTTCCTTATTCTATAGAAAAGGAAATATCTCATGTATTTTAAAGATATCATCGGGCAAGAGGAAGTAAAGGAACGGTTGAGGCAATCGACTCGGACAGGGATCGTACCCCATGCGCAGTTATTCACGGAGCAAGGGGGGGCCGGGGCGTTTCCGCTGGCTTTGGCTTACGCCCGTTATCTGAATTGTACGAACCGGACGGAGACGGACGCTTGCGGACGTTGCCCGTCATGCCTTAAATATGACGAATTGGCACATCCCGATTTGCATTTCGTATTCCCAATCGTAGCCAAGAAAGAGAAAAAGAAAGAGGTCTGCGATGATTATCTCAGTGAATGGCGTGGGTTCCTCAAAGAACATCCCTATTTCAATATGGATGAATGGCTGGATTATATCGAGGCCGGAAACTCACAAGCGATCATCTATTCCAAGGAAAGCGATGAGATTATCCATAAACTGAGCCTAAAGATTTATGAGGCGGAATATCGTATCCTGATGGTTTGGTTGCCGGAGAAACTACATCCTACTTGCGCCAACAAGCTTCTGAAAATCATAGAGGAGCCTCCTATGAAAACGGTTATCCTTATGGTATCCGAGACACCGGACCTTATCCTCGGGACCATCCAATCCCGTGCGCAACGCATCCACATCCGTCCCATTGAGACCGATGCGATCATGAATGCCATGGTATCCCGTTTCGGGCTTTCGCCCGACGACGCTAAACACGTCGCTCACCTCTCCTCCGGAAGTTTTATCAAGGCGATGGAGGCGATTAGCTTGGGCGAGGAAAATAAATTCTTTCTGGAGCAATTCAAGGCCATGATGCGAAACTCATGGGCACGAAACGTAAAAGGCATGAAAGCGATGGCGGACGTCATGGCAGGGATCGGACGGGAACGACAAAAAAACTTCCTCTCCTATTGTCAGCATTTGATCCGGGAGAACTTCATGTACCGGTTCCAATCGCCGGAACTTAATTATATGAATCTGGACGAGGCTAGCTTCTCCGTTAAGTTCTCCCCTTTCGTCAACGAGCGAAACGTGATCGATTTGATGGAAGAATTGGCGAAAGCGGAACGCCATATCACACAGAACGTGAATGCCAAGATGGTCTTTTTTGATTTATCCTTACGAATTACCGTACTAATCAAAAGATAAGTCTTCAGATTTTCTTGTTACGCCAATTTCCTTTCCATAGATAGAAGAAAGAAGAAAGGATCATGATATTATATACATACTCCGTAGTCCAGCAAACCGCCACGTCCGCACGCAACCATACGGCGACATACAATATATATAATACGTACACGAATATGCTAGCCATATCGATTTCCAGCGCACGGCGGGTATTGCCTGTCCCCGATACGCTAAAGAAATAAATAAAACCGGGAACGGCGAAAAGATAAGAGGACAGCATCACCCACAGCGAGGGGATCGAGCTAGCGATCAGATCCGGGTTATCCGTATAAATACGCAATACGGTAGACGGGAACATAGCGATCAAGATACCGATCGGTAGCACGAACGCATAGCATAGCCCGATCATCCTCCGGCAAAGCGGAAGCACCCGGTCCGACTCCCCGGCGCCGATCAAGTTACTTACCAGCGAGCTGTTCGTGGAGGCGAAAGCATTCACGAACATAAACAGGAACGAGGAGATGCTACGTACCACATTCGTAATCGCCAACGGCCGCTCGCCCAGATGCTCCATAGCGATGAAGAAGATAAACCATCCCCCAAAAGCGATCCCATGCTGGATCATCACCCAGATAGAGACACTCAGTATTTGTCCCAGCATCCTAAAATCCACTCTCGTAAAACGGAACAGACCATATTTTTTATAATCTATCTTCTTCCAAGTATAAATCACGAAGAACAATACGGAAACAGCTTCCGAGATCGAGGAAGCGATAGCGGCACCCGCTATCCCCAAAGCGGGGAACCCGAACTTACCGAATATCAAGATATAGTTCAAGACCACGTTGGTAAGCACCATCACCACCGAATTGGCCGTCAAGATCTTCGTATTCGTCGTACTCACGTAAAACGCACGGAACATCACCGCTATAAAAGAGAAGAAGAACCCGTACACCCGCCAGTCCAGATAGCTCATCGTCGCCCGATACACCTCTTCTGAGCCGATCATCCGGTGGAGCAGATAGGGCGTAAGCAGATTAGAGGCCGTAAACAACACCGCCGCCAGCAGAAAAAGGAATAGCCCGCCTTGCGTGAAAACCTCGCCGATCCGCTTATACTCCCCCTCACCATTACGACGTGCCATCAGCACCTGAGCTCCTACACTGAAACCAAAGCCCAGCATATAAATCACGAGATAATAGACTCCTGCCAAGGCGGAGGCACCTAGCTCAACCTCGCCGACACGTCCCAGATAAGCGGTGTCCGTCAATCCGATCATATGCTCCATGAGCAAGCTGATTAATACCGGATACGTGATCTTTAGAATTTGTTTGTTCGTATATCGCATGATGAATCTTAAATAAAAGGGAGGCAAAGGTAGTAATAAGATGCCAGTCACACAATATTACCCCATGCGATCCGTTTCTTATCATATTACATTATTATACGAAGAGATATGGTTACAAAACTCATCATGGCCTGCATTTTGTCCGCTACGCTATTGAGCTGCAACGGGCAAAACACAAATACGATCAACTACGCTACCGTCGAACCCCTGCATATCAATCGTTTTGACAAGGATTTATTCCGGCTGATCGATACGGGAGATACCACCTTGCAACCCGAACTAATCAAACAATACCCGGAAATGCTGGATATCATCGGGAAAGGCATATTAAACCTGCAAACCATCGAGACTCCCGGCTTCTTCGAGAAAATGCGGAATTATTACTCGGAGCCTACCTTGAAAGGCTTGTATCGTGACGCTATCACCCAATATGATTCCGTGGAGGATATCGAGAAATCCTTGGGGTACGGATTCGCCTATCTAAAGGAGAATTTCCCCTCGATGCAGATCCCTGCTATCTATATGCATGTATCTGGTTTCAACCAGAACGTATTGGTAGGCGATAGCCTGCTTTCCCTTTCCATCGATAAGTATATGGGAAAGGACTATCCCTTGTATCAGGATTTCTTCTATGACTCCCAGAAATTGAAAATGCAACGTGGACTTGTAGTCCCGGATTATCTGGCGGGTTGGCTCATGTCCGAATATCCTTTCGCAGGAAAAGAGAACGTATTGCTGGACCGGATGATTTACGAGGGAAAAATCAAATACCTGCTCTCGCAAGCCTTAGGCGTTCCCGATGCCGCCGAGCTAATGGGATACACCGAACAGGCCTACAACTGGTGCAAGGACAACGAAGGAACAATCTGGAAAGCAATCATCGAGCGCAAGCATCTTTATACCCCGGATCAACTGACGACTTCCCAATATTTCGAGGATACCCCGACCATTTTCCCCGGGAACGACGCTCCCGGGAATATCGGGACTTGGATAGGCTGGCAGATCATCAACCAGTACATAAAGGAGACGGGATCTACCCCGGAGGCGTTGATGCAAAACAACGACGCCCAAGAAATCCTAACCGCCTCAAAGTACAAACCCCTATAAACAGGAAAACCGCCCTATTCTCACGAACAAGACGGATAACCTAATCTAACTTAATTCTAATACCATGAAAAACACTATATCTTAATAACAAGGCTTTTAAAAAAAGGTTCAATGGAATGAGATTTTAAACCTCTTATTTACCTTGGTTGTTGTAACAGGAAACGAAAACAAGGTGAGTCCGATGGATAATGATCTCTTAGATATAACAAAATTGAGGCGCTGGCGGATCTGGAAATTGAAACTTATTGACGCCAGGCTTTATTTTGTAAGCATTTTCGTGGGATTGCTGACCGGGTTGGTAGCGGTACCTTATCACTATCTGCTCCAGCAGTTATTCAATAGCCGGAAACTTTTTTTCGACGGTCATTACCCTTGGTATTTCCATGTCTTGTTCTTCTTCACGCTATGGGGTATATTGCTTTGTGTGAATTGGATGGTCAAGAAGATGCCGCTGATTACCGGTGGGGGCATTCCCCAGACACGGGCGGTTATCAATGGCAGGATCACTTATAAGAACCCGTTGACACAATTAATCGCCAAGTTCACGGGAGGGATATTAGCAATCAGCGCCGGCCTGTCCCTTGGTCGTGAGGGGCCGTGCGTACAGATCGGATCTTACGTGGGGAATATCATTTCCAAATGGGGACACGTATTGGCTGGAGAGCGCAAGCAACTTTTGGCCGCCGGCGCAGGTGCCGGATTGGCCGCCGCTTTCGCCGCTCCCCTCGCTTCCTCACTTTTGGTGATCGAGTCCATCGAACGGTTCGACGCTCCCAAGACCGCCATTACCACCTTGCTGGCAGGGGTCGTGGCGGGAGGCGTAGCGAGCTTGATTTTTCCCTTCAACCCCTACTCGCAGATTAGCGCTATTGCCCCGCAGGCTACTTTTATAGATCAACTGAAGTTGTTCTTATTTCTGGCCGTGGTTATTTCCGTCTTCGGGAAAATTTACTCGATGTTTACCCTTTGGTGCAAGGATTTCTTTACCAGACTGAAGCATCCTCCTTATATGAAGATGTTGTACCTGCTTATCATAGCGTATACGATCTCATTGACGGAGATCGACTTGACAGGAGGAGGCGAGCAATTCCTTATCATGCAAGCGATGCATGGATATCACCCCGTTTTATGGATAGCGGCGATGATGCTCATCCACTTGATATTCACGTCTCTCTCTTTCTCCTCCGGACTGCCGGGAGGGAATTTCATCCCTACACTAGTTACCGGGGGATTGTTCGGGCAGATCATCGCCTTATTATTGGTGAAGTATGGTTTCATTGAGACGGAGAGCATCAGCTATATCATGTTAATCAGCATGGTAGGTTTCTTGGTGGCGGTAGTCCGGACACCACTGACGGGTATCGTCTTGATTACGGAGATAACCGGGCATCTGGATGTATTCTACCCCTCTATCATTGTCGGCGGGCTTACGTATTACTTCACGGAAATGCTACAGATAAAGCCCTTTAACGTGGTTCTCTATGACGAGATGATCTCGACTCCAGCCTTCCGTGCCGAAGGGCGTTCCAGCCTGTTCGTCGAGATCATGACAGGTGCCTATTTCGACGGGAAGGAGGTAGATCACCTCACCCTCCCCCAACGTTGTATCATCAAGACTATTCACCGGGATCGCAAGGACTTGGCTCCTGCTGGACAGACCCTTATCCCCGGCGATCAGGTAGAGATCGAGATCGATTCGCAGGATATCGAGAAGCTGTATGAGCCGCTGGTTAGCATGGCGAACATCTATTAATCGCTGATCTGCCAATCGCCTCGAAAAGAAATGCCACACCAAGAATCCCCCGGTGTGGCACATTTACAAAACGCTACATTATCAGAAGTTATATTGAGCGGAAACATTAAGTCGATTGGCGTGGCGGGTCATATCGTTGAAATCGGTACGCCAGCCTCTCAAGTACTCGGCGCCGACTTGCAGATTGGCGTTCACGTTCCAGAAAATGTTGGCTACCAAGTATTGACCGTAGCGGTATTGATCCGACGGGGTAACCGGGTAATCATTCTCGCTGTATAAACGAGTCTGGCTATAGGTGCTGGAGACGAATACCTTCGGCGTGATATTATACTGCAAGCCAGCATACCAACCCATCATCGGAAGCACTTGCATCTTGCCTTTGGCCTCGGGGTCCGGAACCAGATCCACGTCCAGATTACTGATATCATTCAAGAACTGGCTGATACCCCGGCCGTAAGTAGCCTGACCGTAGAAGTTCAGCTTGCTCGTCACATTGAACGTAGAGGCGGCAAACACGCCCCAGCCGGCCTTAGACTCGGCCCGTTGCGCCACCAAGTTCTCGTACGTCATATTACGTACGATACCAGCTACACGGATATGGCTGCTCTTATTCCAAGCGTATTGGATATAGGCAGGGAAGTTCGGCATACGTTGGTTACTGATATTCACGCTTTGGTTCGTGATGCCATCCACCACTGGCATCTCGATACCTACACCCGCTTTCCATCCCTTACCGAAAGCACGCTCATAGCGTAACAGGGTGGCACGGCTGAAAACCTGTCCGGCAGGCCCCGCATAATCGATCGAGGGCGGAAGGGCGGCCAGATCCATGAAGGTACTATAATCGTAACCCATCGTGAAACCAAGGAAAGACACATAGGCGTTCTGGAGCTCGAAGACCTTGCTGCCTCCCCGGAAGTTACCCGCCGTATACACGACGAAATCCCCGAGGCGTTTGGTACGGCCCACCAATTTCAAGAATATCGTACTCGTAGTGGCGTCCATCTGGAACTGGTTACGGACGTAGTTCTGTTCACCATTCGGGATCATGGACGGATAGAAATCGACATCATCCGAGATACCGCCGAAATCATACTCCGCCGTAGCCTTCACGTAACCGCCGATACCCAAGGCGAAACGTCCCTTACGATCGGTCAATACGAAGCGGGGGGCTTTCGGGTCGTGGAAACGAGGGCTCTGCGTCTCATTCATTATCCTCACGATTTCATCACCTGCCTTGTCTTGGCTGACAAGGACTATCGAATTTGGCGCATCATCCTCGATGACCACCTTCTGAGCCTTAGCGGGAGCCGATAAGAATCCCATGCCTAGCAGTAATACTGCTCCTTGTACAAATAGTCTCATAAATGTGTTTTGTTTAGATTAATTACCTACTTTGAACAAGGCTATAAAGAAAAGGTTCTGATTTTAACAACCCTACGAGCACTTTTTCCGTCCTATTGCCCATTCAAAAAATATTCATATATTTGCGGAATATATTACTTGGGATGAGAAGATTTTTATTGTTCATACTCGCTGTTTTTTACCTCGGGGTTTCCTCCGGGTTTGCGCTGAATTACCATTATTGTATGGGTAAGTTGGCGGAGGTGAGTTTGCAGTATCTTGACACTTGCCCCAGTTGCGGTGAGGCGGGCACGTCCCATAAGTGCTGCTCTACCGAGACGGAATATGTTAAGTTATCCGTCGATCAGGATGTGGCGAATACGCTCGTGCAATTGTCCGCTCCTGTCGCTGTAGTTTTGTTGTTCGATCTACTCGACTCCTATAAGATCGCCGGGCGAGACGAGACAACACGTTCCAATCCCTTTATTAATCCACCCAAGGAGAATAGCGCTATCCCGTTATTCGTCCATCATTGTACTTTTTTGATTTAGCGGTATAGGCTTCCTTTTTAAAAGGCGATTTACGTCTGTTTACGCACGAGTACCGGCGTAATCTATTGCAAGTACTGGAGTAATCCACCGCAAGTACTGGAGTAATCCATTGCAAATACTGGAGTAATCCATTGCGAGTACTGGCGTAAAACATCACGAGTACTCATGTGATCGCTTGCCTTCAAAGACGAACAAATAAGCGTTCTCATATGTTTTCAAATCATAAAAGCTCATTCAAATGTTAAATAGAATCATTCGTTACTTCCTTGAGAACAGGGTGGTAACCTTACTTTTACTAGTGCTGATTATCGTATGGGGCATTTCCACGTCCCCCTTCAATTGGCACGGAGGGATCATTCCCCGGAATCCGATTCCGGTAGACGCCATCCCCGATATCGGCGATAACCAGCAGATTGTGGCCACGGAATGGATGGGCCGCTCGCCGAAGGATATACAAGACCAGATCACCTATCCGCTGACCACCTCTCTTTTAGGTATCCCGGGAGTGAAGACGATCCGTAGTTCCTCCATGTTCGGGATGTCCTTCATATACATTATCTTCGATGACGATATAGAGTTCTACTGGAGCCGTTCCCGTATATTGGAGAAGCTGAACTCCCTGCCTCTGGGAACCTTGCCGGAAGGCGTACAGCCTACCTTGGGACCGGACGCTACCGCCCTCGGGCAGATCTATTGGTATACGCTGGAAGGACGGGACCCCAAGACCGGTAAACCTACCGGAGGCTGGAACGCCGAGGAGTTGCGTACGATACAGGATTTCTACGTCAAGTACACCTTATCCTCCGCCGAGGGGGTATCCGAGGTTGCCTCGGCGGGCGGCTTCGTGAAGGAGTACCAGATCGAGTTGAACCCGGATGCCATGTATGCCTTCAACGTCTCCGTGATGGATATCATGAGCGCCATCAAGAAGAGCAACCTCGATATCGGCGCCGAGACGATGGAGATCAACAAGGTGGAGTACCTGATCCGGGGCTTGGGGTATATCAAGAATGTAAAAGATATAGAGAATGCCGTCATCACCGTTCGGGAAGGCGTACCGGTTCGCATATCGGACGTGGCGTTCGTGAATATCGGTCCCGGAACCCGACGGGGAGGGCTGGACAAGGAGGGTGTGGAGGCCGTGGGCGGAGTGGTAGTAGCCCGCTATGGCTCCAACCCCTTGGAGGTTATCAATAACGTAAAGGCGAAGATCAAGGAGATGGAGCCGGGATTGCCCCAAAAGGTACTGGCGGACGGGACGGTCTCCAAGGTAACCGTCGTGCCGTTCTACGACCGTACGGGGCTTATCAAGGAGACGATCGGGACGTTGGAGACCGCCCTCTCCCACGAAATATTGATCTGCGTGATCGTCATCATCGTGCTGGTGCTCAACCTAAGGGCCTCTATCGTTATCGCCAGTATGCTACCGATAGCGGTGCTCGCCACGTTCATCATCATGCGTTATACGGGGATAGCGGCGAATATCGTGGCTTTATCGGGTATAGCGATCGCCATTGGCGTGATGGTGGATGTAGGGGTCGTCTTCGTGGAAAGTATCATCCGTTACCGGGAGATGCCCGAGAACAGGCATATACAGGGGGGAAAGGCGTTTGTCAACCTTATTTATAAGGCGGTAAGCGAGGTGTCCGGGGCGATCAGTACGGCGATGATCACGACGATCGTCAGCTTCCTCCCCGTCTTCACCATGGAGGCGCAGGAAGGGAAGATGTTCTCGCCCTTGGCCTACACCAAGACGTATGCTTTGGCTTCCGCCTTCGTGCTGGGATTGATCTTGCTTCCTTCCCTATCGTATTGGTTGTTCTCGATAAAGATCCATTCAAGGCAGATACGGAAAATACTGAATTACCTGTTGATCGTGGCCGGAATCG
Source organism: Parabacteroides distasonis ATCC 8503 (assembly GCF_000012845.1). NCBI lineage: Bacteria > Pseudomonadati > Bacteroidota > Bacteroidia > Bacteroidales > Tannerellaceae > Parabacteroides > Parabacteroides distasonis. The sequence continues at coordinate 2,127,640 of NC_009615.1, forward strand.
CCTTACTTATTATCTATGGCAGTATTCCCGCTATCGGGCTAACGGCAGTCGGGTTGAATAATCTATTGTCCGGGTATTGGAAGAAGCCTCAGATGAGCACTTATATCAATATCGGTATCACCCTCTTTGTCTCGATCTATTACCTGTCCGAGGAATGGTTGCCGATGGGGCCGCAAAAAGGGATGCTCGCCAATATCCTGTTCGTGGCGGGTTGCGTAGCCATCATCCTAAGCATCCTGTGGCTGCTCGTTATCTATTATGAGAGGATATTGCGCTGGTGCTTGGATAACCGCTGGAAATTCATGTTGATTCCGGGAGCTACCATCGTATTCGGTTTCTGGATATGGAGAGGCATCGGACAGGAGTTTATGCCTAGCCTGAACGAAGGTTCTTTCCTACTGATGCCGACTAGCATGCCGCATTCCGGTATCGAGCAAAACCTTGATTATATAGAGGCGCTCGACAAACGGCTGGCCTCTATCCCCGAGGTGGAGACCGCCATCGGTAAATGGGGCCGTGTAAACTCCGCCCTCGATCCAGCACCGGTACAGATGTTCGAGAATACAATCAACTACCGTCCGGAATATATCCTGAATGAGGACGGGAAAAGGGAACGTTTCAAGGTAAACCGGCAAGGGGAGTATCTCCTAAAAGATGGAGGCGTATATAACCCCAAAGACGGTTTCCGGCTGATTCCCTCAGACAGCCTGATTCCAGACGCTAAAGGCGATTACTTCCGCCAATGGCGACCGGAGATCAAGAACACGAACGATATCTGGCAACAGATCGTGAACGTCACCCATCTGCCGGGATTGACTTCCGCCCCGAAGCTGCAGCCTATCGAGGCCCGTCTCGTCATGTTGTCCACCGGTATGCGCGCCCCGATGGGTATCAAGGTGTATGGCCCGGATCTGGAGACGATCGAGAAAGCCGGAAAGGCGATCGAGAAGGCATTGAAAGAGGTACCCTCCGTTATTCCCTCTTCCGTATTTTACGACCGTGCGGTAGGCGCCCCTTATCTGGAGATCGAGCTGAACCGTGAGAATATGGCCCGTTACGGCGTAAACGTGGAGGACTTGCAAGAGATATTAAGTGCCGCTGTCGGTGGCATGGTACTGACCCGCACCGTGGAAGGCAGGGAACGTTTCCCGGTGCGCCTACGCTACGCTCGTGAGCTTCGAGATAATCCGGAGGCGCTAGGTATGATCCTCGTACCGACCGCCACTGGGGCGCAAGTCCCGCTTAAAGAGCTAGCCGATATCAACTATACCCGTGGAGCGCAGATGATCCAAAGCGAGAACACTTTCTTGGTAGGCTACGTCATCTTTGACAAACTGGCGGGGAAGGCGGAAGTGGATGTCGTGAAAGAGGCTTCCCGCATCCTTGAGCAACAAATAAAGGAGGGAGGGTTGAACCTTGATCCCGGCGTATCCTATAAGTTCGCCGGCAATTACGAGCAGCAGGAGCGTGCCACCAGCCGGCTGATGATCGTCGTTCCCCTCGCCTTGTTGATCGTCCTGCTGGTTCTATACTTTCAATTCAAGACGGTCACTGCCTCACTGATCCATTTCTCCGGGGTGTTCGTGGCCTTCGCCGGAGGTTTTATCTTGCTATGGCTTTACGGACAGGATTGGTTCATGAACTTCTCCATCGCCGGAGAGAATATGCGGGATCTTTTCCAGATGCACACGATCAATCTGAGCGTGGCAGTCTGGGTCGGTTTTATCGCCTTGTTCGGTGTGGCTACGGATGATGGGGTATTGATGGGAACCTACATCCATCATGTATTCCTCGAGCGAGCCCCCCGCACCAAGCACGATATCCGGGAAGCGGTAGTAGCCGCCGGACTGAAACGGGTACGCCCAGCGGCCATGACTACAGCCACTACCCTGATAGCTTTACTCCCCGTACTTACCTCTACCGGTAAGGGGGCGGATATCATGGTACCGATGGCTATCCCTACGTTCGGGGGTATGCTGATCCAGAGCATGACCATGTTTGTCGTTCCCGTCCTGCAATGCTGGTGGCGGGAGAACGCTATAAAGAAAGAACAAAAGAATAAAATTCAAGAGGAGGTAACGACTTATGAGATATAAAAGAATCAGATCAATCATCATGGCAGGTGTACTGGGGATGCTAAACGTCCTTTTCGCTTACTCCCAGCCGGCCGATAGTTTAGGCTATTATCTGGAACTGGCGGCACGTAACAATCCGCAGATCAACGCCGACTTCTCCCTGTATAAGGCATCTTTGGAGAAAGTCCCGCAAGCCGGAGCCTATCCGGACCCGGAACTGGAGATCGGTTTCTTCCTGAAACCGATGGAGATCTTGTCCGGAAAGCAAATAGCGGATTTCACCTTGATGCAAATGTTCCCTTGGTTCGGTACCCGGAAGGCGGCCCGCAACGAGGCGACCGAGATGGCCCGGATGGCTTACGAACAATTCCGTAACAGTCGCAACAACCTGTATTATGAGGTGAAGAGTCAATGGTACCAGCTTTGCAATATCAGCGAGCAATATAAAAATACGCAGGCGAACCTTCGTCTGCTAGACCAGTTGGAACAGTTGGCATTGAACCGCTTCTCCGCTCCGTCGGCGAAGGCGGGCGGTTCCTCCGTCCTACCCTCCCCCGTATCTTCTGCTCCATCGACTCCTCCCGCCGTATCCGGTGGAGGTATGTCGGGTATGGGAGGCAGTAGCATGGGAAGCCCTACGGTACAAAGCACGGGAGCATCCGGTAGTACGATGTCCGGAATGTCCGGCGATAGCCCTATGGGTGGAGGCTCTATGGGAAGTGGCAACTCCATAGGCGGAATGTCGGACGTACTGCGAATCCAGATGGAGAAGGTAGAACTGGAGAATACGCTAGCCTCCTTGTTATCGCAACGGAAAACGGCCGAGGCTGCTTTTAATACGTTGCTCAATCAGTCGCTAGCTACCCCGATTTCCGTCCCCGACTCGTTGGAACGGCTTCCTCTCTCATGGAGTGAGTCGATGGCTCTCGACAGCGTCATCTCCAACAACCCCATGCTTACCATGCTGGAGGCGGAAGGAAACGCTTACCGGGCCAAGGCGGAGATGGACAAGAAAATGAGTTACCCCATGCTAGGTATCGGCCTCCAGTATTCCTTGATCGGGAAGAAACCAGAGGATATGTCTATGGGCTCTATGTCCGGTATGAACGGAAAGGATATGTTCATGCCCATGCTAAAGATCAGCCTTCCTATCTTCCGTAAGAAATATAACGCACAGCAACGGGAAAGCAAGCATTATTGGAAATCCAGCGAGTTGAAGTACGAGAACACGATGAACCAACTGCAAGCCGAGTATATCCGTATTACCCAGCAATTGGAAGATGCCGCACGGAAAATCGATTTGTACCAGAAACAATACGATCTATCGTTGGCCACCTACCAACTGATCGTCCGGGAATTCTCGACAGGAAGAACGACCTTGACCGACGTGATCCAAGTGGAGCGACAAATGTTGGACTATCACTTAAAGAAAAGCGAAGCGATAGCGGAATATAATACCCAAATCGCCGGAATCGAGAAATTAATATCCACCTCTGTAAACGAATAAGAAAATGAAAAATATAAATGAAACCGTAAAATCCAAGTACCTGATATATATCCTGTTCCTAGCGGGCGGCCTCTTGTTGGGCTGGCTCCTGTTCCATAACTCCGATACCGACAGCCATGCGTCACAAGCGAGCGAGACCGGCACGGAAGTTCACAACCCTACGCATGGCCACGACCTCCAACAGAACGAGGCCGGCGAGTGGACTTGTTCCATGCATCCCCAAATTCGCCAAGACAAGCCGGGTAAATGCCCTATCTGCGCCATGGATTTGATCCCCGTACGTAAGAGCTCCTTCTCGGACGAGGCCATCGATCCCAACGCCATTCAGCTTTCGGAAGAAGCAGCAGCCTTAGCGGACGTACAAACCTCCAAGGTATCCCGCCAGAATCCGGTCAAGCAAGTCCGTTTATACGGCAAGATCGTACCGGACGAGCGTAGCCTGCAATCTCAAACAGCCCATGTAAGCGGACGCATCGAGAGCTTGAACGTTGATTTCACAGGTGAGACGGTGCGTGCCGGACAAACCCTCGCTACCCTCTACTCCCCCGAGCTTTTCACCGCCCAGCAAGAATTGTTGGAAGCGATCCGCATGGGACAACCTCAATTGATACAGGCCGCCCGTGAAAAACTATATTTATGGAAGATGACAGACGCCCAGATCGCCGCTATCGAGAAATCCGGCTCTATCTCCCCGGTTGTAGAGATCAAGTCGAACACGAGCGGTATCGTCCTGTCCAAGCGGGTAAGCCAAGGCGATTATGTATCCCAAGGAGCTATCCTTTTCGACGTGGCGAACCTCACGAAGGTATGGGCCTTGTTCGACGCTTTCGAGATGGATCTCCCTTTCCTTAGCAAAGGTGATCCGGTGGAATTTACCTTGCAAGCGCTACCCGGCAAGAAGTTCTCGGGTAAGATATCTTTCATCGACCCGATCTTGAACACGACGACCCGTACCGCCAAGGTCCGTGTAGAGGTACCGAACGCCTCTTTGGAGCTCAAGCCCGAGATGTACGCCACGGCAAACGTAAGCGCCCCGCTCCGCAACTATAAGAACGAGATCGTCGTACCGCAAACCGCTGTGCTCTGGACGGGTAAACGTGCTATCGTGTACGTAAAGCAACCGGATACGAATACCCCCGCTTTCTTGATGCGTGAGGTGGAGCTAGGCCCTTCCCTTGGTAACTCTTATGTTATCTTGAATGGCTTGCGAGAAGGTGAGGAAATCGTAACCAACGGAGTCTTCGCCATAGACGCCAGCGCACAGCTGGAGGGAAAAACTTCCATGATGAATAACGGCGACGAGCCCGCCAAGCCTATGATTGGGCATGAGGGGCATATGATGCATGCGCAAAGCGCCACGGGGGTAGCCTCCGAGCATGCCATGTTCGGTGTCAAAGGCTCTTGCGATATGTGCAAGGAACGTATCGAGAAAGCGGCCAAAGGAGTAAATGGTGTGTTATCCGCTCATTGGGACAAAGATACCCAGATGATCCATCTCCAGTACAATCCCCAAAAGACCTCCCCAAAAGCGATCAGCAAGGCGATCGCTAAAGTAGGCCATGACACGGATATGGATAAGGCGGATAAAGCCGTATATGATAAGCTACCGGCTTGTTGCCACTATAGATAAAGTATTGGACATTCGGGGGTGTGTCAAAAGTGTGAACATGGCACGCAGATAACGCTGATTGAGCAGATGACCGCAGATTTATGACATGAAAATCAATATATTATCTGCGTAAATCTGCTAAATCTGCGTGCCATAATACCAACTTTTAACACCCCCTCCTATTAGTAAAGATTCCAACGGAAAGAAGCGACTGCTTTAGCGGGAACCTCATAGGTAAACGAACGTTCGCCACTGTTTACCGTTATATTTTTAGTCCCGTCCGTATTATTTAGTAATACGAGCGCTTCCGTTCCATCTAAATTCTCGAAGGCGGAATACATAATCCCATCAGCCGTATACCCTTTAGAGCCGATCCGTACTGCCCCCGGCTTCACCACAGAGGATAAATGACCGATAATATAATAATGAGAATTCCGGGTAATCGTCTTATAATCCGAGCGATCGATATCCACGGCACCATAACAAGTCTGGCAACCACCCTCTCGGTTCGGTCCCCGCTCGTTATCCAGCATCAAGTTCCATACGATAACTGCCTTACACCAGTTATTCACCGTACCCAAGGCCGTCTCCTCCATATCTTCCATCAAGCGTTTCTCTAAGTTACGTCCATCATTCCACATGCCGATAGAAGTTTCCGTAAATATTAATTCTTTATCGGGGAACTTGCCGTTTACGTTATTCAACTCCTCCCGGTCGCCCCCGTAATTATGGTAAGCGGCACCTGTCAGGAAAGAAGCGGCATTCTCATCCTCGTAGATTTTCATCGGATAGCCTTGCTGCTCCAACATATTATCGTAATTGTAATTATGGTCGAAAGCGTAGATCTTCGTCTTGAGGCCAGTCTCTTTCAGTTTAGGGCCTAGAGCGTCACGCACGAAAGAGAGTTGCTCCTCCCATCCCATAAATAAGGAAGCGGAATTTCCTCGGTTCAAAGGTTCGTTTTGGGGAGTTATCGCCTCGATAGGAATCCCCTCGGCCTCCATCGCCTGTATCCATTTCACGAAATAGGTAGCGTAATCTTGATAATAAGCGGGATTCAACTGTCCGCTAGTCCACGACTCGAACGGGCGCAAATCCTTTAAGTTATCCACCTTCATCCATCTTGGACAAGTCCAAGGCGATCCCAAGATTTTTATAGAAGGGCTGATCGCCAAGATCTCCTTCAAGATCGGTATCACATACTCCTTCTCCTCGCTCTGCAAGGCGAAATTCTCGACACCCTTCGTGTCACAACAAGTATACTCACTTAAAGAAAAGTCCGAGCAGCCAATCGAGATACGGATATAGCTATACCCCATCCCCTCCGTATCAGAGAAAGTCTCTTTCAGGAAAGCTGTCCGATCCTCGGGAGCCATCCGCATCAAGTTATAGCAGGTAGAGCCTGTCACGGCGGCACCAAAGCCATCCATCGTCTGATAGCGCACCGAAGGGTCTATCGTTATCACGCAAGGCGAGGCGGCTTGTTTGTCCCCCAAGGCGATCTCACTTCTCACGAAATCTTTCGCACGATCGTTTGTCGTGACATACACCGTTACATTGTCCGAGATCTTCGCTCCAGAACATGCGTTCAAGCAAATCAAGACCATTAATAAAGAAAAGAGAACCATACGTATTAAATTAATAGTTAATCAAATTACCGGGTTTCTGAACCCTTCAAGATCATCCTCACGTGATTCTTTAAGATGTGAAAGGCGGGAGCGGCCATCGATCCATGATCATATCCGTCCAACTCATAGATATAAGTATTCTTATGTCCGGCCACTTTCATCATACGCCAAAAATAGGCGTTCTCCTCATAGCGGCCCAGCATCTCCATCTCCCGGTCGCCCGAGACGATAATCAATGGAGGAGCGTCAGGACGTACGTAAAACAAAGGGGCGAACTCGTCGATACTCGGTTGGGTATCTTTCATTCCCTTCGCCTGCCGATAAGCGAAATGGCTGATCGCATGACCGCTGAAAGGGATTAATGCGGCGATGGCATCAGCATCTATCCGATACTTAGTCAACCACTTCTTATCCAGTCCGACCATATTCGTTAAATAACCTCCGGCGGAATGACCTGAGACAAAGATTTTACGCCTATCCCCACCATACTTCTCAATCTCGTTGAATGTCCAAGCGACAGCGGCGGCAGCATCATCGATACA